>DATHBT010000136.1:0-18032 GCA_035295985.1 Pyrinomonadaceae bacterium | reverse complement strand
GGCCGACCGACGTGCCGGCGAGTATGAAGCCGAGGTGGTTGCCGCCCGCCGCCGCGAACGTCGAGCCGGCGAAGCCGACGAAGGCGGTGGCCGCCGAGGAGAGTTGGACGGTGACGTTGTCGCTGCCCGCCGCCGCGCTGTTGTTGGCGAAGGTGCTGCCCGAAACGCTCAGGTTGAGCGTGCCCGCCGAGTTGACGACGCGGAGGTTGTTGAGCAGGCCGCCGCGCACGTCGCTGTTGGTGATGGCGCTCGCGCCGTGGAGGCCCGCGCCCGCGCCGCCGCCGTCGAAGGAGACGCTGCCCTCGTTGAAGGGCGCGCCCGCGGTCGTCCCGTTCGCGCCGCCGACGGCGCACGTGTCGAGCACGAAGCCGTTGACGTTCGTGCCGGCGACGGCGAAGTTCGAGTGATCGCGGATGTGCATCCGCGACAGCACGACGGCGTCGGCGTTGTCGAGGCGGACGCCCGAGCCGGCGGTCGCGCCGTCGGAGCCGGTGGTGTTCGCGATGGTGCCGCCCGTGCAGCCCGCCGTGGAGGCGTTCGTGCAGGGGTCGCTGCCCGTGCCGAGGACGCGGAAGCCGCTCGCGCCGGCGACCGCCGCCGACGTGTTCAGCAGCACGATGCCGTTCGGGCCGCCCGAAGCTGAGACGCTCGTCAGGCGCAGGTTGATCGGGCTGCGAGAGGCCGCGCTCGCGCCGGCGATCTCGATGGCCGTGGCGTTCGTCGTCGCGACGACGCCGCTCGTTGAAGAGATCGCGCCCGAGTTGTTCGAGGCGAGCAGGGCGCGCTGGCCCGCGGCGGGCGCGATGTCGAGGTCGGAGAAGGTGACGGCGGCAGTGTTGTCCGACATCGCCACGCCCGTCGCGGCCGAGTTGTTGACCGTCGTGTTGCCGAAGGAGGCCGTGCCGCTGACGTTCTCGACGCGGAGGCCGTGGCCGTTAGAGTTGGTCGAGAAGGTCGTGGAGAAGGTGACGTTGACTGAGATGTCCTCGATGTCGATGGCCGCGCCGCCCGTGGAGTTGACGGTGCTGCCCGTCGCAACGTTGAGCGTGAAGCCGGCGGGGCCGTTGGCGACGATGCCGCGCGCGCCCGGCGCGTTCGTGTTGACCTGGATGGGGGCGGAGAAGGTGACGGAGGAGGTGGCGGCGTTGTTGAGCAGGACGACGGCGTCGGTCGCGCAGTTCGCGCCCGTCACGGCCGAGGTGCCGGCGAAGTGAACGGCCCCGCCCGCGCGGTTCTGTATGCTGACGACGCGCCCGCCGTTCTGGCTCACGCTCGTGTTGGTGAAGACGACGTTCGCCGCGCCGCCGCTGACGGAGACGGCCGCGCCCGTGCTGCTCGCCGAAACCGAGCCGCCCGACACGGACACGGGCCCGCCGACCCCGGCGAGCGTGACGCCGTTGGCCGCGCCGCTCGCGCTCGCGTTGACGCCCGCGATGGTGGTCGTCCCGCCGATGCCGTTGCCGGAGACGGCGGACGAGGACGCGGCGCTGGCGGAGGGGCTAACGTGGAGCACGGTGTTGCCGCTGGCGAGCGCGACGGCGTCGCCCGCGGCGTTCGTGATGGTCGGGTTGCCGGTGGAGGCGGGCCGCGCGTCGCTGTGCGCCGGGACGGTGATGCCGAAGGCGGCGAGCGCCGCGTCGAGGCTCGTGCCTTGGCCGACGAGCCGCTGGTTGTTTTCGAGCGCGATCCCGCCGGAGTAGGCGGCGTTGCCCTGGTGGACGAAGATCACGTCGAAGGTCTCGTCCGGGTCGCCCGCGCCGCCCGCGCCGTTGAGCGGGGCGAGGCTGTTGTAAGGCGAGGTCAGGCGGCCGTCGCCGCCCGCGGCGGCCGAGTTATCGACGAACCAGACCACGTCGTTGACGGTGAGCGTGGCGGTGGCCGTGTCCGTCAGGCCCGTCGCGTCGGTGATGGTGTAGGTGAAGGTGTCGGTGCCCTCGAACCCGGCCGGCGGGTTGTAGGAGAAGGAGCCGTCGGAGTTGACTGCGACGTTACCGCCCTGCGCCGAGGCGGTCGGCCCGGAGGCGGTGAGGCCGGCGTTGCTGCACGGGCCGCCGTTGTCGGGGTCGCAGTCGTTGGCGAGCAGCCCGGCGGCGGCGCCCGGCTGGATGCGGACGTTGCCGAGCACCGAGTAGGTGTCGCCCGACGCGACGGGCGACGTGCGCACGGAGCCGGGCACGAGCGTCGTGTTCGGATCGACCGTGTCGGTGAAGACGACGTTCGCGGCGTCCGTCCCGTTGTTCGTGATCGTGACGGTGTAGTTGATGGTCTGGCCCGGCTCGGCCTTGCCGTCGCCGTCCGGGTCTGCGAACGAGTCGGTCTTGGTCGCCGTGAGCGAGGGTGCCAGGAGCGTGGCCGCGGGGACGGCGACGGGCGCGGGCGCGAGCCTTGACTCGGCCGGCGCGGCCTCCGCCGGGCGCGAGGCCGCGCGCGCGCTGAAGCCCGCGAGCGGCAGGACTGGGATGAGAACGAGCGCCGTCGAGAGTATTAAAGAGAGCGGCACGCGGGAGGTGTGATTATTCAGGAGGAAGGCACGAGCGACTACACTTCGGCGCATGGGGGTTTTAGTCTCCTAGGGCTTTTTGAGCCTGCCAACGGGAGTAGCTTCAAAAGTTTAAGGCCGAGAAGCTATGGGTTGGGGCCGAGAAGCTGAAAGCCGTGCGGGGCGAGTCCCGCGGTATGCGAAGCTGGGTGGAAGCGAAAAACCGGCGACACCTGCTTTGGGACAGCAACGATAAGCTTTATGGCTTCGGCCCGTCAACCTTTTTCTCGCATACTTTAGCGCGGCGGGCGGGCCTCGGCCGGGGGTTTTTCGGGGCCGGGCGCGCGGGAAGAGACGGCGGGGCGGCGTTAGAAGGCGAAAAGGCGAACGGGGCCGCCGCGGGCCGCCCCGTTCGCCTTTCTATTTGTGCCCCGCCCGCGCCTAGGACAGGCTGGAGAACGATAGCGCCAGCCCGACGAAAGCGCACAGTGCGATCCAGACGATTCTCTTGCCCACACTCGTTACTCCCCTGCTCCCCGCCCGAAGGTGCCCGGCGACGCGCGGGCAAAAAAATGGCGGGAGGCCGATAGTGCCCTCCCGCCTGTCACGAACGTTTCTCGCGCAGGTTAATTTTACCCGCCCGCGTTGATTAGATCGCCCCAGAGCGCGTCGGCCGCAGCGCCGCGCCAGTACGGCGACGCAGCGACGCAACGCCGGCACGGTGCGGCGTCAGAACCCGCGGGGTGCCATCATCGGCCCGCGCGCGTCGCCCCCCCCGCTCGGACGGCGTCCGATCATGAACAGCTTGACGAGCGCGAAGCCGGCGACGAAGCCGCCGATGTGCGCGGCGTAGGCGACGCCGCCGACCTGCGAGCCGCCGCCGAGCAGACCCAAGCCGCTGATGAGCTGCAAGACGAACCACATCCCCACCGCGACGATGCCCGGCACTTCCGTCAGGAAGCGGAAGATGAAGACCGTCACGCGGCGGCGCGGGTGCAGCAGCAGGTACGCGCCCATCACGCCGGAGATCGCGCCCGACGCGCCGAGGCTCGGGATGTACGGGTTCTGACCGAAGGCGAAGGTCGAGACGACGTGCGCGAGCGAGGCGAGCAGCCCGGCCGTCAGGTAGAACGCCGCGTAGCGCGCGTGGCCGAGGTCGTCCTCGATGTTATCGCCGAAAATCCACAGGAAGAGCATGTTGCCCAAGAGGTGCATGATGCCGCCGTGCATGAACATCGACGTGAGCAGCGTGAGGTAGACGGAGCCGGGCGTCGGCTGCAAGTCGATGCGCCCGATGGGGTCGCCGCTGATGGGGTCTTCGACGACCACGGGGCGGTCGATGTCGGTGCCCGTGGCGATCTCCTGCGGGACGGTCGAGAAGGCGTAGGTGAACCCCTCGTTCGACCCGACGCCTTGCAGGAAGACGAAGACGAGGACGTTCGCGACGATGAAGGCGTAGTTGACGAAGGGCGTGATCGTACGCCCCGTGTTGTCGTCTCTGATCGGGAAGACCATCTAGCCGACTCCTCTCTCTTGCAAAAAACTTCAACGCGCGCGCGCCGCGGCCAAGCCCCTCCGACCTTCAGTCGATCACGTCGCGGCTCGAAGGGCCGGCCGTCACGACGCCTGCGGCGGCGAGCGCGGGCACGTGCGGTTGGAGCAGCTCGTACCCTTCGGAGCGCGCGACGTAGGTCGCGGCCGTGATGTCGCCCGCGACGTTCAGGGTCGTGCGGCACATATCCAGAATACGATCGACGCCGAGGATGATGGCGATGAGCGCCGGGTTGATGCCGTAGGTGGCGAGCATCACGATGATGAAGGGGATCGACCCGGAGGGGACGCCCGCCGTGCCGATGCCGCCGAGGATGGCGAAGTAGGCGATGCCTAGCTGCTGGCCGATGCTGAGATCGATGCCCGCGAGCTGCGCGAGGAACAAGACCGTCACGCCCTCGTAGAGCGCCGTCCCGTTCTGGTTGGCCGTCGCGCCCACGGTCAGCACGAAGCTGTTGATCTCGCGCGGCACGCCCAGATTCTCCTCCGAGACGCGCAGCGCGGTCGGCAGCGTCGCGTTCGACGACGAGGTGGAGAAGGCCGTCAGCATCACCGTCTTGATGCGGCGGAAGAACTCCAATGGCGAGATGCGGGAGAGGAAATAGACGGAGAGCGAATAGACGCCGAACATGTGCAGGGCCAATCCGCCGAGCACCGTCGCGACGAACCAGCCGAGCGCGACGAGCAGGTCGAGGCCGAAGCGCGCCGTGTTGTTGAACAGGAGGCAGGCGACGGCGAACGGCGCGATCTTCATGATGATGTCGATGATCTTCGCCGAGATTTCAAACAGGGCCTGCAACCCGCGCAGGAGCGGCGCGGAGACTTCGACGGGGATGAGCGTGGCGGCGACGCCGAGCAGCACGGCGAAGAACATCAGGTGGAGCATGTTCGGTGTGTCGCCCTGCGTCGTCGCGCCGGAGACGACGCCGGCCACGGCCGCCACCGGGTTCGCCGGCACGATGGTCTTCACCACCTGCATCAGCGCCGAATCGGTCGTCCCCGCCTTCGTCGCGTCGGCCACGCGCTTTGAGGCGTCCGTGCCGTAGCGCTCTTCGAGTCCGGCGCGCGTCTCCTGATCCACTTTCTCGCCGGGCCGGATCGTATTCGCGAGCGTCAGCCCGATGACGACAGAGATCGCCGAGATGATGAGCGTGTAGGCGAAAGACTTCAGGCCGACGCGGCCGAGCTTACGCACGTCGCCGATCCCGGCGACGCCGACGACGAGCGACGAGAAGACGAGCGGCACGACGACCATCAGCAGCAGCCGCAGGAAGAGTGTCCCTATCGGCTCCGTGACGTTCGCGATCACCCACCCGACGCGCGGGTCTGCGCCGCCGACCGCGTAGTTCACCGCCACGCCCGCCACGACGCCGACGAGCAGCCCGATCAGGATGCGCGTGTGCAGCGGCATCCCCTTCGGCCGGTCGGGCGTTTGATCTTTCAGATCGGTCGTCGCTTCTCTTTCGTAAGCGTCCGAGCGCACGCCGGGCTTCGTCAACTCTTGATCACGTTTGTCGTCAGGCATCGTTCCTCCCTCGTCGCGGTCCGCGCCGCGAAAGTCTCTCACCCGTCACTCGTCACGGCTTTTCTCACCTCCCCCAGCGGAGCTTGCCGCGCAGCACCTCGAAGTAGTTGCGGTGCGGGGGCTGGATCAGGTTGAAGGCGGTGCGGCTCTTGCTGATCAGGACGCGGTCGCCGGCTTCGAGGCGGTAGCCGACCTGCCCGTCGAGCGTGAGCGCGACCTCCTCCTGCGGCGTCTTCAGGGTCAACTCGATCTCGGCGTCGTCCGGCACGACGAGCGGCCGGTTCGAGAGCGTGTGCGGGCAGATGGGCGTGATGACGACGGCGTTCATCGAGGGGTAGATGATGGGGCCGCCGGCCGAGAGGTTATAGGCGGTCGATCCCGTCGGCGTCGAGACGATCAGGCCGTCGGCGCGGAAGCAGTTGACGAACTGGCGGTCGAGCAGCGTCTCGATCTCGATGATGCGGGCGAGCGCGGATTTGGAGATGACCACGTCGTTCAGGACGCGGTTGCGGAGCAGCCGCTCCTCGCCGCGCCACAGCTCGGCGGCGAGCATCACGCGGCGGTCGAGGCGGAAGTCGCCGGCGAAGACCGCGTCGAGCGCGGCGGTCATCTCTTCGAGGCGGACTTCCGTGAGGTAGCCGAGGCTGCCGAAGTTGATGCCGACGACGGGGACGCTCCGATTATCCAGGAGGCGCGCGGTGGCGATCATCGTGCCGTCGCCGCCTAAGACGACGATGAGATCGACCGTGTCGGCCAACTGCTCGGCGTCGAGGGTTTCGAGGGCGCAGCCGGTCTCGCGCACGAACGTCGCGCTGTCGAAGCGCTTCGTGGCGACGAGCGAGACGCCGCGCGCCGTGAAGTATTCGAGCAGGCGGCAGACGGCCCGCGTCGCCTCCGGGTGGTTCGGCTTGACGAGCACGCCGACGCGTCGGATCGTGAATTTCTCCATCGGCCGGAACAGACTCGAACCGCTCGCCACCCTTGACGGCGCGCGAACGAGGCTCACTTCAAAGGGATGCAACGGGGCTGTCGCTGACTGAGACGAGCTTTGGGAACGGCCGGATGATAACTGCGCCTCTTTTCGGGTGTCAAAACAAATTGCAGAATGCGGATCTCGGATTGCGGATTAGAAGACAGGTCGTCTCTTCAATCCGCAATCCGAGATCCGCATTCCGCAATCGTCCTACTGGACGGCGTAGAGCGTGCCGTCCCAGCCGCCGAAGTAGAGGAGGCCGCCCTGCGGGGTCGGGGTGGAGGTGACGATGCGCTCGGTGGGGAACCAGAAGCGCTGGCGGCCCGAGGCGGCGTCGAGGCCGTAGAGGCCGCGCGTGCTGCCGAAGTAGATGAGGTTGCCCGCAGCGGCGGGCGCGCTCGTGACGCCGTGCTCGGCAGCGAAGCGCCACAGCTCGCGGCCCGTCGAGGCGTCGGCCGCGTAGAGCGTGCCGTCGATGCCGCCGAAATAGACGCGGCCGTCCGCGACGGCGGGTGAGTGCGGCAGCCCGCCTTCGGTCTTAAACTTCCAGCGCCCCGCGCCGGTCTGCGCGTCAACGCCGTGGAGGTGGCCGTCGAGGCTGCCGAAGTAGGCCGCGCCTTCCGCGACGACAACCGCCGCGGTGACGCCGCGCGCGGTTCTGTAGAACCACTTCTCCTCGCCCGTGCGCGCGTCTACGGCCTGCACGCCGAGGCCCATGCCGAAGAGGACGAGGTCGCCCGCCAGCTCCGTCGCGGTCGGCGTGCCGCTGCGCGCCGTGCGCGACCAGCGGTGCTTGCCCGTCGCCGCGTCGAGCGCATAGACGTTACCGTCCGTGCAGGCGAAGAAGACCGAATCAGTGGTCGCGGAGGGCGCGGAGTTGACGGAGTAGGGCGTCTTGTACTTCCAGAGGACGCGGCCCGTGGCGGCGTCGAGCGCGTAGAGGCGGTTGTCCTGGCTGCCGAAATAGACGCGGCCGGCGTCGATGGCCGGCGCGGCGAAGACGCGCCCGCCCGTGCGGAAGCGCCAGAGTTCGCGGCCCGTCGCCGCCTCGGCCGCGTAGAGGTGGTTGTCGTAGCTGCCGAAATAGACCGCGCCGCCCGCAACGACCGGGGTCGAATAGACGCTCCCGCCCGTCTTCAAAGTCCAGCGCGCCCGCCCCTCGACGACCGCCGGCGCGGCCTCGGACGCGCCCGCCGCCTCGCCCGCCTTCGCGGGCTGCGACTGTTCGGGCAACTGCGCGCTAACACTCGACAGGGACAGCGCGAGGGCCGCGAGCACAAACGTTAGCCGGGCCGTCTTCATCGTCAGTTCTTCACGCGCTCTGTCTGCGATGCGTCGGCCGCCTTCCTGGCCGCGTCGGCCGGGGGCTTGGCCTGCCTGGTGGCGGGCGTGAAGTAGCCGCTGCGCGTCTTCACTTCGAGCTTGCGCTCCTTGCCCTTGGCGTTCCTGGCGCGCGCGCGGACGGTGAGCGGGTGGAGGCGGCCGTCGTCGGCCTCGCCCTCCGCGAGCGTGAAGCCGAGGCTGTAGCGCGCGTTCAGATTCCCGACGATGCGCGACAGGCCCTCGGCGTAGTCCGCGGGGCGGCGCACGCGAAGGGCCTCGCCGCCGGTCTGCTTGGCGATGTGCTGCGCGCCGCCGTAGATGTTCAGGCCGATCAGGCTGCCAAGCGGCGAGAGCAAGGGCTTCGCGAGCTTGAAGCCGGTCTTCATGTCGGTGACGAGCGCGCTGAAGATGAAGTTCTGCCGCAGCATCTTGTGCTCGACGTAGTCGCGCTCGGGGTAGGCCATCAGCGCGATGCCGTCGGTGACGTAGATGAGCGCGCCCTGCGAGTTTGGCCGCTCGCGCGCCACGCGCTTCGTCACCTCGAAGACCGCGCCCGGCAGGCTGGAGTCGTTATAGACGTTCACCTCGTAGGAGCCGTCGTCTTTTTTGCGCTGTACGAGGAGCGTGCCGTCGGGCTTGAGTATCCGCGTCATCTCGCGCCCCTTCTTGTCAACGAACCTGTCCACCTCGTCCTTCTCGCCGGGCCGTCCGTGCTCCTCGTCGAAGGTTTCGAGTATCTGCCTCAGCTCGTCCTCGTTTGCGGCCATCATCGTCGCCCTGGAGAAGCCGCCGCTGTCGCTGCCGACGGTGACGGAGTAGCCCTCCTGGTTGCGCTCGCGCTCGCGCTGCTTCTCGCGCTCGCGCGCCGCCGCCTCGTCCGCGTCGCTGGCTGCGGCCGGAGACGCAGAGGGGCTGGCCGCGTTGTCGGCTGACGTGTCGGCGGGAGTGGCGGACGGCGCGGGCGACGGGCCGCCAAGCGGTCGCGCGTCGCCGAGCGAGGAGCCTTCGCCGACGAGCGACGGTATGACGGCGAGGGCCGAGGCCGTCTGCGCGCGGTTGCGCGTAAACGGCGTCAGCCACTCGCGCTGCTCGCCGAACGATCCGGTGTCGAGGGCTATGACGGCCACCTCGTCCGAAGGCGGCAGCTTGGACAATTCGTTAGCCATCGCTTCGAGGATTTCGGTGCGCCGCAGGTAGCGGCCCGCACCGTTGCGCCGCAGGTCGAACACGACCGTCAGCGCGAGCGGCCGGCGTCCGGCGTCGCCCTCGCGCGAGAAGTAAGTGAGCTGGCGCGGCCGTCCGTCGGCCAGCACCTCGAAGTTCTCCGCCTTGAGATCGGAGGCGAGCGAGCGCGTCTTCTTGTCCGTGACGAGCGCGTCGAGGAAGACGACGCGCGTGTTGACCTGCAACACCTCGTCCGCCTCGACATGCTGAGGCGGCTGCTGCTCGGGCGTTTGCTGCTGCTGCGACGACTGCTCGGCGGGAACCTGCTGCTGCGTGAGCGCGGGCGGCGCGGCGCACGCGAGCGCGAGCGCGCAGGCGAAGAGTCGCGGGAAGATGCTCTTCATGATCGAACCTTTCTACCGGGGCGATGGGGAAATGACGAGATAGCTGTTAGCTATTAGCTGTTAGCAAAACTGAAAACAAAAACACGGAGACGAAGCGGAGGCTGAATCAGTCTTCTTCCGGCTGACAGCTAACAGCTAATAGCTAACAGCTTTTACTTGTCGTCCGCCGTGGTCGCGTCGCGCGTCAGGGCGCGGCTCTCGTCCTCGGGGTTAGCCAGGAGCTTGGCGAACTCTTCGAGGTTGAGGTCGGCCTGGACGACGACGGCGTCGCGCGGCTCGATGACGACCGTGAGAACCTTGAAGAGTTCCCCGTCGCGCCGGACGAAGGTGTAAACCTGCCCGTCTTCCACGCCGCCGACGGCGAGGAGGCGCGACCAGTGGGGCGCGAGCCGCTGCCTGAGCGCCGGGCCGAACTCGGCCGCAGTGCCCGGCGTGAACTCCTGATCCTCGAAGACTGCGATTTTAACGTTGCCGTAGCGCGCCACGCGCCGCGCGTCCGCGGAGACGACCTTCGCCACGCCGACTGCGCCGCGCGCGTACCAGGGGATGCCGCGCGACTTGGCCTTGTAGTAAGTCTCGACGAGTTTGACGGCCGCGTCGTAGCCGGGCACGCCGCGCGCCTCGGCCGCGTGCTGCGAGAGCGCGGAGACGAGCACGGCGGAGGCCGCGAGGCCGGCGATCATTTTGCGAAAGCGCATTGGCCGCATCTCCTTAAGGCTTCTTGGCCGCGGGCTTCGTCTCGGCCTTGCGATCCTTGTCGTCATCGTCGTCGCCGCGCAGGTCTATTTCGGGGATGCCGAACTGGCCCTGGAGGCTGGCGAGCTTCTGCACGTCGATGTCGCCGATCATGTTGACGACCACCAACTGCTTCGGCTCGGTCGAGAGCACGACGAGGCCGCCGATCTTGCCGTCCGCGGCGCGCAGGTGCACCTCGACCGTGCGGCTCTCGGCGCGGTTCCTGACGTTGACGACGTTCGACCAGCCCGTCTCCTTGACCTGCCGGCGGATGTCGGCGATGTCCGACTCGCCCCACTGGCCCTCGCTGGCGAACTCGTAAACGCGCACATAGACGCCTTCCAACCCCTTGATGGCCTCGGCCACCTTGCGCGCCTTCTCGTCATTCGGCTTCGCGAAGACGCCCTTAGCCAGGCCAAGCACGCCTGCGTCAATTGACACGTCCACGGACTTCTCGGCGCGCGCGGCGAGGCGTTCGAGCGTCTCCAACTGCACGCGCGCGCGGGCCTGCGTCGCCGAGGGCTGCTGCCCGTAGCCCGTGCCGCCGGCGCACGTGGCCGCGAGCGCGAGGCAGCCGAGCACGAAAGTTTTCCTCAGAGCTGTTTTCATCACTTAACTCCGTTCAAGATTGCTGCTTCATTCAATCGACTGACTGCCCGGCCCATTCGGTATCGGCGACTCTGTGAGTCGGACGACTGGTCGGGCGAATGTCTCGCCGGCCCGGCGGCTCAACGGTTGTCCTCGCCGCGCGACGTGTCCTGCACCTGCTGGCGCGCGTAGTTCAGCTTCTCGCTCGTGATGCGCAGCGCGTAGAGCACCTTCTCGGCGGCCTCGCGCTCGGCCCGCGCCATCTCCTCGCGTTGCGCGGGTTCCGGCGGCGGCGGCGTCAGGTTGTCCCGGCGCTTCGCCGACTCACCACGGCTGCTGTGCGGCGCGGCGGCATGCGGCAGGCGGCGCGGCCTGTTGTTGGCGAGGTCGGGCAGCCGCGGGCGACGCCGGACAGCCGTATGCTCTTCGCGCTGCGTCTCGTCGCCTTGCGTCGGGGCGACGGCGGGCGTCTCATCTCCCTTACCCTCGTCGTTCGCTTTGGTCTCGGTCGCGCCTCCATCCGCCTTCGGCGCGGCAGGCGACACCTGCTTCCCGCCCGCGTTCATCTGAGCATTCTGCTTCGCCATCTCCGCCGGGCCGTTCGTCGCGCCCGACTGCTGTCTGAGCATCAGCCACGCGCCAGCGAGCATGGCGAGCGTGAGCGAGGCGGCGAGGGCGAGGCGCGGCCAGGTGAAGACGCTGCGGGGCAGGGGCGCGGGGCGCGGCTCGCGCGCGGGTATTTCCGCGGGCAGGTCGAAGGGCGTCGGCTGGAAGCGCAGTTGGCCCAGCAGATTTTCCAGACGCTCGGTCTCCGCGTCAGGCTCGCCGGTCTTGTCCCAGAGGTAGTCGCTCATCTTCTTTACTGCCCCTTCCCCGCGTCGCCCGCCAGGCGCTCGCGCAAGATTTTCATGCCGCGGTGGATGTTCACTCGCACGCTCGCAGGCTGAAGTCCCGTCCGCTCCGCGATCTCAGGCCCGGTCATCCCTTCGATGAAGCGCAGGATCATCGGCTCGCGGTACGCTTCCGGCAGTTGCCTGATCAGGTTCAAAACTTCGACAGCCTCCCGCTGCTCTGCCCGCGTCTGCGCGACCGCCTCCGTGACTTCCGTCGTCTCCCGCGAGCGGCGGTGAAAATCCATCGCGCGGTTGCGCGCGATCATCGCTACCCAGGGGCCGAAGCTGCCCGTGTCGCGCAGCGTGTCGATCTTTCTGAGCGCGGTCATGAACACGTCCTGCACCAGATCGTCAACCTCGCCGTAGGGGACGCGGGCCAGGAGTATGCCGTGGACCAGGCGCCCGTAGCGCGCGTAGAGTCGGCCGAAGGCCTCCCGGTCGCCCGCCCTCACCTGCTCGACGAGCGCCGACTCCTGTCCTCTCTCGTCCGCCGCCTCGCGCGGCGCGGTCGGTTGCGTGTGTCCGCTCAAGAGCAGTTCGCCTGTCGCCTCAACGTTATACATTCGCTGCTTCCCTTGCCGAGAGCCGCGGCCGAACTGCCCGCCACGTGTCCCGTCCGGCCCGTAAGACGTAGCACACAGGGCCTGCGTTAACAAAGATTTCGCGGGACGGGCGCGCGGCCCGTCGGTTTCTGGCAAGCCGCTTGCTAATTGTGGCCGGGAAAGTTCGATTTCGAGCGGGCGCCGTGCCGCGACCTCGCCGCGCCGGTCGCATTTTTACGCGCAACCGGCGAGTCCCGCCCCGACGCCGTCGGCCGGCGGGCCGCGCCGGCCGTGCGTACTGATAACTACGCGAGGCGGGCGGAGGAGTTCTAAAACGATGCGTTGGCAAGGTCAGCGACAGAGCACGAACGTAGAGGACAGGCGCGGCATGGGCGGGAAGGGCCTAGCCGTCGGCGGCGGCCTCGGGACTATCGTCCTGCTGCTGCTCGCGCTTTTGATGGGCGGCGACCCGCGGCAACTGCTCGAACAGGTGGGGACGGGCGACGCGCCGGCCGCGCAGCAGCCGGCCAGTCGGCAGCAGTCCGCGCAGGACGAGCAGACGCAGTTCGTCCGCGCCGCGCTCGCGAGCACCGAGGACGTGTGGTCTGAAATCTTCCGCCAGAACGGCGAGAGCTACCGCGAACCCACCCTCGTCCTCTTCGACGGGCAGACGCGCTCGGCCTGCGGCATGGGCACCGCGGCCGTCGGCCCGTTCTACTGCCCCGGCGACCAGAAGGTTTACATAGACCTCGCCTTCTACCGCGACCTCGAACAACGCTTCCGCGCCCCCGGCGACTTCGCGCAGGCATACGTCATCGCGCACGAGATCGGCCACCACGTCCAGAACCTTCTCGGCACAATGGACAAGGTTCACTCGCTGCAACAGCGCTCGCGCGGCGCGCAGGCCAACCAGCTCTCCGTCCGCCTCGAACTGCAAGCAGACTTCTACGCGGGACTGTGGGCGCACTACGCCGCGCGGCGGGGACTGATCGAGCCGGGCGACATCGATGAGGCCCTGCGCGCCGCCTCGGCCATCGGCGACGACCGGCTACAGAAGCAAAGCCAGGGCTACGTCGTGCCCGACTCCTTCACGCACGGAACCTCCGAGCAGCGCGCCCGCTGGTTCCGTCGCGGCTACGATACCGGCGACATACGCCAGGGCGACACTTTCGGCGCGCGCAGCCTGTGAGGTAGGGCTTCGGTTGAGTGTAGCGGCCGGCACTCACCACAGAGGCACAGAGGCTGAAGAGAGGTTTCAGATCGGTTTTCTCCGTGCCCCCTCTGTGTCCTCTGTGCCTCTGTGGTGAATCTTCTTCCCCCACATGCCCAACTAAAATCCATCAAGGGGTCATAACGATGTCCGACGACAAGCAGGAAGAGAACAAGGGAGAGGCCGAGCTGACCGAGGAGGAGATGCGCGGCTGCTGCATCAGGCTCGCCTTCGGCGGCGACGAGCGGCGCTTCGAGGAGTTCTGCCGCGTCGTGCGCGAGGCCATCCCCGAAGGGACGTGCGTGGTCTTGCGCGGCAGTGCCATCACCGGGCGGCGCTGGAAGGACGGCACGCCCTTCGACGGCGACGGCCCCGGTACGAGCGATCTCGATCTCACCCTCGTCGGCGGCGAGGTCCTGAGCTACTACATCCTCGACGGCTTCTACCTGCCCGGCGTCCACACCAAGCCCCTGAGCGACAAAGACCCCGACATCGCGCCCGAACTCGTGCCGCTGCGCGAGCGCCTGATGGCGATGGTCAAGCGGCCCGTCAACATCCAGGCCACGCGCGACTTCGTCATGCAGGTGCGCGAGAGCTTGTTCGGCCAGCCCTACCTGACGCTCGTCGGCCAGATCGGCGGTGGCGGAGAGACGTGTGAGACCGACGGGGCAGCCGCCGACGCGGCCACCGGAGACTAACCGCAGAGACGGTTTTCAGCTTTCGGTTCGGGAACCGTCGCCGGCCGTAACGATTCTCTGACGTGGCTTCGGGGGATCGTTACGGCGGGTAACCGGCGTTACGTAAATTCCCCGCAACCGAGCACCCGCACAACTTGATCCCAGGCCCGTGAAATTTCGTATTGACATTCTATACGAGCGCCCGTATCTTCCTACAGAACGTCTATATGAGGTGGGCCGGTGGAGCAGACGCAGACTAATTTACTCCAGGGCACGCTCGATCTCCTGATCCTGAAGGCGCTCTCGCTCGGCGAGCTGCACGGGCTGGGCGTCTCGCGCCGCATCGAGCAGATTACAGGCGGCACCTTCCAGGTCAAGCCGGGGTCGCTCTTCCCGGCGCTCCACCGGATGGAGGAGTCCGGGTGGCTCGTCCCCTCGTGGGGCGAATCGGAGAACAACCGCCGCGCCAAGTTCTACCGGCTCAGCCGCGCGGGGCGGAGGCAGTTAGACGCCGAGACCCGCGAGTGGAAGCGGATCGCGCTCGCCATCGCGCAGGCACTGGAATCCGCGTAGGAGCGACCGTCATGACGGGCTGGCGACGCCTTCTTAGCCTCCGGCGTAACCTGCTCCGCAGGCCCGAGGTGGAGCGGGAGCTGGGCGAAGAGATCAGCGCTTACGTGGAGCTGCTGGCCGCGGAGAAGATCCGCGAGGGGATGGACGCGGCGGCCGCCAGGCGCGCCGCCCTACTGGAGGTCGAAGGCGTGGAGCAGGTCAAGGAGCGGGTGCGCGAGGCGAGGGCGGGGGCCGTGATGGAAACCATCTTGCAGGACATCCGGTACGGCGTGCGCGTGCTGGCGAAGAACCCCGGCTTCACGGCAGTGGCGATCGTCACACTCGCCCTCGGCATCGGGGCGAATAGCGCGATCTTCTCGGTCGTCAACGCCGTGCTGCTCCGGCCCCTGCCCTACCCCGACTCGGAGCGGATCGTCTCCTTCGAGGGCGTCAACCCCTCGAAGGGCATCACGGACAGCAACATGTCCGTGCCCGATTTCGCCGACTGGCGGGCGCAGAGCCATGCGTTCGAGCACGTGGCGGGCTTCGTCGCCGGCGGCTCGCTGCTCGTCGCGGGCGAGGAGGCCGAGCGGGTGTTCGGCACGAGCGTCACCGGCGACTTCTTCCCGCTCTTCCGCACGGACGCGATGCTGGGGCGGGGGCTGCTGCCGGGTGACGCGGAGAAGGGCGCCCCGCCCGTCGCCGTCCTCAGCCACGGCCTGTGGCTGCGGCGCTACGGCGGCGACCCCTCGGTCGTCGGCAGACAGATCATGGTCGGCCGCGAGAGCACGGAGGTCGTCGGCGTCATGCCGCCCGGGTTCAACTACCCTGAGCGCACCGAAATCTGGTTCCCCTTCCCGCTCGATCCGGCCGCCGAGCGGCGCGACAACCGCTACCTCGAAGTGGTCGCGCGGCTCAAGGCCGACGCCGCGCTCGCCGGGGCGCAGGCGGAGTTGGACGCCGTCAACGCGCGCCTGGCGCAGGGCTACGCCGAGACGAACAGCGGCTGGGGCGTGCGGCTGACGAACCTGCGCGAGCGTCTGACCGGGAACATGCGGACGCCGCTGCTGGTCATACTCGGGGCGGTGGCGCTCGTCCTGCTCATCGCTTGCGCGAACGTCGCGAACCTGCTCTTGGCGCGCGCCGCGTCGCGGGGCAGGGAGTTCGCCGTGCGCGACGCCCTCGGCGCTTCGCGCCTGCGCATCGTGCGCCAACTGTTGACGGAGAGCCTTCTCCTCTCGCTCGCGGGCGGGGCGGCCGGGATGTTAATCAGCCTGTGGCTGACGCAACTGCTCGTCGGGCTGATCCCGACGAACACGCCTCGCCTCGGCGAGATCGGGCCCGACGCGCGGGTCTTCGGCTTCGCGCTCGCCGCCTCTCTCTTCACAGGCCTGCTCTTCGGCCTCGCGCCGGCGCTACAGGCTTCGCGCGGCAACCTGAACGAGGCACTTAAAGAGGGAGGCCGCTCGGGCGGCGAGGGCGCGCGGGGCGGGCGCGCGAGGAGCGCCATGATCGTCTCCGAGATCGCGCTCTCGTTCATGCTGCTCGCGGGCGCGGGCCTCCTGCTGCGTAGTTTCCTGCGCCTGCGCGACGTGAACCCCGGTTTCAACCCAGGCGGCGTGCTCGCCATGCGTATCTCCGCCTCAGGGCCTAAGTACCCGGCCGGGCCGGCGCGCGCCGAAGTTTACCGGCAGGCGCTCGAACGCATCGGGTCGCTGCCAGGCGTCGAGTCGGCGGGCGCGGTGCTGAGCCTCCCGCTCGGCGGCGACACCTTCAACGTCGGCCGCTCCTTCATCCGCGAGGGCCGCCCCGCCACGCCCGAAGAGTCGGCCGGCGCTTCATACCTCGCCGCGACTCCGGGCTACTTCCGCGCGCTGCAGATACCGCTCGTCTCTGGCCGAACCTTCACCGATCAGGACACGGAGAAGTCGCCGATGGTCGTCGTCGTCAACGAGACGATGGCGCGGCGGTTCTGGCCGGGCGAGAGCCCGGTGGGGAAGCGCATCACGATCTGGCGCGACGAGAAGTTCGCGCGCGAGGTGGTCGGCGTCGTCGGGGACACGCGCTCGGCGCCGGGCGAGCCGGCGGGGCCGCAGATGTACGTGCCCTACGCGCAGGACCCGAACTGGGGCAGCCTCTCGCTCGTCGTGCGCTCGTCGGCCGACCCGGCGTCGCTCGTCGCCGCGGCCCGCAACGAGATCCACGCGCTCGACAAGGCCATCCCCGTCTATAACGTGCGGCCGATGCGTGACGTCGTGGCCGCGGCCCTCGCCGAGCGGCGCGCCTCGACGCTGCTGGTCGGGGCCTTCGCGCTCCTCGCGCTCCTCCTGTCTTTGGTCGGCATCTACGGCGTCACCGCGTATTACGTCACGCAGCGCAGGCACGAGATCGGCGTGCGCATGGCGCTGGGCGCGCAGGCGCGTCACGTGCTCGGACTCGTCATGGCCCAGAGCCTGCGCCTGACTGTGGCCGGGCTCGCCCTCGGTCTCTTCGGCGCCGCCGCGCTGACGCGCGTGCTGGAGAGCCTGCTCTACGGCGTGAGGCCGACCGACCCGGCGACGTTCGCGGCCGCCGCCGCGCTGCTCGGCGCGGTCGCGCTGCTCGCCTGCCTGCTGCCGGCGCGGCGGGCGACGAAGGTCGATCCGCTGATCGCGCTGCGGGCCGAGTGAGGCGACACCTCTCCGTTAAATACTTCTACATAATTCTAATCATTCGCCCGTGACGCCCGCACCGGCGGCGGAAAAGCTCACCCTTAGACTTCCCGGCAGCCCCCCTTTCCTCGGAGCCCCTCCTTAATATCTGGTGCGATTGGGATTTTTTTGCAACACTACCACCCGCAACACGACCCGCTTTGCGGATTCAGTTTTCAGTCGAGACAAGTCGTTTTGCTGAAAACAGAAGACTCAACATCGAAAACTGTCTGCCCCGTAAGAGTCCGTGATCCTGAAACTGCTCAGCTACAACATCCGCTACGGCGGCGCGGGACGCGAGCGCGAGTTGTCGGCGGTCGTGCGCGCCTGCCAGGCGGACATAGTCGTCCTGCAGGAGGCGACGCGGCCGGAAGTCGTCCGGCAGCTATCCGCCGGAACCGACATGCAGTTCTGGGCCGCGCGCGCAGATCACTCGCTCGCGTACCTGAGCCGCCTACCCGTCGCGCACCACGAGTGGCACTGGCCGCGTGGGTCGCGCCGCGCCTTCATGGAGATCGTGCCCGAGGGGCTGAACCTGCGCGTGTACGGCGTCCACCTGAGCGCCGTGCACTCGGCCATCACGGAGCGGCGTCGTATGCGCGAGATGCGCGCGCTGCTCGCCTGGATCGCGCAGCACCGCGACGAGGGCTTCCACCTGCTCGCCGGCGACTTCAACACGCTCGCGCCGGGCGAGCTGCTTGAGACGCGAAGGCTCCCGCCGCGCCT
>DATHBT010000135.1:0-11890 GCA_035295985.1 Pyrinomonadaceae bacterium | reverse complement strand
CGGCTGGTCGAGCGCAAAAGCCGGCAGGAGGATGCGGCCGAAGAGGCGCGCGATCTGTTGCAGGAGCTGTCTGACCTGCGCGCGCTGCTCGTCGAGGCGGCCGACGAGGACGCGGCGGCCTTCGCGGGCGTAGTCGGCGCGCGCCGGATGCCGCGAGGAACGGAGGAGGAGCGGCGCGCGCGCGCGCAGGCCGTCGAGGAGGCTCTGAAGGGCGCGGCCAACGTGCCTTTGGAAGTCGCGCGCCACGCCGTCCGCGTCGCGGAGCTTCTGGAAACCCTGGCCGAGCTGGGCGACCCGGCGTGGCTCTCGGACGCGGCGGCGGGCGCGCAGCTCGCGCTCGCCGCCACGGTCTCGGCGCGCTACAACGTGCTCGTCAACGTGCGCGAGATCGGCGACGAGGAGTTCGCCGCCGAGCACCGCGCGCGGGCCGACGATCTGCTGGAGCGGGCGCGCGAGATCGCCGCGCGCGTCGAGGCGATGCTCGAGGAGTCGCTGGCTTAAAAACGACGAACTGAAAGGCAGTCCGTTGTCAGTGGTCAGTTGTCCGTTGTCTGAGCCGCATCGGCTTCCGGGCCACGTCATTAGCGGCGAGGCTATCAAGCACGGACAACGGACAACTGACCACTGACAACGGACGAGTTCTTAATTCATCGTTCATCATTTCTCTTGGGGGTTGCGGATGGGCACAGGGCCGGAAGGCAACGGGCGCGAGCGGCGCGAGGACGAGCGCAAAGATGTGTCGCTCGAAGCGTGGTGGGAGGGGCTGTCTGGACGCCACGAGGCGCGCGTCTCGGACATCTCGATGGGCGGCTGCTTCGTGGACACGCACGCGCCGGCCGAGGTGGGAGAGCTGATCGTCTTCGCCATAAGAAAGCCCGACGGCTCCTGGCTCGAACTGCGCGGCCGGGTCGTCTCGCGCGGCCCCCATTTCGGCTTCAGCCTCGCCTACACCTTCCTCACGGACGAAGAGCAGCAGGAACTCCGACGCCTCGGCGCTATCTGAGCGATACCGCGCGCCCGCCGTCGTTAGCAAGACTGGCGACCGACTGTGATGGCTCGCGCCCGCTCAGTCTGACACCCCGACCGCCGGTGTTTTCATGGGGGAAGCCCTCTCTCATCGATCCGCCGGGCAGAGCGACCCGCGGTCGGACGAGCGGCGGCAGAGAAGTTGCCGCCGCCGCGCGTTAGAGGGCTTCCGGCGCTCGTCTGAAAGAGGGCGTGAGGCTTGCGGCCCTACTTTCTCGTCGCTACGACTTCGAGGTATTCACCTTCGACGTGCGTCGCGCCATCCGCCGCCCGGTTGTGCTCCGACCAGAGACGTTCAAGGTCGCCGCGGAGCGCGGCCTGCCCCTCGGCGTCGAGCGCGTCGAAGGCGCGCTGCGTCGGGCCGTAGTAGGCGCGGAAGGATTCGACGACCCCGGCGGGCGGGAACGGGTATTTGAACGCGCACATCCGCCGCGTCAATTTCAAATCCGCGACGCGGTCGCGCAGACGCTCGCGCACGGTCTCCTCGTCGCCCCACTTGATCGGCGAAGGCATGGTGGGCGGCGGCGGCACGTGCCGGCCCGTAATCTTGAACATCTGGCCGATGAACCCTTCGGGCGTCCAGTTCGCCATCGCGATCCGCCCGCCGGGCCGGCAGACGCGCACCAGCTCGGAGGCGACCAGCTCGGGCCGCGGCGCGAACATCGCCCCGAACATCGTCACGACTTCGTCGAAGGCCGCGTCCGGGTAGGGCAGGGCTTCGGCGTCGCCTTCGTCGAAGCGGATCGTCAGTCGCTCCGCTTCGGCGCGCGCACGCGCCTGTTCGAGCAGGTTCGTCGCGATGTCAGCGCCGGTCACTGTCGCGCCCGCGCGCGCCGCCGGGATCGACAAATTGCCGCTCCCGCAGGCCACGTCGAGCACGCGCGCGCCGGGTTTCAATGCGAGGCGCGCGACGAACTCCTCCGCGCAAGGCTGGATGACCTTCGCGACCTCGCCGAAATCGCCGGCCATCCACATGGACTTGAGCCGTGCCTTCAAAGACTCCATCTCCGGGTTACTCGTCCCCACCATTCGTCTCCTTTCGCGCGACAGATGACAGCCGCCCGACGCACCGACGCGACGCGGCCGGCGTGCGCCGGGCCGTTCAGGCGCGGGAAGGATAAATTAACGTCGGGAAGATTGCCACCGCGCCCCGCAGTCGGGCGTGTTGTCGGCCGCGGCCTTGGCCTCACCGCCCCGTCTCGGCGTTCTGCCGCTGCGCTGACGGACGCAGCGCGGCCGGCGAGAACCCCCCCCAGGTTTCGCCGGCCGCAATCACCAATCGTCCGCGCGTGCCCTCCGGGGCAGGCCCCGCCCGCCCCTTCAACGTCTGGGCCGCCTTCTCGCGTCAGACCTTCTGATCGATCTCAGCTTTCTCACGCGGTCTTGCGTGTGCGGCAGGGTCGAGTTCTCAAGCGCCGAGTACCTGGTCGCCTTCGTCTCCCCGTCGCGCCCGGCGAGCAGGAAGACGATCTTCTCGCCCGTGAAGTAGTCCGGCTTGATGCCCGCCTCCGCCCCGTGGAAGTACTCCAGAAGGTCGCCCTTGCGGAACCTCCCCTTGAAGGGTTCGACGACCTCGGCCGACACCTTCCAGTTCTCGTAGCCCCCGATCCTCCCCGTGATTTCGGCGCTGCGGATGACGACGTGCGCGACCACCGCGACGGAGCGGTAATCGTTCCTCAGATAACTGAGCGGCGGCCACTCCCCCCCGTCCTGCGCGGACAGGCACACCGGCAGCAGGAGAACGAAGGCGACTAATTTAACGAGCGTTTTCATAGAAATCCTTGAAGGAAACCTCAGGCGCGGCGTCAGCCACCGCGCACACGCGAACCGCGAATCTACGCCAGTCTTCAATAAAAGGCACGCTGACCCGCGGCCGGGTTGCGTCCCGCTGTCAGGCGGCGCGCGCCGCCCTTTTACTTCCTCCTAAATCGCATGGCAGCTAACGCCGACGTCCGCTACTGGATGGAAGACACATAGCTCGGCGGCAGACCGATTCGGGTAGCGAGTTCTCTTAGTTTTGATACGTACTGAGGATTTCGCTCGTCCGCCGAAGGCGGCACTGGAAGATTGAAACACAGAGCGGGCGTGATGCTCCCATCGGCTAGTTGTGCGAACACGGCTTCCGGGCGGTAAACACTAACCGAAGCTTCCGAATATAGAGCATCAACTTCCGAATGGGTCAACGAGAAGAGTACACCATGCACTGTTCGCCCTATGCACGGGACCAAGGTTGCGCGCGCTCCGATGACTAGGGAGAAGTTCTCAACAGATGCCATCCGGCGACCCGCGGGATTCATGCCTTTTTCTCGCAAGAGAGCATCGTCCATGAACAGTCCATAGAAAAAAACGTCGATTCTTCTGACTTTCTTTTCTGTCATAGCAATGACCTTAGTAGAAGGCCTAACGCCTGGCATCACCCACCGCGCATTAAACTTCGGTACGGCCAAGCTAACGATAAGAGGCCCGCTGACTCGCTGTCGGGTGCATGCCGTTGTTAGGCCTTTCTAGGAGCCTCGGAGATGCCTTTCGCATAGCTTAACTCCTTTTAGCAAGAGCGTGGCTTTCTCTGGTCTGTTTGTACTCTGGATAAGGTCACTTGCCTTGTCAAAGTCAAACCAACCTGCATTTACTATTTCACGCCCATCAGGTTCAGGGACCATATCTGAAGCGTCTTTTATTATAGCTAGTGCCGCCCAGTAAGCTTTTCTCTTCAACTTTATACTACCGAGAGGAGTGTCTGCTGCATTGTCTGCAACAAGGCGCTCGCCTGAACGCTCAGCAGGAAGGTCTAGCATACCCAAGTACTCAATATGACGTAGATAGAAAAGCTTTCTTCGCTCGCCGAGTTCAGATGGGATGTTAATACCACATTCATCTTGTACACAGCGGTAAAACGCATCTTGGAAGGTTTCGCCGAGATTTACTCCTTCTTGGGGTGGCATCCAGGTGCTTGCATAGGCTGATTCAACTAACAGCAGTGAGGTAACGGGTGAACGCGTGACAACGAATGCGACAACCTCCACTCTGGCACCTCTAAGCCGGAGACGGTTTGCACGGCTCGATAACCACGTTGCAACTAGGTGGCTTTTGTCTATGAGATAGTTGATCATCCAGCCACCCCGTTTCGCCTAGGCCTAATGCTGACTAGGCCGCGGCGGTATTCCCCGGGGAATACCGCCGCGGCCTAATTCGTCCGGTGCTCATAAATTACCGCTTCTCGGCGGGCTGAGGTGTTTGCCGCCGGTCGGCGGGCGGGCCGCCTCACTTGAGGGCGACGAGTTCGTTGATGCGGGAGCGGACGGCCGCGGTCAACATTTTGACCTGATCGGGCGTGTAGTTGGCGGCGCGGAAGGCGTCGGCGATCTGCTCGTCGGAGAGCTTGGCGAGCTGCGTGCCGAGCCAGCGCGCGTCCTCGACCGTGATGTCGCGCATCAGCTTGGAGTTTTTGCCCTCGTAGTCGAGTACGACATTGCCGCCCTGGACGCCCGTGATGAACTTGTCGCCCACATAGTCGCCCGGCTCGTTGCGCGTGCCGCGCACCTGCCGGAGCCAGGAGCTGACCCCGCCGGGCGAGTCCGTCTTGCCGAAGGTCGCGCCCAGATCGCTGATGATGTAGCGCAGCTCGCCCTGCGCCCCCCCCTCACCGGGCACGTAAACGATCTTATTGTTGTCGTCCTTCATGTCCCAGTTTTCGAGAAGACCCATCAGGAGTTTCAGGCCGCGCAGCTCGGGCGTGTTCGCGAAAGGGTTCTGCGCCCACTTCCAGATTTCGAGCCGGTCGTAGCCTTCGGGCCGCGCCTCGAAGCGGACGTTCTCGAAAGTGCCCTTGCCCTCGATGGTCGCGCTCGGCGCGAGATACGTGATCTCGGACTGGTAGCCCGCGGCCCAGACGAGGCGCGAGGCGGCCGTCTCCGACTGCGCCTCCTTGCCGATCTTCGCCACCCACGTGCGGCCGGCGGCGTCTTTGACGCGGTACTTCTTCGAGTAGCCGCCGGTCTCCTCCCGGACGAACGTGACCTTGGAGAGATCGGGGCGCATCGCTTCGCCGCCCGGCCCGTCGAGCAGGTTGAGCGAGGAGGCGTCCGCGTGCTCGCGCCAGAGGACGGGCGTGCCCGTCGGCGCCGGTTTCTTCTTCTTGTCGTCCTTCTGGACGCCCAGCGCCGGCTGGGAGGCCGACAGCGCGAGGACGAGAGAGAGTGCGATCAGTCTGCCGACTTTTAACTGACTCAACATGATTTCACCTTTCCCCTTAGCCGTGTGAATTATGCGCGCGCCGCCAGGGGCGACGGCCGCGCGGGATGATAATGCCGCAAGGTATGACGCGGCTCAAGTTGCCGCGCGCCTTAGTGCGCGCTCTCGGTGCGCCGCCCCCGCGCCGCCCGGCAGGCGCTTCAGCTCGACCTCGGCCGCGATGTAGCCGAAGCCCGTCCACTGCGGCCCGGCGACGACGCGGCGGAAAACTTCTGTGGCCTCTTCGCGACGGCCGTTGTAGAGGTGCCAGTTGCCGACGCCGTAGCCGACCGTCCCGTTCGAGAGCGCGCTTGTTTCGCCGCGCGCGGCCTCCGCGAGCACCGCTCCGGGCGTCAGCTCGCCCTTGTACATCAGGAGCAGGCGGTGGTAGTCGCGGTTCTCGATGATGTCCATCTCGGAGGTGATGGGTGACAGGACTCCGGCGGCCTCGCGTTCACGGTTCAGACGGCGCAGCGTCATGTAGAGCCAGTGCGAGGTTGCGACGAGCATGTCCGGGTTCTTCGAGACCTTCATGCACTCGCGGTAGGCGTCGAGCGCTCCGCGGAAGTCACCCTGGAGGTAGCGCGCGAGGCCGAGGTGATACCAGATGTTCGATTGCAGGGTGCTCGTCGGCTGGTTGCGCGCGTTCGGCAGCCCGTCGGGTTCGACCTCGTCGGCGCGGCCTGAGACCAGGCGCGCGGCGCGAGCGAGATCGCGCTCGGCCAGACGGAACTCGCGGATGGTGATGTAGCGGTGGCCGCGGTGGCGAAGGAGGCGGGCGTCGCGCGGGTGGAGTCTTAGACCTTCCGTGTAGATGCCGATTGCCTCCCGGAAGCGGCCCAGATAAGCGGTGCGGCGGCCGAGCCAGATGATCCGGTCGGCGTCGCGCGGGCTGCGGCGGTGCGCGTCGCGCGCCTCTTGGAGTTTCTCTTCCATGTCGCGCCGCGCCTCGGTCGAGACGGGGGGCGGGGTGCGCTCGAACACCTTCCGCACGTGGCGCTCGCCCGCGGGCGGACGGCCGCGCTGGGCTTGCGCCGGCGTGATAAGGGCAAATGCGAAGAGTAGGAGCGCGTAGGTGAAGGGCCGTGTCATCGGCGCGGATTAGAGATCAAAAGCGGTGGGAAGTCCAGCGGCATCGGGCCAGGTAGTAGGTCAACTTAGAGTTGAGTGTAATGAGGATTACTCACCACGGAGGCACAGAGAGCACGGAGTGGGCACAGAGGAAAACAACCCTCTGTGTGATCTCCGTGTCCTCCGTGTCTCCGTGGTGAGTTAGACCCGCCGGCTCTCAACCCCGGAGCGCCGCGCCGACCGCCAGGCTAAAGGTGCTTGCGTATGAAGGTGACGATCTTCCAGCCGTCGATGTGCTTGAAGGGCGTGGTGCCGAGCGTGTAGTGGCCGCATGGCAGCCAGACCACGTCGGGCGGGTGGCCGTGCGCCCGCATGTGTTCGACTACGTCGCGCGTGAGATCGGGGGGGAAGGTCAGGTCGTAGCGCGCGGAGATGAAGCGGATCGGGCGCGGCGGCGAGGCGGAGGCCACCTTCCCGGCGAAGGCGTAGGGGCTGACGGGTAGCCACGCCTCGCGCAGGGCTTCGAGCGTGACTGCGTCGCCGATCCCCGCGCGGACGTGCGCGGTCGAAAGCCCGCGCCAGACCACGTCCGCGAAGTAGCCGGAGGCGTGGTTGAAGACGCCGGCGCGCAAGTCAGGCTCGTGCGCGAGCGCGAGGAAGGCGACGCACGATCCGATGCTCGTGCCGACGATGCCGACGCGCTCGTAGCCGCGCATCCGCAGCCAGCGGACGGCGGCGCGCGTGTCCAGGACGGCCTGGCGCATGGACTGGAGCGTGCGCCCGACGTTGGGGCCGACGAGGTGGTCTGCGCGTTCGAGTTCGGGGGGGCGCCGCTCCTCGTGGTAGGGGAGTGTCAGGCGCAGGGCGGCGATGCCGAAGCGGTTGAAGACGCGGGCCAGCTCGAAGTAGGTGCCGTGCTGCGCGTTCCAGTGCGGGAGGATGACGACGGCGCGGCGCGTGTCGTTGGGCCTGCCCGTGATGGTCAACTCCGGGAAGAAGTGAGCGCGGGCGGTGTTGTTCTCAGGCGACGGCGTATTGATCGCGCTCGTCCAGGTGAGCAGCCCCGCGTCGAGTCTGTAGTCGTCGATTTCGGGCAGCGCGTAGAACTCGTCGCTGCGTGCGACGGCGCGGCGGGCGTAGTCCGCGACGACGCGGGCGGGATCGTCGCCGTTCAGGTGTTCGGAGACGAACTCCGCGCCCCACTCGAAGGGGCGCACCACGCGGTTGTCGTTGCGGCGCGCGTGGCGGCGCTCCTGCGCGTGCATGAAACGTGCGAGCAAGTCCGAGTGTTACCCCGAAGAGACGGAATCGACCGGGAGATCGGCGCGGCTCAAATTTAAGTGCGCGGCCCGTTTGAAATCAAGCGGCGGGGCCGCGGACGAAAGCGAGCGCCGGTCACATGCGGACAGCGGCGCGAGATGCGGCGCGGCCGGAAGTCTTAGCGGCACTTGACGAGCGAGGGTTCCCGGCCGCGGGCGAGGACGAAGTCACCGATCAGCTCCTTCTCGTCGGTGAGTGTGACGGTGAGCCTCATCTCGCCACCGCCGACGCGTCCGCTGAAGCGCGCCCCGTGGCCCGCGGCCCGCTCGCCCTGCCTGACGGGGCCGCCGCGCTCCTCGTAGTAAGTCCCTTCAACGTCGAAGCGGCCGCGGCGGTCGAGCCTGAGCGGGCGCGGAATCACCGCGCGACCGCAATCGAACTCGGCTTCCGCGCCGCGGTCGGTGACTTGCAGGCTGATGTGCTCGCCGCCCCACGCGCCCGCCTGTACCGTCCGCCCGCCAGCGGGTTCGCTGCCTGCCGTCTCGCTCATCTCACCCCCGAAGCCGGCCTGAACGCCCGCCGCGAGCAGTGCGTAAAGGGCGCAGGCGGCGGACAGTCGCACCCAAAGATTGTTCACGCGAACCTCCAACCGGATCGATCATTTTAGCCGCAGACGGGCCGCTCGTTCCCTGTCCGGCGAAGGGAACTTTGCCGGGTGGGGCGGGGGAAATCAACCCCGCCGGGAGATTGACGCACCTGTTCGCCCGTGCCCGAAAAGTTTGCGGGGCGGACGCCTCCTGGACGCCCGCCCCGCGCTGCCGAAGTTCAAGCCGCGAGCTACTGGCAGGTGCTCAGCTTGAAGGAGTGGATATAGGTGGCCCAGTTGAAGCTGCCGTTGGACGGGATGTACTCGGTCGTGAAGACCATCGTGCAGTCGTCAACCGGGTCAACGCTGATGGTGCTGTAGTCGCCCCAGCGCGAGAGGTTGTTCCCCGTCTGCACGCCGGGGCCGTCGAGGACGAAGCTCTCGTTGCCCAGGGCGCCCAGCGTGTCGGAGGGGCCGCGGTAGGCGTAGCGGATGCTCGGCCTGATGCTGCTGGAGGAGATGTTGTAGCCGATGGCGATGCCGCCCGTCTTGTCCATCGCCGCGCTGCCCATCCAGCGGTAGGCGGAGGGCTGCGAGGGCGCGAACGTGCCCTGCTGGTGCACGACGGGGGTGGCGCTCGTCATGGTCTGGCCCGCCGCGTTGCGGAACTCGTACCAGCGGATGCCGCTGACGCCGCCCGTCGCCACCGAGTGGTTGACGACCATCGCCTCGTGCGTGCCGAAGTTGCGGTAGCTCAGGCGGTACATCAGGCGGTCGCCCAGCGAGTCGAGCTGCTGGCTGGTGCCGGGCTGCGGGATGCAGGTGCCGCCGCCGCAGGCGCGGCTAAACGACGCGACGCCGGGGACGACCGTCGGCCCGGTGAGCGTGCCCGTGCCATTCGCCCAGTTGACCGCGAACTTCCAGTAGCCCATCGCGCTCGACCCGATGTGCAGCAGCGGGTTCGGCGAGCCGGCCGGCGGCAGGGTCTTCCCTTCGATGTCGGCCGGCATCAGGCTCGCGTAGCTGCTGGAAGTCTGCGCGCAGATCTGGCGGGCCGCCGCGCCCGTGAGCATCTTGTCGCGCTCGAAGGCGCACACCTTGTTGCCGGAGAAGGTGCGCCCGCGGCGGAACATGTTGTAGGTGATGTAGTAGCCGTCGCGCCAGACGCCCATCTTCGGGTAGTCGTTGAAGTCCGTCCCGTAGGAGTAGGCGTAGCGGTGGTAGGTGCCGGTCGGGTCGGGGCCGGTCGAGACGGCGACGCACTGCGTGTAGGGCGAGGAGGAGACGGCGAACTGCGTGAGCACCCAGCGGTCGGCGAACTGATCGTACTGCACGAGGGGGTCGCCGTCGTTCATCGTCTCGCACGCGCCGCCGAAGCCCTGCCAGATGACGTTCCCGTTCTTCGGGAATCCGGCGACCAGGTTGAATGCGGTGATCTCGTTGTTCGCGCCGCGAGTCAGCGTGTAAACCGAGTAGCGGAGGTTGACCCACTGCACGTAGTGGTTCGGGCCGACGTCGCCGGTCGTGTCCGGCGGCGCGACGCGGTAGTTGGGATCAATCGGGGTGCCGAACTCCGAAGCCATCGGCTTCACGTTGGCCGAGGAGGGGGCCACGCCCCGCGCCGCCAGCGGATCGACGCCGGACGGGTTGGTGTTGCCGACGGGCAGCGGGTCGCCGGGCTTGAAGTCGCGCCCGCCGCGCGGGACGGCGGGCTGGCCCGTCTCGACCATGTCGCGCAGGGGGCGTGAGGAGGTGTCGTGGTGAGTGGGCCTAGAAACCTCGGCCCGGTGCTCAAGCGCGCGCTCGCTCTGGGCGTGGGCCGTAGTAGTCGGGGATGCCGGCAACGTGGCTGCCAGCAGTGCGAGGGCTACGAAAACTCTTTTCATGCGTTTCCTCCGAAGTGGTTGGCTGTCGGTGTTTGTCGTCAAAGGGACTGCCAGGCGGGGCAGCCCCTCCCGAAGTTGAGGTAGTGAGGGCCGACGTGCGCGGCCTGTGTGACACGCGGGGCTGATTAAAACGCACTAAGAGGATGAATGCCGTTCGGTCTAAGACTGTCTGCCGCTTGGCCGGGCCGAAGATTGAGGAGCTGGCCGGCCGTTGAATGAATCGTACGCCAACGGATGCTCGGACTTGTTGGGGGGAGGGAGACTATAGAGGATTGGGCCGCCGGGCACAACAAAAATTTTGCAGGGCCTGCTAAACCGTGCGGGCTGTGCCGGCCGGGGAGGCGCGGCCTCAGCGGCGCTCGCGCAGGCGGCGGATCATCTGCGGCAGCAGCAGCGAGGTTTGCAGCGCGGAGCCGGACGAGAAGCGGCGGGCCAGCGCGCGGAAGAGCGAGGCGGCGCGGGGCGTGTAGTTGAACCACCAGAGATCGTGGAAGCGCGCGAGCCGGTTGGTGTGGACGTGCTTGGCGTGGACGAGTTCCATCAGCCCGGAGCGGCCGTGCGTCGTGCCAATACCGGAGAGCTTGACGCCGCCCCACGGCGTCTGAGCGATGCCGTGCGTGTAGAGCACCTCGTTGACCATCACGGTGCCGGCCTCGACGCGCTCCGCGATCCTCTCGCCGCGGGGTACGTCGCGCGTCCAGACGCTCGCCGTCAGGCCGTAGGGGCTGTCGTTCGCGAGTCTGATCGCCTCGTCCTCTGTCTTGAAAGTCATCAGCGGGAGGAGCGGCCCGAAGGTCTCCTCGCGCATCACCTCCATCGTGTGATCGACGTTCGTCAGGACGGTCGGCTGCATGAAGTACCCGGTCTCCCGGCCGCGCCCGCCCCCCGCGAGCACGCGAGCGCCGCGCGCGACGGCGTCGCGCAAATGCTCCTCGACGATCTCGCGCTGCCGCTCGCTCGACATCGCGCCCACGTCGCACGAGCCTTCCTCGCCGCAGCCCGGCCCCTGCCGCAGGGCGCGCGCTCGGGCCACGACGCGCTCGGTGAACTCTTGTGCGATTGACTCGTGGACGTAGCACCGCTCGACCGACGCGCACGCCTGGCCGCAGTTGGCGAACGCGCCCCAGACGGCGGCGCGCGCCGCGGCTTCGATGTCCGCGTCTTCGAGCACGATCATCGGGTCTTTGCCGCCGAGTTCGAGCACGCACGGCACGAGATTCCGCGCCGCCGCCTCGGCCACGCGCCGCCCCGTGGCGACGCTGCCCGTGAACATGATCTTGTTCACGTTCGATTCGACCAGGGCCGCGCCCGTCCGCCCGTCGCCCGTGACGATCTCGAGCGCGCCTTCCGGCAGCCCCGCGCGGCCGAGCACGTCGCCGACCTTCACGCCGACGAGCGGCGTCAACTCGCTCGGCTTGAGGACGACAGTGTTCCCCGCCATGAGAGCCATGACGACCTCGCCGAGCGGCGTGGCCCAGGGGAAGTTCCACGGCGAGATGATGCCGACCACGCCGACGGGCCGGAAGACGAGGCGGGAGCGGCGGCCCATCAGCTCGTACTGCCCGATGGGGATGCGCTGCGGCCGGAGCATCCGCCCGGTCTCGCGCGCGAAGTGGCGCATCAGATCGAGCGACGGCACGAGTTCCATCGCCACGGCCTCGGCCGCGGGCTTCCCGGCCTCGCGCGCGATGAGACTCGCGATCTCGTCCAACTCCGCCAGGATGATCTCGCGCGCGCGCATGAAGACCGCCGCGCGCTCGCCGAAGCTGCGCGCGCCCCAACCCCCTTGCGCCTCGCGCGCCCGCGCGACGGCCGCCCCGACTTCTGCCGC
>DATHBT010000134.1:0-1605 GCA_035295985.1 Pyrinomonadaceae bacterium | reverse complement strand
GGCTCGGCTACGTGGAGGGCGAGGTCTTCCGCGGGGGCTGCTTCTTCGCCGCCGCCGCCGCCGAGTTCGACTCCCGGCCCGGCCCCGTCCGCGACCGCGTCGCGGGGATCATGCGGGAGTGGCTCGCCACCCTCCGGCGCGCGGTCGCCGAGGCACGGGCGGAGGGCCAGCTCAACGACGCCGCCGATCCCGCGCAGCTCGCCTTCGAGCTGAACGCGCTTGAGATGGGGGCCAACTGGGCCTTCCAACTCCACGGCGACAGGCAGGCGTTCGCGCGCGCGCGCGTGGCGGTGGCCGAGCGCCTGCGATGGCACGCGACGCCGGGCGGGTTAAATCTTCTGCCGCCGCGCGGGAAGAAGCGGCCGGGCCGCGCGCCGCGCGTGCGCGTCAGGGCGAAAAAGAATGAACGCTCATGAAGGTCATCGCTGGCCGCCGCTCGTCTCGCAGAGGCGCGCGGCGTGGGACGGCGTCAGCCTCGCCCACTACCGCTTCCGCGCGGGCGATCTGCCCGAGCACGGCCACCGGCAGCACCTCGTCCTCGTCTCCATGACGGGCGGGTGCGGGGGCCAGGTGCGCACGGCCGGCGGCCTGAGCGCACGCCCGCGCGCGCGCGGGAGCGTGTGCGTCATCCCGTCGGGCCACCCGTTCGCGGCCACGCTCGAAGGCGAGAGCGAGTACCTGGCCGTCTACCTCGATCCGTCTCTCGTCCTGCGCGCTGCTTCGGACGCGCCGGGCCGCGGCGGGGTCGAAGTGATCGTAAAAACTTCCACGCACGACCCCGTCGTCACGAGCGTCGGGCGCGCTCTCCTGGCCGAGATGGATTCGGAAGCGCCGGGCGGGCGGCTCTACGCAGAGTCGCTCGCGAACGTCCTCGCCGTCCACCTGCTGAGGCATTACACGGCGGCGGGCGGCGTCGTGCGCGGCTTCAGGGGCGGTCTGTCCGGGCAGAGACTCGGGCGCGTGCTCTCCTTCGCCGCCGACAACTGCGCCCATGATCTGAGCCTCGACGATCTGGCCGCGGAAGCGGGGATGAGCACGTTTCATTTCGCCCGCGAGTTCAAGCGCGCGACGGGCACGACGCCCCACCAGCACCTGATCAAGCTGCGCGTCGAGCGCGCCAAGTCTCTTCTGGCCGAGGGCGCGCTGCCGCTCGCCGAAGTCTCCCTCCGCGCGGGGTTCAGCCACCAGAGCCACCTCACGCGCCTCTTCCGCAAGCTCACGGGCACGACGCCGCAGGCCTACCGCCGCGCTGCCCTACCCGGCCCGCGGAGTTTCGACCAAGCCCCCCCGAACGAGTAGCAAGAAGAGTCAACGCGCCGCAATAACGGGAAAGACCGCGGCGCTCGAACGCCGCTAACATCAACGCCGTCCTAAACTCCGAACGGAACAGGAGGACGGTGTTAATGAGAGCCAGGTTGTTACTGCTGTCGGCGCTGCTGCTCGTCTCCCTGCCGGGCGGCGCTGCGGCGCAAAACGTCCGCGACGACGCGCGTTCGGCCATCAGGCGCGGCAACGAACTGTACGCGCGCGCCGAATACGAGGCGGCCATCGGCGAGTACGCCGGCGTCCCGCGCGAGGCGGGCGAGCTGTACGCCCGCTCGCTCT
>DATHBT010000133.1:0-39213 GCA_035295985.1 Pyrinomonadaceae bacterium | reverse complement strand
CGTGCCGGAGGGCCGCACTCGGTCGTGCGATCCCAGGACGTGAGTGCAGGAAGTACAGGAAGGAAGGACAGGATGGCGTGGAGGCAGGTGAGGTTCGGAAGGGAACCCGTCGCAGGCAGGGCGAAGGCGCGGGCGCAGCTCCGGCTGATCGCGGCCGCGGCGCTGCTCGCGACGGCCGTCGCCTGCGCGGCGTCGCATAGCGGCGTCGCGGCCGCGGCGCGGCTTCTGGCCGGACTGATCTCGCCCTCCGCCTCCGCCCAGGCCGTGCCGCCGCCCTCCGCCCCGTCTAAGGAGTACATCTACGGTGGGGGGCGGCTGGTGGCGACGGAAGAGCCCACGCCCGCGCCGGTCAACGGCGCGGCCTTCGTCTCGCAGGTCGTGCCCTCGTCGATGACGGCCGGCCGGCCCTACAGCGCCTCCGTCGTGATGAGGAACACGGGCACGACCACCTGGACGCAGGCCGCCGGCTACCGGCTCGGCTCGCAGAACCCGCGGGACAACGGCACCTGGCGGTCGCCCCGCGTTGACATGCCCGCCACTGTGGCGCCGGGCGCGGAGGCCACGTTCACCTTCACCATCACCGCCCCCTCCGAGCCGGGGACCTACAACTTCCAGTGGGCGATGGTGCAGGACGGCGTCGAGTGGTTCGGCCCCCACACCGCCAACGTCATAGTCACCGTCTCGGCCCCGACCGGCGGCGCGCTCGACCTCTTCCCGGCCGAGCCGGGCCTGAGCGTGAACCTCACGGCGGAGGGCACCAGCGACTGGGCCCACTGGGGGCTCGGCTCCGCGTCCGGCTTCGACCGCAAGGCCGGCGCCGCACCGCAGATCAGCAACTTCACCCTCCTCGGCTCTGGCGCACCATCTGCGCTCGGCGACCTCGCCTACTCGCACACCTGGACGGACGGCGTACCGACGCAGGCGGCGACGACCACGACGGGCGTCCACGTCGGCGGCGCGGCCGGCAACGGCTTCCAGATCACCGTCCCGGCCGACACCGCGACCAAGACCCTCAAGCTCTACGTCGGCGCGTGGTACGCGCGGGCACAGCTCCGCGCCCGCCTGAGCGACAGCAGCGCGCCCGACGCCGTCGGGTCGCTGGTGGCCGACGCGGGGACGCTTAACCGCGTCTACACGATCAGCTACAAGGCGGCCTCGGCCGGGCAGACGCTGACGGTCTCCTATACGCTGGAGGCCAGCTACAACAGCCCGCACGGCAACGTCACCCTCCAGGCGGCGACTCTCGCCGACGGCGCCCCGCCGCCGCTCCCGGCCAACGGCTCGGCGTTCGTCCGGCAGTCGGTGCCGGACTGGATGACGGCCGGCCGCCCCTACAGCGTCTCGGTCACGATGCGCAACACGGGCGCGAACACCTGGACGCAGGCCGGCAACTACAGACTGGGTTCGCAGAATCCGCAGGACAACGGCACCTGGGGCTCGCCCCGCGCCGCCCTGCCCGCGGCGACCATCTCGGGCGCGGAGGCCACCTTCACCTTCACCGTCACCGCGCCGGCTACGCCCGGCACCTACGACTTCCAGTGGCGTGTGGTGCAGGACGGCGTCGAGTGGTTCGGCGACTACTCGGCCAACGTCCCGGTCACGGTCCTGGCTGCGCAGAGCGGCGGCGCCCTCGCCGGGGGCGTCGCGGCGCAGACGGCAAACGTGAACCTCACCAGCGAGGGGACTCGGGACTGGGCGCACTGGGGCCTCTACGACGCGTCGAGCTTCAACCACAAGGCCGGCGTCGCATCGCAGATCAGCAACTACAGCGTGCTGGGCGCGGGGGCCGTCTCGCGCCTCGGCGACCTCGCCTACTCTCACTCCTGGGGCGACGGGACGCCCGCGCCGGCTGCCTCCACTAACACGGGCGTCTTCGTCAGCGGCACGGCCGGCAACGGCTTCCAGATCGTGGCCCCCGCGGGCACGACCACGCGGACGCTGAAGCTCTACGTCGGGGCGTGGTACGCGCGGGGGCGGCTCGAGGCGCGGCTGGGCGACGGGAGCGCCGCCGACTACACCGACCTTTCCGTCGACGCGAACGGGGGCACGTCGAACCACGTCTACACGATCAGCTACAGGGCGGCCTCGGACGGGCAGGCGCTGTACGTCTCCTACACGCTCGCCGCCAGCTACAACGGCGCCTACGGCAACGTCACGCTGCAGGCCGCCACGCTCGCCACGGGCGCAGGGGTGCCGGCTGCGCCGACCGGCGTAGTGGCGACCGCCCTCACGCCCACGTCCGTCGAGGTGACGTGGGCGGCGCCCCAGGGTTCGGTCGGCGGATACGCGGTCGAGAGGGCGCAGAGCGCCGGGGCGTTCACGCACCTGACGAACGTCACGGCGACGAGCTTCATCGACGGCAGCGCCTCGCCCGAGACAGCCTACATCTACCGCGTCAGGGCGGTCTCGGCCGGGGGCGAGCACTCCGACTACAGCAACAGCGATCTGGCGACGACCGTCGTCTTTAGCGAGGCGCTGACGCCGCGAGTCACGACGATCAGGGCGGCGCACCTGGTGGAGCTGCGCCGGGCCGTTGTCGCCGTGCGCGCGCTGGTGCCGAACCTCGTGCCGCCCGTATGGACGTACCCCGACCCGGTCTCGTCGCCTCCCGAGCAGCGGAGGAGGATCTACCTGGAGGACGTGACGGAGCTGCGCGCTAACCTGGACGCGGCGCTGAGTGCGCTGGGGCGCTACGAGCCGTACCCGGCCGAGCCGCCGCTCGCGCGCGGCGCGCCCGTAGCGGCGGAGCACTTCGAGCAGATCAGGCGGCGCGTCAGGTGAGACGGGCGGCGCGGGCGCACATCTTCATGGCGCCCCTCACCCTGTCTGAATAAGGACGGCTTTCCCAAAATGATCTGGTACCTCCGATGACTAACAGAGCGCGCGCAGCAAAGCCCACCGCCACCCCCGCCCCCGCCCACACCCCGGGAGTGATCACCCGTCGCGCGCGGCTCGCCCTGGTCTTGCTCTCGTGCTGCGCGCTCTGGCCGCTCACGGCCGCCGCCCAGAACATCCAGTTCACCCAGGGGGCCGTCGGTTCGGGCCTCGACAACAGCATCCGGGTGCCGATCATCTCTTACCCGGGGCGCGGGGCGGCGGGCCTGCCCGTCAACCTCTACTACTCGTCGCGGGTCTGGAGGATCGGCCACCTGGGCACGGTCAACAACGGCTCCTGGCTCCAGACCATCGCCGAGGCCGTCTACGCCGAGCACTCGACTTCGGGGTGGAAGACGAGCCTCGACGTGCCGAAGGTGGAGTGGCCGCAGGAGGCCGACCAGTACTACTACACGGGCAAGCCGTACTGCTTCGCCTGCGGCTCCAACCTCCGGCGGTTCAGGGTCAGGCGAGTTTATATCCACATGCCCGATGGCTCGCGGCATGAGCTGCGCGAGAACGATCAACCGTACGAGGGCGCGATGGACGTGACGGGCGCCTTCTACTCGGTCGACGGCTCGCGCCTGCGCTACGACAGCACCTCGCGGACGACGGGGACGCTCTACCTGCCGGACGGCTCGCGCTACGTCCTCGCAGGCGCGACGGCACAGTTCATCGACCGCAACGGCAACGCGCTCAGCTACGACGGGCAGGCGCGGCGGTGGACGGACGCGCTCGGCAGGGAGGTGGGGATGCCGTTCCCGGTCTCGCCGGCGTCGGCCGACTACAGTTACGCGCCGCCCGGGGTGAGGGCCGATAAGCCTTACGTCTTCCGCTGGCGCAGGCTCTCCGAGGCCGGCGTGCTCACCCCCGACCTGACCTCCGGTCAGGCCCCCCCCAGGAAGCCCGTGGCGAACGAGTACCTGCCGCACCCCTCCCAGCCGCCCACCAACCAGTCCGGCGGCAACTACCCCCAGACGCTGCAATCGGAGATCCCTTACGGCCAGCGCCCGAGCCTCTTCATCTCGGCCTCGCCGGACGACGAGTCCAACCCGACGACGGTCGTCGGGCGGGGCCAGAACGGCGGCGAGCTGTTCGACCCCGTGGTGCTGACCGAGATCCTCTTGCCGAACGGCCTGAGCTACAGGTTCACCTACAACGTCTACGGGGAGGTAGATAAGGTGGTGTACCCGACCGGGGGGTACGAGTACTATCAGCTCTCCGAGGCGCAGCCCGTGGGCGACCTCGTCGAGCCCTACTCGCAGGCGAGCCGCGCCGTCACGCTGCGGCAGCAGAGCCCCAGGGGGGACGGCGGCGACTTGGCCACGTGGCGCTACGCCGTCTCCGCCCACCCGAACACCCTTAACCTTGACACGCAGATCGTCTCGACGACCGCGCCGGACGACTCCTACGCGGAAGTCCGCAGGCACAACTTCAGAGCGCCGCTCCGGAGCGGTACGCACAGTAACCCCCGCTTCTGGCCGTTCGGGTTCGAGGACGCGCGCCAGGGGATGACGTATGAGGAGAGGGCCTACGACAAGCACCCGTCGCAGGGCGGCGTCATGCTCAGGCGCACGCTAACGGAGTGGGCGATGACGAGCGCCCCCGTGCCGCCGCGCACCGGGATCGTCGGCGAGAAGACGGAAGAGGCCTACCGCAACCCGCGGCCGGTAAAAACCGTGAGCCTGGTCCTCGACACGGGCGGGGACGCCCTGGCGAAGCTGACGACCAGCCAGTACGACACCACGCACCAGTTCACGACCGGCCTCGATCTCCTGGGGATGACCGAGTCTTACTTCGCCGAGATCGATCAAACGGACGCGCAGACCGGCGCGATGGACGTCGTCTCCTCTCACCACTTCCCACCGGCGAGCAGCTCCGTCACCACCTACGTCCAGGACTCGGCCTACCGGGACCGCAACATGCTGGGGCTCGTCTCGTCCGTGGTGCTCAAGGACGCCTCCGGCCAGCCCGTTAGTAAGACCGAGACGTTCTACGACGAGGCGGCCTACCAGCTCGTCAACTACTCGGACCTCGCGAATGATGCCGGCTATGTCGATCCGGGCGGCACGGCCGTGCGGGGCAACCCGACGACCGTCCGGCGCTACCTCGACCCGTCGGCCGCGGTGCCCTCGGGGCAGGAGTGTGCTTCGGGGGTGTGCCTCGACACGCACGCGCAGTTCGACCAGTGCGGCAACCCCGTCAACTTCTGGAACGAGCGCGGCATCCAGTCGGAGAAGGAGTACTCCTCCCTCTATAAGCATGCCTACCTGACCCGGACGACCTCGGCCGCCCCCGACCCTTCGGGCCGGCACGGCTCGGCGAGCGCCTTCACCTCCGAGAGCACTTACGACGCAGTGACGGGGCAGGTGCTCACGGCCACGGACGCCAACGGCCAGACGACGAGCTTCGGCTACGAGGTCTCGCCGGGCACGCGCGACCCGCTCAACCGGCTGCGGCGCGTTGATCGCCCCGACGGCGGGTGGACGAAGACCGACTACAACGACGTTGTAGGCAACCTCTACGCCCACGCGGAGACGCGGCTCGACGCGACCCGGAGCACGCACGCCTACCAGTTCTTCGACAGGCTGGGGAGGGCGAGTCGCTCCTTCGCCCTGGAAGCGGGCACGACTTACGTCGTCTCGGAGACGCGCTACGACCAGGTGGGGCGGGCGAGCCAGGCGTCGAACCCCTTCCGCACTACCATAGCGGGCGGGGCCGATCCGGGTGCGGCCGCCTACTGGGCGACGGCCGAGCAGCCTTCGCACTGGACGACGACCGCCTACGACGCGCTGGGTCGCGTCGTCCGAGTCACGCTGCCCGACGGCACGACGGTGGAAACGGCCTACGCGGGCGTCTTCACGACGGTGACTGATCAGGCCGGCAGGCAGAGGCGGCAGAAGGCGGACGCCCTGGGCCGCGTCGTGCGCGTGGACGAGCCGGGCGCGAGCGGGAGCCTCGGGGCCGCCGGCGCGCCCGCCCAGCCGAGCTTCTACGAGTACGACACGCTGGGCAACGTCGTCCGCATCAGCCAGGGGCTCGCGCAACCGGGCCTCGACCCGGAAGCCGCCGCCAGCTACGTCCAGCACCGCTACTTCAGGTACGACGCGCTCTCGCGCCTCACACACGAGCGCCAGGCCGAGCAGGCGGGCATGATCCCGTTCAACGACCCCGTGACGGGTAACGCCTCGTGGTCGCGCCGCCTGGTCTACGACGAGCAGGCCGGGGACGGGAGCGGGGAGAGTTACCGGGGGCTGCCGACGAGCGCCTACGACGCGAGGGGCGTCCGCACACAGCTCTACTACGACCGGCTCAGCCGCACCCGGCGGGTGACGTACTCGGACGGCACGCCGGCCGTCACGAACAGGTACGACGAGGCGCGTGCCGGCTACTTCAATAAGGGGCGGCTGATCGAGGTGGCGACCGAGGCGACGGCCGTAGTGCCGCAGACCTCACAGGCCTACGACTACGACCTGATGGGGAGGGTGGCGAGCCACCGGCAGACGGTGGGCGAGACGCCTTACGCCATGGGTTACGGGTACAACTTCGGGGGCGGCCTCACGTCGCAGACCTACCCGTCGGGGCGGGTTGTCGCATACGGCTACGACGGGGCGGGGCGGCTGCAAAACGTCGGGAGCGGGGCGACCGCCTACGCCTCGGCGATGATGTATACGCCGTTCGGCGGGCTGGAGTCGATGGCGCTGGGCAACGGGGCCACCTACTCGCTGGGCTACACGGGCGCGCGGATGCAGCTCTCGAGCGTCACGCTCGCGCAGGGGGCTACGACCGTCCAGCGGTACGAGTACAAGTACGGGCGGGTGGACATGGCGACCGGCGCCGTTGACGAGGCGAAGAACAGCGGGCAGGTGGCCCGCGTGGAGGGGTTCATCGGCGGGCAGAGGCAGTGGCAGCAGCGCTTCGCGTACGACGAGCTGGGGAGGCTCTCGTCGGCGGGCGAGTACCGCGGGGACAATAACCAGCAATCTTACCTTCTGAACTACGACTACGACCGGTTCGGCAACCGCTACCAGAAGCAGGCCAAGAACCATAACAACCCGGTGGCCCAGCACTGGGTCGAGGACGGGGCTTTCGACCAGGCCTCCAACCGCTTCACGTCAGGGATCACCTACGACGACGCTGGCAATGTAACTATCGACTCCCGCTTCCGGCTGCGGCTCCACGAGTACGACGCCAACAACCGGCAGCGGCAGTCCTCCTACCTCGACGGCACTAACCCTGTCATCAGTGTGTACGACGGGGCGGGGCAGCGGGTGGCGACCGTGGCGGGCGGGCACGTCACGCAGGTGATGATCTACGACGCCTTCGGGAAGCTGGTCGCCGAGTACGGCGGCAGCGTCACTAACGGTGGGACGAAGTACGTCGCGGCGGATCATCAAGGCTCGACGCGCGTGGTGATGGCCGGGCAGACGGTGGTGGCGCGCCACGACTACCTGCCCTTCGGCGAAGACTCTTTAGTCGCCGGGGTCGGGATGCGGGCGGCCGATCAGCAGTACGGCCAGCCGGGCGGGGTGAGGCACAAGTACGCCGGGATGGAGGGGGACTACTCGACCGGGATGAGCCACACGCTGTGGCGCGAGTACGACTCGCTCTCCGCCAGGTGGACCGCAACAGACCCCTACGCGGGGAGCATGGAGTTAGCCAGCCCGCAGTCGTTCAACCGCTACAACTACGTCAACAACGACCCAGTGAACCTGACCGACCCACTGGGGCTGATGCCGGCGTCGCAGGGGTGGGGCGGCGCGTCGGCCAGCTTCTGGGGCGGCGACCCGGGGTTCTTCGACCCGCACTTCGGCGGGCCGGGCGTCATCGCGGACGCACAGGCCGGCTTCGACGGGCGGGTGGGCGACGCGCTACAGGCGAACTACGTCAACGCGCTGATCAAGAAGGGGCTGTCGCTCGAAGACGCGCGGAGGGTGATCGCGGGCAACGGCAACCTTGAGATCGTGGCGACTTCTGTCACCATGGTGGAGGAGGCGGCCGAGGCTCAGCAGACCGGGGAGGCGCAGCAGACTGTTCCGTTCGTCGTCTCAAACGTGGATGAACTCGAAAGACAAGCTGAAGTTGGGAGTCACGAAGGATACCGAGACGGTAGAGGTATATTCCAATGCGCCCGTCTGCCTTTAGAATGGCAAATTGAACAGGAAACTTTTGTGGAGAGCCGGATCAACCGTGGTCATCGTCTAACTCCCAATTGGGTAATGGGGGAAGAGGTGACTTACGGGATGCCTCTTCAAAAGGGAACGGTTCTGGCTACCTTTGACAGGGAGGCGGGGATCTACAGAAACTTGAATTCAGGTAACCACACTGTAATCTTTTTAGGTTGGGACAGTCGCTCACGGGGAATGAAAGTAGTAGAACAATTCGCCGGGCCTCCCAGAACCAGGGTAATGGCTTTCGACTCTACAAGGCAATACCACAGTGACGCGGGAAGGTTCAATGTCGTAAATCTAAGGGTGAGAAATGCGAAGCCAGTGGATGTTCCATGCAAAAAATGTAAATGAACTAGCGAGTGTTTCCAACATGTAAACTGAACCGACAGTACATTCGTTCCGTTCGCCCAGGCCGGACAACCATTATGGTTACACTAGCTGCCAGCGGATTTTAGATGATAGGAGGATTGTTTATGAAATACGTACAAAAGCCGTACCTGTTGCTAATCGTCTTGTTAGCAATCGCTCTGGCTACTTGGCCGATATGGTCAAACATTACTACATCCGGAAGGGCTTTCTTTCTAGGCATTGTCAGTATGAGCAAACAAGAACAAGATAAGCCGGCGAAGGATCCGTGCCGGTTCATGACACTCAAAGACAAGTCTATCCCTTACGAGGAGAGCGAAAGAAGACAAGACATGGAAATATATGGCTATCCGACGGAGACTCCTCTCACCGAAGCAATCAGAATGTTCAATGAACAAAAACAATGCTCCGGCTTATACGCGCAGTACCCGCCTTTAACGGAAGATGAGTTAATCGCAGCGATTGTCGCCGGGCCTGATTATGGGAAACAGGGGGAGATTTGGCTGGCTCAGAAAGATGTGTTGTGGAAGATCGCCTCAGAGAAAGTAATGCCTAAAGGGTCATTGCTATTTGTTGAGAGTGGTGGTCGAGTTGTGGAGTCTCCCCTCAGACCTTTTGGGACGGTTGCGGCCAAGGGGATAAGAATCACGCTCCTCCTTGGTCTCGACAAGAGTAATGATCCTGGACGCATTCTCAAGCCCGAGCAGACGCTCATTATCAGAAAAACATATTCTAAAGTTGAGACCATTAGATAGTGCTACATTTCATCTAGTCGAAACTTACATTCGAGATGAGAGGCTTAATGTGTTTCATACATCACACAATAAAGATTTCTTTAGCGGTCCGATTAGTAGTAGTCGTCACATTAGCGCTTCAAAATTCCATTCTGGTAAAAATAGTGTCGTCCGTCGGCACGACTACCTGCCCTTCGGCGAAGACTCTTTAGTCGCCGGGGTCGGGATGCGGGCGGCCGATCAGCAGTACGGCCAGCCGGGCGGGGTGAGGCACAAGTACGCCGGGATGGAGGGGGACGACGCGACGGGGATGAGCCACACCTTGTGGCGCGTGTACGACCCTCTCTCGAGTATGTTGTCGGAGTCGAGTTATTGTCTACGTAATAACCTCTGTGAAGCGGCGGTTTGAGTCAAGAGATTTCTTACATCTCTCCTTCATCACTCAGGCGCACCCCACCTGTTCAGCGAGTTCTGTGTCATCCTTCTGTCCGCGCTCTCTCGAGGGCGGGCTTTGCTCCGCCCGGCGCATCGTTGGGTTCTGGGGCGCGGCGGCACCACCTCAATCACGGCATGCAGATCGCCGCCAGGTTATTTCCCGTGCTTGCCGCGCCGTGCTCCGGAACTCGCCGAAGGCGATGTGACTTTGCGTACTGAGGCGCTAAGCCGCCGCGGCGGCCGCCACTCCGGGCCCTGACGGGCCGGCCGCGAGGCAGGTGCCGTCCCGCCTCATGGCGAAGAGGATGCCGGCCAGCTTGCGCGCCAGCGCGACGACCGCCACTCTCGGGTCGCACCGCGCGGCGATCCCCGCCGCCCAGTCGTGCAGCGCGGCTTTCCTGTCGCTCCTCTTCCTGAGGATGCACCACGCCGCCTCCACAAGCATGTCGCGCGCCCTGCCCGGGCCGGCCTTTCAGCGCTTGGCGTCGTAACGCGCGGGGACGGGGAAAGCGGAAGGGATCGCGGCCCCCAAGGCGTGCGCGCCCCTCACAGTTCCGGTCACTATCCTCACCCCGGCGACCGGTGGGCGGAAGGGTTCACCGACCGCCCGGATGCGGCGCACGATAGAGGAAAGCCTGCGGGGAGGCAAACGGTAATAAGCAGGGGGGCCGGACAGTGGGCGACCCCTGCTCCTGAGTCGCTGAGGCGATAGCGGACTAAACCCGCGCGCAGATCATCCACCAGTCTGGTGTATTGAAGAGAAGGGAAGTCGCGCTTTGGGGCAGGTCTGATAACGATACCCTGACCTCAACTTTCGCCCAAAATACTCCGTTTTGCAGTTGCGTGGCACTGTGAATAAGCCGAACCTTCTTCATGCGTGCCTACTCAGTGGACTCACGCCAGAAGATCGTCTCGTCGTACGAGAACTGACACTCATCAGGCCTCGGACGAGACGCAGGATGCCGAAGCGCGCGAGCTTCGGCGCGACTTCGGTCAACCTGGGCGCTCTTCCCCGGTTCGGTCGCCTGCGCTGCACTTCACGCAGCCCGACTTCGCCTACACCTAACAAGAACTTAAGCGTGGGGGCATCAACCTCTAACTTCTCCGGGAGGAGTAGGTCGCCTGCTACTGCTGTGCCTTCGCCTCCCACTTCGGAACGTCGACGCCCCTCACGAGCAGCCACACTGTCAATGAAACTACGGCGAGAAACATGGGCAGAAGCAGGACATCCGAGGCGTAGGCCGGCGCCAGCACAAGCGCGAAGTTCTTCGTGATAAATCCGAGGCCGGCGAGCATCAGGAGAACGCCGAGGAATCTCGGAAGGAAGCCGGATCGAAAGATTAGGTACCCGCGAAGGACACTGGCGACGCCGTAGAACACCATGAAAATCCCGGCACCGTGTCCGAACACCTTCAACGAGAGCAGCGCGAGGGTGTTCAATTGATCGGGCGAGAAGGTCTTCAGGTAATCGGCGCCCCCGACAATAAGCGAAGCCGCGAAGTAAAAGAGCTCGGCGACGGCGTAAAGGGCGGTGGATATGAGGCCGAAAAATGCGGAGAGCAGTGCGAGACTCTTCACGACGGGTTTCAGCAAGACGTAAAGGATCAGCGCCAGAGCGGTATCACACAGAGCTTCCACGAGGTAGATGGCGAAGCCTAGGCGGAACAGCGAGTTGTTCGTCGTAATGTTTCTCGCCGTGGCCGCCGCGTCGGCTGACACAATGAGCTTCGACGGGACGTAGACCTCACCGAAGAAGCCGGCCGCAATCGACAGTAGAAACAGGACTCCGGCAACTCTTGCGTATTTCTGAACCGACGCCGCTCGCGCCGGTGCGATCCCTTGACGGTCGTCCACGTTCGGGACAGTGTTCATAGCTGGACTTCCCCTTCTTCGGCTATAAATCTTGGCCCTCCATCGCCAATCATCCTCACACTATGTGTAGACGGAGCTTCTACCGACTGGCGCTGCCGTCCCCGCCGACGCCCGACTGGGCAGTCAGACACCCGAGCCTCGCCCACCGCTTTAGAGTTCTACACCCCTGAAAGTTCAATGCGCTCCGCTCCGCTAAGGGATTTGTGTCGATGATCAGCGAAACCCTTGGCGGTCAGCCAGAGGGCAAGGACGAGCTGCGTCAGACCCGCCGGCCCAACCATCGCGTACGAGAACGGGTATCCGATGAGGGGCATTGTGGCCGCCGTGGTTGACAGAAGAGTAGCAGCCATCCCGATCCCTCCGAGCACGCGAGGAACAAGAGCGAAGCGGAATACGATGGCGAAGAACACGAAGGCTTTGACGTGGCCGAGCGCCAGATTCACGAAATGCGACGAGGACCACGCCGAGCGGGCTATCGCCCCCAGCGGCTCGAGGATCTCTTTCGGTGGGCCCGCCTTCGTGTACATCAGGCTCATTGACACCATGCTGCGGGTGACGAGGGCCTCCACGGCTTGTGTCGCCAACCCGACGACGCCCAGCGCCAGAAACAGGAGCGCCATCCTCTCGCTATGCCGGCGAAGGACGGGCCAGGCCGTGAGCGCCGCGGCGAGCGTTAGCGCGCTGAGCACGAGCGTGAGGAGCACCGCCACCCTGATCTGCGTCGCACTTCCCGCGGCATTCGCCAGGAAGTCCGGCGCGATCACGGCCCGCATCATCCCCACCTCTGTGTACACCGGTACTGCAAGGAGGGCCTGCGCCAGGAACAGGAGGCCGGTAACTCGGCCGACGCTCTTTACAGATCTCATCTTCACCTCACGGCCGACCGCGCGGCTACGACGAAGGTCCGAATGATTCGCATCACATCCATCCCTTTTACTTCCCGGTGTGGCGGCACAGTTAGGGTGGCCGCGACGCCTGCCGCGAGGCTGCGCGATCAGGAGCGCAGAGCCGTGGCGCGGGCGGAAGATACGTCCGAGCTCAGCGCCCGCGCCGGCGCAGGTAGCCTTCGATGATGCGCGTGAGGTCTTCCTTCGCCCCCTCACGCAGGCCGTACTCGGCGTGGACGACACGGCCGTCGTCGCCGACGAGGTAGAGCGCGGGCAGCACGGCGACGTTGTAGAGGGCGGAGATGTCGTCGCCCTTCAGCAGAATTCTGTACGTGAAGCCGTGGGCCTTCATGAAGGCCACGGGGTCGCCCGCCTCGTCTCCGCCCAGCGTGACGCCGAGCACGACGAGTCCCCTGTCCTTGAACTTCTCGTGCAGGCTCTGAATGCCGGGCATCGTCTTCAGGCAGGGCACGCACCAGGTGCCCCAGAAGTCGAGCAGCACCAGGCGGCCGCGGTAGTCGGAGAGCGTGTGCGCGCGCCCTTCCGGATCGGTGAGTTTCCAGTCCGGCGCTTCCGCTCCCACGGGCAGCAGGCCCTTGCGCTTCGGCTCCGCGCCCGTCACGAGCCTCTCGCCGTAGCCCTTGCGCGGTTGCAGGACGAAAGCCGTCTCGGGCAGCGCGCGGTTTACTGCGGTGATGCGCAGGGTCTTGCGCACGCCGCCGAGTTCGGCCCCGCGCGGGAGCTTATCGTCGGCCCCGATGTACCACCTCGACACGATGGTTTGCTTACCTAAAGCTGGATGCTCGACGGTCGAGGTGACGGCGACGACATGACAGGCGACGCCGTGGACGGTCTTCGTGCCCTCGTGCTCGACGCGGTCGGCGCGCTCCAGGATGTTGAGGAAGGGCTGCTCTTCCGTGAATTGCCGCAGCCCGGTCATGCCGACCGGGCCGAGCAGTTGTCCGGCCGTGTAAGGCGCGGGCGACCTGAGAACTTTTATCGTCTTTTCCGACGCGTCGAGGACGCGCAGCGTTTTACCGTCGTAAGAGAACGCGAACGACGCCGGCTCGCGATCCGCGTGGAGGATCGCGCCTTCGACCGCAAACTTTCCGGGCAGGAAGCCCGCCGCCGCCACGGCGGCCCTGGCCTGCCGGACGGCGGCGCGAACCGTGTGGCGGTGCTCGCCCCCCTCCCCAACAGGCTCCTGCTCCTCCGCGTACTCTATCGACCTCACGGATCGGCAAGCGTCGCCAGCCTCGCGGAGTATCCTACGCGCGTCGGGCGCCTGGGCTGCGGCCGTGTCTGAAATCACCACCTCGCCCCAGGGGAGCAGGGAAGCGATCAGCGCGGCGAGCGCCGCGCGCGAACTGCGTCTCATCGTTTCCGTCCTCCGTCTCTTGTTAACCCGTCGAGGCGACCCTAGGATCTCTTCAGGTCCTCGCTAAGTTGACACCCGCCTGCTTCCGTGTCGGTCGCGCGCACCGAAGCGGGGCTATCTTATTCAGGGTGGAAACCCCCGACCATGACTCCACGTATCAAAAACATGACCGCAGGATTCAGGGGGCGGCAGAAGATGGCTGAACCGACTATCGCCGCCGGCTATCCAAAAGCGTTTCTGGACTTCGCCGCCGCAAGAGGGGCCGACCGACGGGCACTGATCGAGCGCTCCGGTATCCGCCCTGAAGCCCTTGAGGAACAGGACAACCGCGTTCCCTTATCGGGTTACATGGCGCTCATGGAGGTGGGAATTGAGTTGTGCAATGAGCCCGCCCTCGCGCTGCTGTTTGGCGAGGCGGTCAGGATGCAGGACGTTTCGATCGTGGGGCTGATCGGGCAGGCCGCAGAGACCCCGGAGGAGGCGCGGCGGCAGTTGAACCGCTACGCCCGCCTGACCCTCGACGAGGGTGACGGTAGAATCTCGGATCGCCTTGAACTCGTCCGCGACGAGGGCGGGGTCTGGTTGAAGACCACCAGTTCCGCCTACGCCAACAACCCGCTCCTTACCGAATCCGCTGTGGCGCAGGGCGTCTGCGGCGCACGGGAGCTGTTCGGCGCCACCCACGATCCCTCGAAGTGGCCCTACCCGAAGGCGATCCACTTCACTCACAGGGAGCCGAGTTACCGCGCCCAATACGACCGGATCTTCGGCGTTCCGCTGGTCTTCGGCAGTCACATGAACGCGATGCTGATGGACGAAGAGTTGCTCTCCTTCAGGATGCCGCGGGCGAACCGTTACGTCTTCGGCGTGCTGAGCGCGCACGCCGAGGGGCTGCTCAGGAGTTTGGAGAGTTCGAAGACCGCCCGGGGCCGCGTCGAGAGCCTGCTCATGCCAATACTCCACACCGGCGAGGCGAGCATGGACGTCATCGCCGGCCAAATGGCCCTCAGCCGCCCGACACTCTTCCGCAGGCTGAAGGCGGAGGGTACGACCTTCGAGCGGGTGCTGGACGAGTTGCGCCACAAACTGGCGCTCCAGTACCTGAACGGCGGGAAGGTCTCGGTGAACGAGACGGCCTACCTGGTGGGTTTCTCCGACCCGGCCTCGTTCTCGCGCGCGTTCAAGCGCTGGACCGGGCGGAGCCCGCGCGCAGTGCGGAACTCGACGGCCTGCGACGGCCGGGACCTTCAGGCGGCCCGCCGATCTCGCGGTAATCCCGGGTCGACATAATTTCCGTTATCGGACTGCGGGGGTGTGATTACTTTTCGCATAAGCGAGGTCGCTTCTGAGTCGTGGGTTTCCGGGTCGGCCCTACCTTCCCAGCAATACTTGGTCCCTCATACATTCACTCCTGCCGATAATCAATGTTATGTCGCGGATTACTCTATCCGGTTCATGGCGGGCCGGCGCACTCGCCGTGGAAAGCCCTCAGAGCCTTCTCCGCGGCCCCCGCGTGCTCCTCCACCTTGTTCAGATCCCGGCCCGACGGGACGCTGCGCGGGGCGAGTTCTAGGAAGCTGGCAGAGCTTCACCATTGCGGATCGATGTTCATCATTCAACCGCTCCGGTCGTAGCAACATCCAGGCGGCTTGGCGCGAAGAGAGTAATCTGATCGGCGGGGGGCGAATCAGCTCCAATGCTGCATTCAACTGCACAGTCTTACGAGCGTAATGCACCACGACGGAAGGCACTCTTTCGTAGAAGAAGCGATTTATGCAGAGGCTATTCTTACATCTGAAGCGTCTGGTATGAAGTTCTAGTTTGACTGAGACTACATGCCACGGCAGGTCTGCAACCGAGCGCGTATAGCGACTGTGAACACGGCTGGATGTCCGATGACAATGGCAGCACTCAGCGTGCGTTGCTGTGGTCCGCACGATCAGGGTGATCGCACTAAGAGAAGGGCGGATATAGTCAAGGTGGATGGCTGCCGGGTTCGGGCAGCAGGGCGGTGATAGACATGCCTCTCCATAACAGCTATGAGGCGAGAATTTGTTGACTTTTCGCACCTTGATAACAGATTCTTGTGCAACCTGCCGACATCGTTCCGTGACTTTCGCGCATGGCTCTTTCCCCCAACACACGCCTCGGCCGCTACGAAATCCGCTCCCTGCTCGGCGAGGGCGGGATGGGCGAGGTCTATCTCGCGCGCGACCCGAAGATCGGGCGCGACGTGGCGATCAAAGTGCTGCCCGCGCAGTTCTCGGCTGACGCCGAACGCCTCGCACGCTTCGAACAGGAGGCGTGCGCCGCCGGCGCGCTCAACCACCCGAACGTCCTCGCCGTCCACGATGTCGGGCAGCACGACGGCGCGCCCTTCGTCGTCTCCGAGTTGCTCGAAGGCGAGACGCTGCGCGAGAAGCTGCGGGGCGCGCCGCTCCCGCAGCGAAAGGCCGTTGACTACGCGTCGCAGATCGCGCGCGGCCTCGCCGCCGCGCACGAGCGCGGAATCGTGCACCGCGACCTCAAGCCCGAAAACATCTTCATCACTTCGGACGGGCGCGCGAAGATTCTGGACTTCGGGCTGGCGAAGCTGATGCAAGGGGACGGGCGGCAGTCACAGACGGAGATTCCGACGCGGCGACTAGACACGAACCCCGGCGCGGTGATGGGGACTGTCGGCTACATGGCGCCGGAGCAGGTGCGCGGGCGGAAGGTGGATCACCGCGCCGACATCTTCTCGTTCGGCGCCGTGCTCTACGAGATGCTGACGGGGCGCCGCGCTTTTCGCGGCGAGTCGGCGGCCGACACGCTCTCGGCCGTCCTCAGGGAAGACCCGCCCGCCCTCTCCGAGTCGAACCGCAACGTCGCGCCGGCGCTCGAACGGCTCGTGCTGCACTGCTTGGAGAAAGACCCGGCGGCGCGGTTTCATTCAGCCAACGACCTCGCCTTCGCCCTTGAAGCGCTGTCGGGCGCGACCGCTCTCTCTGGCGAGCAGGCGACCACGACGCACGCGCCCGCGGGCCGTGGCGTCAGACGCCGTGAACTCATCGCGTGGGGTGTAGCGGGCGCGGCACTGCTGGCGGCGGCGTTGGCCCTCGTTCTTCCACCCCTGCGGCGCGCGCCGCAGGAAGCGCCGGCCGCCGCGACGCGCTTCCTCATAACTCAGCCGGGGGAGGGAGATGTCGCGGGCGCACCCGTGATCTCGCCTGACGGCCGCCGCGTGGTGCTGGTGGTTAGGGACGCTGCCGGGAAGCAGAGCCTTTGGCTCCGTCCGCTCGACGCGCTCGACGCGCACCAACTCGCCGGCACCGAGGCCGGCGGTCTGCCCTTCTGGTCGCCGGACGGCCGCTCCATAGGTTTTATCGCCGCGGGCAAGCTCAAGAAGATCGACGTCTCGGGCGGGCCGGCGCAGACGCTGTCTGACGCGATCAGCGTGGGCGGCACCTGGAATCGCGAAGGGGTCATCCTCTTCTCCCGCAGTGCCACGGAGGGCCTCTACCGCATCCCCGCCGCCGGCGGCACGCCCGAGCCACTGACCACGCTCGACAAGTCGCGCAACGAATACATCCACGCGTGGCCCCACTTCCTGCCCGACGGCCGCCACTTCCTGTACGTCGCCGGCACCTCGCCGCGGGAGAAGAGCGCGATCTTCCTCGGCTCGCTCGACTCGAAGCCGCCCCGCATGCTGCTCAACGCCGAATCGAGCGTGGCTTACGCGCCGCCGGGCTACCTGCTCTACGCGCGTGAAGGCACCCTAGTGGCACGGCCGTTCGACGCCGCCGGGCTGGAGCTAACGGGCGAGGCCGTCCCCGTCGTCAAACAGATCGGCTTCACACTAAGCAACGCGCGGGCGCACTTCTCCGTCTCGGAGACGGGCACGCTCCTCTACCGCCCCAGCGCCGCGGCTGCTGACACGCAACTCGTCTGGTTCGACCGCGCGGGCAAACAACTCGACACGGTCGGCGCGGCCGGGCACTACTCGGACATCCGCCTCTCGCCCGACGGCAAGCGCGTCGCGTTCCAACGCCTCGACACGGAAAAGGGGGCCAGCGACATCTGGCTGATCGAGCTCGCGCGCGGCACCACCTCGCGCCTGACGTTCGACCCGGCGAACGACGGCGACCCCGTCTGGTCGCCCGACGGCGGCCGCATTGTCTTCGCCTCGATGAAGGAGGGCATGCCGAACCTCTACCAGAAGCTTTCGAGCGGCGCGGGCGGCGAGGAACTCCTCCTCAAGACCGAGGACGCGAAGCTTGCCAACGATTGGTCGCCGGACGGGCGCCACGTCCTGTATAACGCCGTGAGTGACCTGTGGGTACTGCCGCTTTTCGGGGAGCGACGGCCCGAGCCTTTCGTGCGGACGGACTTTCAGGAAGCGAGTGGACGCTTCTCGCCCGACGGGCGTTGGATCGCGTACACATCGAACGAGTCCGGGAGGTTTGAGGTCTACGTGCAGAGCTTCCCGGCTTCGGGCGGCAAGTGGCAGGTTTCGAACGGCGGCGGGGGCTCGCCCCGCTGGCGACGCGACGGCCGCGAGCTGTTCTACCTCTCGGCGGACGGGAAACTGATGGCGGTCGAAGTCGACGGGAGTTCCGACAAGTTCGAGGCCGGCGTCCCCGCGCCGCTCTTCGAGCCCCGCGTCGGCGCGATCAGCGGCGACTCCCCCTACGACGTCGCCGCCGACGGCCGACGCTTCCTCGTTAAAGTGCCCGCCGAAGAGACCGCCCCCGCGCCCGTCACCGTCGTCCTGAACTGGACGGCGGACTTGAAGCGCTAACGTAATCCTACTGTAGCCTGCCGCTAAAATCTCTCGTCATCAAAAGTGCGGGAGAGCCTTATGTAGATGATAACACCGCCGCCGAAGGAGCGACCGCAACTAATAGCGCGCGGCAGGGCCCAGGGCGTGAGGGGCGGATCGAAAGATGTTGCGGGCGCCCTCCGGCCGATCGAGATCACAAGATAGTATGGGTCGCAGTTCGCGGTTCGGGTGCATGCCGGGCGTTAGCCGGCGTCCCGCCACCACCCAAGTGACCATGTCGGCCGCGGACGCCAGCCTCTTCTAATCAAGAGCCAGACGACTGTAGCCCCGACCAGGATACCGGCGGCGTCGGGGATCAGGTCTCGCGAACGGCAGTTCCCCTCGCCCGTCACGCCTTGGGCAAGCTCGACCAGCGCCCCCATCGCGATTGCCGCCAACCCTGCCCAGGCCAACGCCGACCAGTTCGACACCCTAAATTGCGCACTCGACATTACGAAGAATATTGCGAACAGCACGATATGCCCGTAGTTGGTCAGAGAGTGAATAGCAAGTGAGGCGTCAAAAGTGAGTTGGCAAGGGCGGGGATTAAGCCGGAAGCCCACTTTGGCCGGGAAGTAGAGCAGCCCCAGCGTGACGAATGCTACATAAGCCCAGCGCATGCCGCGCAGAGATAAGACACCAAGCACGAGGAATCCTAAGAAAAGCAGCCACATAAGGGTTTCTTTGAAGCCCCAAGCCGCCTAACGCCGGGCATCACCCGCCGCGCTCACAACTAAGCAGGCATCCGAGTTGAAGGATGAAGGCCGCGCCATTCGCGGTCGGCTGCATGGCGTAGTTAGACGCGGCCCGCCAGGAAATATCGCTTACTACGGCACGACGTTGGTCGATTGTGCGACGACCGCCTGCCACCGCCCTCGTCGCTTCAGCCATACCCTCGTATAGCGAAACTGGCCGCCCGCATCCTGCCCTTTGTAGCGCCCCTTCGCCGTCCCACGCGCCATCACCACCGCCACATCCCCGTAGATGCGGACACTTATATCATCGTTGACTAACGACTCCAACTCGTAATCGGGAGAGGTGATGTCAGCGATTACCTGCGCCTTACTCACAATCTTGCCGGCGGTGTTTGTCAGGAGGAAATCATCGGCCATCAGCCGCTCAAGTCTCGCTCTGTCCAGCCGGGTTAGAGCTTCGCCGAATTCGCGCTCCAACTCGGTCACTTCTCGTTCCGCCTTGCCATCTTCGTTCATGTTTATGCCCCTCTTTTGGCCTGAGACAAGCAATGCCACGGAGAACACTAACGCGCCGAGCGCAAGGGTGCGTCTCATGATTCGGTCCCTTTCTTTTGGATTTTGTAAGCGAGGGGGTAAGCCGATTGAGGTGTGATGTTTATAACGCCAGCTTCGGGGGCAAGTCAATCATGAAGCGTCTAACGCCCGAATTAACCGGCGCGGGGCACAACCGCGAAACCGCCCGAGTTCTCGATGACATTCGAGCTAACCCCGCGTCCGGTTCAATGAGCTGTTAGACCGGGGGACATTGATGCATGTCAAGCCTTATAACATTATCAACGCGGATTTAGGCACTCCCGTCCTTAATTGTCTCTTGACAGGGGGGCGCGATCAGGACTAATTTCTCACCCCTCAAACGTGTTCTGTAACCAGCCTCCTCGCGGCATACGCCTACTCGGCCGTTAGCAAGTCCTGGTCGCCAGTCTCAAGAAACCTAGTTATCTCACGAAAACAGAGCTCGTCGTGCTATCCATGCTTATCCCCCGTAACGCCGTGTAGCGCCCACGTCACCGAAGCTGACTTTCTCCTGGAAGAGAAAATGCCTACCAATCGACATCGCGGCACGATGAGCAGAACGCGGCAGCCGCGTCAAGACCTATCGCTCTTTCTTAAAGACTCTCGTCGCGCGGCCTTTGAGTCGGACTCTGAAGACGCACCCGCGACGCTCATCCATTTCGCGAACAAGTAGTAGTTGAGGAGCAAGGGGGAGGGATTTGGAACTGAAACAGTCTCGGTGCGCCTTCGCTCGGTGCAGACCGGCGGCGCGCGCCGTCCTTACTCAAACGAAAAGGAGACACTCACATGCCTGTAAAGATCACCGTGGATATTTTCAGCGGGAGGCCCAACCCCTCCGTCGAACTCACGGGTAAAGAGGCGCAGGACGTGCTCGAACGCCTGAAGCCCGCGGAGACGCTGACGGCCGACGCGGCCGAGAAGACCGCCACGCCGATCCTCGGCTACCGCGGGCTCATCGTGGAGCCGACGGGCAAGGAGGCGGACAAAGGGCTGCCGGGCAGGATCAGGACGGCGGGCGGCAACATAGTCGGGCGCGGCCTAGCGCACCGCGCCGCGGACCCGGAGTTCGAGGATTTCTTCTTCAAGGGGCCCTTCAAGAAGGTGCAGGGCGTGACCAACCTGCGCGGGCGCATCCTGCAGGAGGTCGAGCGCGGGCGCATCGCCAGAGAAAACCTTGCTCTGAAGTTGCTGCCTTTCCCGATCAAGCTCGCGTGCCTGTGCGCGCCGCTCTACGAGCCCAACTGGTGGAACGACGCGGGGCAGAAGCAGTTCAACAACAACTGCTACAATTACGCGACGAACTACCGGTCGGACACCTTCGCGCAGCCGGGTCAGGCCGCCGGGGCGATGTACACGAGCCTGACCTGCGCTTCGGTCTTACCGGCGGCGGTCGCCGACGCGCTGGAAGATTCCCCGGGGGCAAACAACAAGTGTCCGGCGGAGGGCCACCTCGTGGCGCTGGTGATCGCGCCCGGATGGGACTTCCACTGGTACAGGAAGGGGAGGAACGGCTTCTGGTCGCACAAGCCGGGGAGCACGGCCGTCACGAACCAGGACAATAGCGGGAACCTGATCCCCGACCCGCGGACTGCTAACAGAGGCCCCTACACAGACTTTTGTACGTTCATGGTGGTCAAACATGGGCACATCAAAATCCAGTGAGCATGCGCAGGCATACGTCGGGAGCGTCTCGGTCTTTTCGGGGCGTCCAGACCCGGTATGGCCTCTGGGTGAGGAGCAGGCGCGACGCCTGTTAACCCTCTGGGAATCGCTCGATCCTTGGGCCGGAGGGGCGGCGCCGTCGGCGCCGCCCCTCGGCTACAGGGGCAGTCTGCTGCGCGGGGGCGGGCGCGAGTGGCACGCCTACGGGGGCGCGGTCACGCTGCGGGAAGGCCCCGGGGTCGAGACCCGCCTCGACCCCGGCCGTCGCTTCGAAAAGCTGATCCTCTCTACGGCCCCCGATGGCTCCCTGCCCCACCCCTTTCTTGATCAGGAATTGCACGCCTAAGGCGACGTGCGCTTATTTACTTGACACAGCTCATGGCATAAGGCTTGTAAAATGGTTGTGTTGCAAAGATTGGTTTGTTGCAAATGAGGTCGTGAGGCGCTCGACCTCTATGCGGCAACTCTGAACAGGCTCGGGCTTGGGAGCACTTATAAGTTCTTTACGAATCGTAGGTAGGGGTTCTGCGAGGCGTGAGGCGGTCTAACAACGGCATGCACCCGACCGCGAACACCCCGCCTTAGGCCCGCCGATCCGCCCCGCTTCATAGCCCCGGCGCCTCCGGATCACCGCCCCAAAGACCCCGCCACGCGCGCGCACCTTAGCCAAGGCAGCGCGCGGCCCGACGGGACGACCCGCTGCACCCCCGGAACAGTCTGAGGGCGATTCACGCGCGAAGTTTTACTTGCCGTAGCTTCGGATAACGCCGCGTCAATCGTAGTCGGTTGAGTCAGTTCGGACTCACCGGACTTCTCTCCCGCCCTTTCTCCGTGTATGTAGCCCACTCAGCGGGGCCTGATGCGCACGATGGCCGTCTCGCCGCAGATGCGCCCGTACGAGACGCTCACCTTCTGCCCGCCCCGCTCCGCGTCGCCGAGCAACGCCTCCAGCGGGAGTAAACAACAGAGCAAAGCGGCGGATGTCGCCGAGCGGACGGCCGAACTTGTTAAGGTCCTCTTGCGGCCCTTACTGAGCGGACTCCTAAGTGCTCTCGTCATGTGATTACTCCTCCGCCTAAGAAGTGAAGAGGCGCTGAGACGTCCGTCCGGCGGGCGCGGCGACAGGGTTTGAGGGGCGGGCCTGAAAATGGCCTGAGCCGGTTCCCATTCAGCAGGACGGAGAACGGAAGAAGTAATTCCCTCCTCAAAGTAATTCCTGCAACACGTCCGGTTAACCGCCGCCGTCCGGCGACAGGTAGTCGAAAGCCAGCCCACTCGATCCTTCGCCACGCCCCGTGGTCTTCGTCACGCCGAGCCACACGAACGGCTTGCCGCCTAACCACCTCGTCCGCTGGAATGACTGCCGCACTAAAGCTCCCGCGCGCGGCACTTCTTCTTCGTCTATGTAGTAGGCGACGGGATCGGGTTCGGCTTCGAGCCCCTCTCGCAGCAGCGTCGTGCGCGGCCTAATCTTTTCAAAGTCGGTTGGGTCGCTGCCGAGCAGCCGCGGCAGCGCCGCCCGTTGCAGTTGGGTCTCGCGGGAACTGCCCGCGACGTGAACCGGGATGAACGGAATCCAGTTCTCCGGCACCGTGTTCATCAGCCTGTAACGGATCGGGGCCTTCGCTTCAGGCGGCTCGGGGGGTGGGCCGATGATGCGTTCGAGGTGCCGGAAGTACTCGCGGGCGATTTCCGCGCCCCCCTTGGCCGCGCCCGACGGCAGCCAGACCCGCTTCTCAATCGCCCACACCATGTTCGCCATCTCGTCGCGCACGAGCGCCACCTCTTCGAGCGCCCTGCCCTCCTGAACCTTGCCCGCTGTCGGCAGCAGGACGAGAGACGGCTCCGCCTGCGCCGGGGCGGTCAACTGGAACAAGCTCCAGTTGGACTGCGGCGAGTTCCCTGGCGGCCTGACCGGCTCGACCCAGACACGCTCGTTGAAGACGTTGGTGACGGCGACGCCCTTGACTTGCGTGATCGATCCGATCGGTAGCGTGTAGGGGAAGATGAACCAGTCGTTCGCGTAGACGAGTCCGAATTCGAGCAGGAGCAGTTTGCCGAGGTCCGTGGTGTCGGGCTTGACCTCGCCGAAGTTCGTCCGGCGATCCTCGAACTCCCACCAGCGCGTGTTCGGCATGCCGGCGAAGACGAGCGCGACCGGGAGCAGCGTCTGCACTTTGATTTCGGGTGCGGGGCCACCGCTGGGGGTGTCGCCCAAGCTCGCTTCGTCCGTTCGCTCCAACGCGTACCAGTCGAGGTGGCCGTGGTAGTACTCTGTGGCGCGCGTCACGAGGTCTTTGCCCGCGAGCGGGGCCGAGCAGGCGAACTGGTATTCGAGCTTGCGCGGCAACCACGCGCCGGCCGCCTCTTCGGGCTGCCAGAACATCTCGTCGAGCCACGCGCGCAGGGCGGCCGCCAGAGTCGTGAGCGGCCCTTCGTCGGCCGCCGCAGCCCCGACGTTGTCGAAGGCGTTGTTGCCGCTCCGGGCGGCGTGTTCGAGCAGTGCGAAGCCGTCCATCGCGCGCCCGGCGAGGGCGCTGATCTGCTGCCAGTCTTCGGGGTGCGCGCAGACGGCAGCGTCGGCCGGGTCGTCTGGATCGGGGAGGGCTATCGGGTATGCCGCGCGGTACGCGGCCCGGTAGTCAGCCGACAGCTCTCCGCGGTCGAGTGCCGCCTTGAGCATCTTCTGCCAGCGGCGGCCGAGCGCCACGCGCAGATCGTAGGAGAGCTTCTGCGTGCCGGCACTCCACGGGATCGGGCGGCGCTCCACTTTAGCTTCCAGCGGCTCGTCCTTCGGGAACGTTTCGACCGGGCCGGACGCCGCCTGGTAGCGATCAATGATCGTCATCTCCGAGCAGATGCGCGTCAGCACTGGCGAGCCGGCGTCATCGCCGAGGAACTCGCCCATCTGCCACTGACGCGTCAGCATCCATAGCGCGTCGCGCACCTCGGCCCGCAGGGCCCGCTCGAAGTGGTGAGTCCGGGGGCGGCCCTCAAGCCGGTTCCAGCGAGTGACGGCGGGCTGGGCGCGCTTGGTGAGCGCCGCGCCGATGTTAACGACGGTCGCAATGTCTGGCATCGGGGTTTCAGCCTTTCACGCTCGTGATGGTGGAGAAGACGTTGACGTTGCGCAGCAGGTAATTCGAGATCGAGATTTCGGGGAACGTGTAGGCCGAGTAGGTCGCCGGCAGCAGCCAGCCGTAGACCGTGTTCGCGATGTGCGACGGCTCGATGGCGCGGCGCTTGGCCGCGTCGAGCGCGTTGTGAACTGCGCCGACCAACTCGTCCCACGACCAAGCCCCGTCGAGCACGGCGGGCTGCGCCAGCAGCCAGCACTGCGGCGGCTCGGAGTTCGGCCGATCGTGGTGGAAGGCTAGGCCGGTCGTCTCGACCTCCTCCGGGATCACCTCAGTCCACTCGTCCACCAGCAGCCCGCAGATCGGCTTCGTCTTGACGAAGTCCTTCGCGAAGTGGGCGGTGTAGAGCAGGCGGTCGCTGTCGATGGCGCGCGCCTTTTCGCTCGCGGGCGGCGGGAATTCGAGCGCCAGCCACGACTCGTCGCCCCCGTCAGGCAGTTGCAGGGGCGTCAACTCCGGGGCTTGCCCGCCGAGCGCCTCGCTGAGGAAGAGTACGTTCTCCCAGTGGGCCATCTTCTCCCTCACGCGCGCCACGCCGTGCAGCCAGTCGTCGACGGGGAACTCGCGCCCCACGGTGTCCGTCAGGTAGCGCGTCAGGTCGCCACTCTTCGAGCGGTTCCAAGCGCTCTCGACGCCGTCGGCCGCGTCGGTCGGCAGGACGAACGTCGGGATCATCTGGAAATCTTCGCCGAGCAGCAGGCGCGCCGCCTCCTGCGCCTTTTCGATGGGCAGCGGGGAGAGATCGATCACCGCGGCGCCGTCGAGGCGCTTTTGCAGATCGGCCCGGATGGCGGTCGCGGCGTCTACGAGCTGCGTGCGGAAGCGCGCGACCTCCTTGTCCTCGTCCGTCAGGTCCAGGCCCTCGAAGTCGAACGCCGCGAGCGACTGCGACTTCAACGCCTGCAAGAGCGCGTCGAGGGTGGCGAAGCGCGTCTGGGCAATCGCATCGAGATCGCCGAGCTTCGCCGCGTAATCGCTCCGCTTGCCCCCGACCGCCGCGCGGTAGTCGTTCGCATTCGCGGGCACGGGATCGAGGTAGGAGGTGCTGACTAAAAGCTCAATCGTCTGTAGCCGCTTGAGCTTTTCCTCTTCGGGGAGGCCGGGGTTGGCGTCGTAGTCGGCAAGCTGCGCGTCCGCGTCGACGAGCCGCGCGCGCCAGCGATCCGTCAGCTTCTTCAGCTTCGCGAGCGCCTGCACGTAGAGCCCCGCCCGCCACTCGTAGGTGAACCCGACGCCGGTCTGCGGCAGCCGGTAGAGCGAGAGGGCCGACACCTCGGCGTTGTAAGCCGCGATGGCCGCGTCGATGGTCCCGCCGGGGAGGGCCGCGATCAAGTTCGTCAGGCCGGGCTGGCGGGTGTCGCGCAGCTCGCCCCTCACTTCGACGAGCCGCGCCACGTTGAGGACGGACGGGGGCAGCTCGGCCGCGCGCGAGTCGTTCGTGCGGACGAGGTCTGCGGGTTGCAGCGGGCGCGAGGTGGCGATGGCGCGCAACGGCCGCACCAACGCCTGAAGCTCGAAGAAGTTCGCGCCGTTCGTCAACGGCCTCGTGTACTCGATGCGGATGGGCGCGTCGAGGCGCGGTGCGGCGGGCGGCGACAGGCGGTGCACGAAGTCCAACACCCGGTCGTCGACGAAACGCAGCGCGGCGTCGTTGGAGGCTTCGAGCTGGTAGACGAGGTCGATGGCCTGTAGCCCGAGCATCTCCTGAGAGACGAAAAGCGTCTGCTCCGCGTCGGTCTGATCCCTGAAGATCACGGTGCAGCCCGTCGTGCCGGCGGCCGGCAGCCGATCCGTGAGCCACGAGTTGAGCGACGGCTCGGCGATCGACAGCGGCGTGCGCGGGACGGTGGGCGCGGGGTTCGCCACGGGCTCTGGGTCGAGGTGGACGGCCGTGCGCAGGACGAGCGCGGTCCCCGTCCGCGGGGTCTGAATCACCTCCGGCTCCGGCGGGTAGTTGCCCTTGCTGAAGGCGTCGAGCGTGCCGGCCGAACGGTCGAAGTTTCCAGACACGGCTTGGTGCACGCCCTCGGCCAGGACGAGATCGGCGACCGCGTCGTTGATGTCCGCGATGTAGGCGGCCGCGGCGTCGAGCGCCGGCCCGTGGCTCGGCTCCGTCGTCTCCGGCAAATCGGACAGCCCCCACGGGTAGGAACTTACGCCGCTCTCCTCGCGCTGGCGCAAGAGCTTCAGGCCGTCCACGACGTTCATCGCGGCGATGGCCTCTATCGCCTTGGTCTCGTCCCTCGTCGCCTCGTTGCGGTTCGCGACGAGCGGGAACTTGCGCCGTAGCCCGAAGACGAGGGCACGCAGCGACAGCGATCCGGAGTCGTGTATGTGCCGCTCGAAGTGGTAGCCGAGCAGCGCGCCCAGCGGCTGCCCCGTCCGCATTCCTTCCAGAACTGCGAGCGCCAGCCGCACGCGGCGCGAGGAGAGGTCTACGGCCAAGCGGCCGTCGTTCGCCACGTAGCCGTTGCGCAACACGGCGGCGGTGGTCGCGTGGTTGATCGACGGCGCGTGGATCAGTCCGAGGTTCTGCGTGTCCCTCACGAGGGGAGGGTCTCCGGGCTTGTTAACCAGCTCCGCTATCTCCGGCGGGAGACTCACTGGGGTCAGCACCTTGTTCTCCGGCCTCACCTCTTCGAGCCAGCCGAACGCCCCGATGAACGTACCGGGCGTGCCCTGCCGCGCGCTCCGCATCTGCTCCAACTGCCAGAGGAGGAGGCCCTGCTTCCAAGCGTCGAGCCGGTAGCTGGCGCAGTCGATGTGCTCGGCGAAGGCGCGTTCGAGCCGCGCCGTGGGCGTCCGGGCCAGCCTCTCAAGCGAGGCGATCTGCTCGGTCAGCTCCGGGTCGATGAAACGCAGGACGCTGCTGATGTGATCAGCCATCCTGAGATTGGAGTTCGGGGCCGGCTCGTGCAGCAGCGCGTAACGGCTCTCGCTGGCCTGCGCGCCGGCCCTCACGTGCACGTACTCCGGCTCGGCCTGAAGGGCACTCACGGACACGACGCCGAGCGACTTCACCTGCTCGCGGGCGGCGACGAGATGGAAGCTGAGTTGGAGCGCGTGGCGCAGCATCAGGTACAGCAGGGCGCGCGGCTTCTTGCCCGCGTCGAAGCCCCGCTCCTCTTGCAGGATGTCGAGATCGGTCTCGGCGGCTTCGAGCAGCCATTCGATGTAGTTTTTCTGACCCGCGCATGGCGCGACGGGGGCCGTCTCGGAGAGCGGGCCGTTGTCGATGACGGGGCCCTGGAGGCGGGGCTGGCGCGACGAGTAGAGCTTCTTCAAGACGCTCGGCTCTTCGTCGCCGCCGTAGCCGAAGCTCCTCAACAGACGCATCGCCTCGTCCTTCGTCGTCAACGCCCGCAGCATCGCGAGCGCAATCGGGTAGCTCAGGAACGACAGCTGATGAAACTTGTGCGAGACGCTCTCGGCCTTCAGCGGGTAGTACTCGACGGACGCGGCGTGCAGCCCCAGCACGTCGAGCAGCACTTGGTGCGGATCGGCGTTCCCGTCCATGCCGATCTGGCTGACCCGGTCGAGCAGCGGCTCCCAGTCCGACTCGACTTGGCTGAGGACGCGGTAGAGCCGACCGACGAACGTGAAGGCGTCGTTCGGCAACCGCAGGGGCGACGAGACGTCTTGCCGCGGCTTGGCGAGCCAGTGGCCGGGGCCGAAGGCCGTGGTCGGCAGGATGCCGTAGGGCTGCGCGCCGATGCGCAGGGCGGGGACGCCACCGCGGCCCAAGACGTAGCGCGAGAAGAAGCTGCGCGTCGCGTCAATCGTCTCCTCGCCGAAGATGGGCTGAAGCATCGTGCGCATCATGTAGCCGAACGTGCTCGGCCACAGGGCCAGATTCATCGCCCTCGCCTCAAGCTGATCCTTGCCCCCGGCGTTGGGGAGGCGTTGGCCCAGCTCGGTCGGCAGCCCGAGCGCGTGCGCGAACCACTGCCCGTCGCGCCGCAGGAGGGGATCGGACTGGACGGTGAAGAGCGGCTCCTGCTTGAAGAACGCCGTGTAGCCGTCTTCGGGATCGCCGTGGACGCGGTAGCCCGAGCCGCCCTGCTCGGTGTTGTTGGTCGGCGTCCCCTGCGGCAGCAGTTCGAGGCCCATGCGGCTGTGGAGGTGACGTTCCAGCAGCGTGCCGAGATTCTTCTGACCCCGCTCGGCGTCGTCGCCCAGACGCACGCCCAGTACGAGCAGACGGTCGAAGCCCGAATGCGCCTGCTCGGCGGTGAGATCGACGCGGAACGCCATCCCGACCTTGAGCGCCCGCTCGAAGTCGAACATCCACGCGAGGTCGTCCGGGATTTGCAGCGTGTCGCCGACGGGCTTGAGCTGCTGTTCCGGCGGCGCGTTGGGGTCTGGCCCGACGGCGAGCGGCGTCTGGATCGGCAGGGTCGAAACGTCGAGGACGAGTTGCCCGCCGCGGTAGCCTAAGAGCTGCAGCCGCTCCGGCAGCAGATCGACGCGGGGCGCGCGCGACCAAGAGCGCCGCCGCGCCTCCGTCTGCTCCGCCGGCGGGAAGAGCGCGACACGCACCTTCAACGGCGTCGTCTCCCGATCCGCGCCCGGCTTGGGCGGATCGGCGAGGTTCGTCGGCCGGAACTTCTCGACGATCCCTTGGGCCGCATCCTCGCCCACCTCCGAGACCAGCGCCGGGCGTGCGGCTAGGATCGCCGCGTCGTCGCCGCCCGCGCGCCACACCCCCGTCCAAAAGTCCGCGGCCTTGGCCGGCAGCGGGTCGGTCGCCGTGACGATCAGCAGCACGTCGTGCTCGGTGTCGAGCAGCGGTTGATCATCCGGGTTGAGCGGCCCGTAATTTTTAACGATGTGGCCGGCGCGCCCCGAGCCGTGGCTCGCCGCCAGATCGCGCCAGGCCGCGCGCTCCTCGGACTCGACGCCACCGGCCCGCCAGACGGCCGCCCAGAACGCCTGCGCGTTCTCGATCTCACCCTCCGTCAGCGAAGGCTCGAAGCTGTCCACGAGGCACTGATCGGGGTAGACGCGCACCCACAGCTGCGGGACGCCTTGCGCGCCCGTCTTGAAGCGCGTCTCGATGCGCAGCGGGAACAGCAGGATCGGGTGGCGATCCTCCAGCCGGCGCAGGCCCTCTTTGGGATCGGCGAAGCGCTCGAACTCTTTCCAGATCGCGGCCCCGCGCAACTCCTGCTCGCGCACCTCGCCCTCAAGTGTGGCGACGGTGTCGTCGTCGCGGACGCCGCGCCTGACGGACTCGCGCGCCAGCAACAACTTCTGCCGCAAGGACTCTTGCTCCTCGCGCCACCGCCCCAGTTCCCTTCTCTGCTCATCGAACGTCGCCATTGGGCTAGCTTCCTTTGGGTAGCATCTCGGCCGCGTGCACGGCCATCAGGACCGGCACTTGGTAAAGGATGTAGGCGAGCTCGGCCGAGTGCGTCGCGGCCTGCCACCTGAACCGCCGATCCTCGTCGTACTGCGTTTTGGCGGGCTCGGCCGCGACGGGGCTCAGCGTCACCGTGCGCTGCCCGACCCGCAGCGACGCACCCTCCCCAAACGGGACCATCACGTCGCTCCAAGCCAGATCGTTCCAAGTGTTGATGGTCGCCTGCGGCGCGGGCTTCGGCAGGTCGAGTCCGAACCTCGGCTCGCCCGGCCGCTCCTTGATCACGAAGAACCAGCCGGGGTCTTCTTCCGTCCCGCCGGGCGGGATGGTGCCGCCCTTCGCCGTCTCGGCCGTCAGGTCGAACCCGAAGAAGTAAATGTCCGGGTCAACTTTAGCCTCGTAGAGCGGTGTCTTAACGAGATCGCGCGGCGGGTTGGCCGCCTGCGCCGTGCTCAGATCGGCCAGCCGCCGCGGCAGGGCCTTGTTTATCGAGCCGTCCTGCTTGCGCTCCCACGCCGCGCGGTGGGCGTAGATGACGGCGGTCGGGTACTTCTTCAGCAGCTCGCCGCGGATGACGAGCACCACCTCCTCTTCCTTGTCGCCCTGCGCCTCGCGGTGATCGTGATCGCCGAGATCGCTCTCCACAGACCAAGTGTGCAACTCAGGGATGTCGCGCAGCTTCTCGCGCAGCGCCTCTTGGTTGACCGTGGCGTCGGCCAGAAAGTCGCGCACGTCCCAGAACTGCCGGAAGTAGCTGCCGCGCTGATCGGTCGGGTACTCGCGCCACAGCAGCTCGCGCGCGAACTCGTGGTTGAGGCCCACCATGTAGGCCTCGATGAACTTCTGGTTCGTTTCGAGCAGGGTGATGCTGTTCGGCTCGATCAGGTGAATGTTCGGTAGGAACAGCTCCGGCGAGATATTCTTCAGCGGCTCGTACATCGGCAGGTCGATCTCCGGATAGACCATCACCTCGCCGAAATCCTCGACGAGCTGCGCGCGGATGCGCCCCGGAATCAGGACGTGCATCAGCGTCCACGCCGGGATGGTGTTGGCCGGCTGCAAGGTCTCGAACGTCGCGCCCGCGACGGCGGGGAGATCGAGCGGGCCGCGCTGCTTGACGGGGATGGCGGCCTCGGCCTGATCGATCAGCGCGGCGTTGCGTAGCGCGCCCTTGAACCGCACGCCTTCCTCGCTGTCCGCGCCGCCGATGGTCGGCGCGCGGCCCGCGCCCGGCTCGCCGATTGTGAAATCGGGACTCTTCGGCAGCCGATCCACCGCCTCCGGGGTCTGGTTGCCGGGCAGCAGTGCGTCGAGAGCGCGGGCGCGCACGACGAGACGCCACAGCAGCAGCGTCGCCAGCGCGGCGGCCGCCAGCAGCGCCACGCCGAGCGGCCACAGCGGCGGCGCGAACAAGAGGAGCAGGACGAGTATCAGCAGCGCCACGAGCAGCGGCAGCCACAGGAGGAACACGTTCCCCAGCACCGCGCCCACCAGTCGCCCCAAGAGGCCCGGCGTCTTCAGCCCTCCGACGACCTTCTCCGGCGTCGGCAGCGCGTCCGGCAAGGTCTTCGGCGGGGCGGCAGTCACCTCGCCGCGGTTGATCCGCGCGATGAGGTTGTCGAGGCCCTGCCCCGGCGTCAGGCGGGATCGTTTAACCGCGCGCGACCGCGGGCGCATCACCTGCCGCATCGTCTTCGACACGGCCGCAGGCGGCAGCGTGCTCTCCTGCATCTGGAACTGCACGGTGAGGCCCTGCGCGAGCACTCGCCGGTGCACCGGCGCGGCGACCGTCAGGTAGCGCTCCGGCGCGGCTTCGAGCGTCGGCTGAAGGTGCTTCGCGTTCAGCGCGTTGCTCGCTGCCAAGGCCATCACCCCGTAACGGATTCTCTGGTTGCCGGCCAGCACCTCGCCGACCTGCTTCCAAGCCGCCTCCATGTAGTCTTCCTGATTGTGCTGCACGACAGACGTGCCGAAGCCCGCGGCGACGCGGTAGCGCGGATCGAGGTTCAACTCGTTCAGCCAGCGCTCGCGGTCTTCGTCCGGGTCGACCGCGCCGTCGAGGAGGCGACGCACGGCCGCGTGCCAGCGGCCGTAGATCGGCGGCGCGATCAGCGGGTCGTCGTCGTCGGCTCCGTCGTCTTCGTAGTCGGCCGGCAGGTTCAGGAACTCGGCCAGCTTTGACTGGAACGTGTGCGGGAACGGCTTCGCCCACTCGTCATACTTCGTGAACTCTTCCCTGTCCTCCTCGGCCATCATATCCAGAGGGACGCGCAGCGCGCCGCCGAGGCGCAGGATGCCGCCCAGCTCCGCGTCGCTGATGCCCGGCAGGCTCGTCGCGGGCGCTTGCACGTCCATGTCTCTGGTTCCGACGCGCGGGTCTGAGGGCTTCGGCTGCAACAGGCGCACGAGGTACTCGAAGTCGCCGACCGTCCCCGTGCGGAAGTACCAGCGGTGGTAGTAGGGGAACTCCTGCACGGCCGGGTCCGCCCAAGCGACCGTCGTCGCGGCCGGCGCGCTCGGATCGGCGACGCCGACGCCCGCCTGCCGCCCGGTCTCGAACGTCGGGATCACGAAAGCGTGATAGCCGGTGTTGGCCTTCAAGGCGCGAGGGCACAGCAGGCGCGAGTACGCCGCGTCGCGATCCCCGACGACGACGCTGGCGACGCGGCCGGCGAGCGCCGCGGTGTCGTCGAGCCCGACGCCCGCCAGCCCCGTGTTCATGTGGACGTGCGCCCAAGCCCACAGCTCCTCGGCCGGCGGGAACTTGGCCGCCGTGTCCGCGACTTTGATGAAGGGCAGCGGCCGGTTCAGGACGTTGCCGCCCTCCTCGAACTCGCTCTCCTCCAGGACGACGAGCGTCAGCCACGGCGTCAGCCTCTTCTGATCGGGCGACGGCGCGGCCGGCGTGTAGCGCCACGGGAAGTCCTCGTCGTAGAACTCGACGAACGGCAGGTAGTTGGCCTCGAAGTTAGTGATCCAGTGGCGCGGCTCGGTCCTGAAGATGGCCCGCGAGTCGATCCCGATCACGTCGCCGGGGCCGTACAGCTCGACCTGCCGCGAGACCGAGGCGGTCTGGTCGCTGCCGCCGCCGACCGGCTTGCCGCGGACGGTGACGCCCACGGTGATCGCGCCGCGCACCCGCCCGGCCGGCGCGTTCTGCGTCTGCACGCCGAGGCCCTGCCGGACCCAGGAGAGGAAAGTGTAGGCCGCGATGGGTGTGCTCATAAGCTGGTGTTCACCTCCGTCGCCGGGATCACGTGCAGCGAGTCGAACAGGGTCGGGTCTTGGCCCACCAACTGAGCCGAGTACATCTCCGCCTCCGCCTGGCTGCCGAAGACGCTCGCCTGACCGACGCTCTTGTTGTCGGAGGTGAACGCTACGACGTAACTGGCCCCCGGCAGCTCCACCTTGTCCGCGAAGGGCTGGGTCAGTTTCTCCCGCGCCAGCGAGTTGTGCGCGTAGGAGACGGCCGCGCCCTTCTGGAAGTGGGAGAACAGGCTCGCCCAGAACTCGAAGAAGCGAACCCGCAGCGGTTCGAGCGCGGTGTCGAGGATGATCGTCTCGTAGCGGACGTTGCGGTCGGCGGCCGGCCCCGCCGCCCACTGCCCTGCGGCCGCGCTCAGCTCGACGCCGTTGTCTAACTTCTCGAACGACGGGCTGGAGAGCTTGCGGGCGTCGTCCATGTCCTGAAACTGCGCGCGCGCGAACGACTCGCGCGTTCTCCCCGCGGCCGTCAGGCCGGCGGACGTCACTTCGAGCTTCAGCTCGTTGACGTCCGCCGCCTTCTGGTTGCCGACCTTGTCGATCTTCAGGTTGAGCGGCACGGCCCGCTGGCCGAGCTTGAGCGTCCCGACCGGGTGCAGCACCAGCGCCGCGGCCGCGTCGAGCTTGCGCAGGTTCGTGAAGAGCTGCCCCGAAGACGGCAGCCCGGCCACCCAGTTGGCCGGCTTCTCGATTTCGGCCGTCAGCAGCGGCAGCACCGAGATGGGGGCTATCGTGTCAACGTTCCGCTCGCCGAACGTCTCGTCGACGTCGACGTCGATGTCGAAGAACAGCAAGGAAATCGACGCGGTGCCGCGGATGCGCCACGGCGCCGGCCCTTCGAGCGAGCCGCGCAGGCGCACGCTGAAGAGGCCGAGGCCGAAGACCTTGACCGAGAAGCCGGACGACATCTCGATGATGAAGTAGAGCGGCGAGAACCGGAACAGGGCGTCGAAGGAGATGTGCCCCTCGACGCTGAGCACGTCGAAGCCGAAGAACACTTCCGTGCGCGATCCGAACTGCACCGAGTTCGTCGTCACGGCGAAGTAGCCCTCGACGCGGACGCGCGCGTAGCTCTCGTTGATCAGGTTGAGCGCGATCCGCTTCGGCGACGGGAAGGGCAGCGGCGGGGCGCTGTAGCTGGGGTGGAAGCCGCCGACTGAGAGCACGAAATTGGGGTTGTCGCTGAAGTCCATCAGCAGCCCCATCTCGCCGTCGAGCGTGATGAAGAGGACGCGCGACTCGAAGAGCGACGCGAAGAACCAGATGCGCCTCTTGTCGAACTCGATCGCCCCCATGAAGGTGACTTGGAGCAGCACCAGAGGCGAGTCCTCGGTCGGGAGGTTCACGCGCAGCCGGCCGAGGATGACGATATTGCCGGGTATCTCGATGATGATCCCCAGCGACAGGCTGATCAGCGTGGGCGTCCCCCAGCCGATCTTCGCCATCGGCCCGATCAGGAAGACCCCCTGCTCGGGCGGGAAAATGGCCTTCAGGTCGCTGATGATCTTCGGCGCGTTCTCGACGACGTTGGTCGGGAACAAGATGTTGTTCGCCGCGCCCGTCCTGACGCCCTGCGCCAGCGCGTCGAGCAGCACCGCGCGGTTAAGACCCAGCAGGCCACCGACGCCGGCCAGCACGAAACCGAACCCCAGCTGGAAGCCGGGGCTGAACTCGGCCGTGATGATGATCAGGAGCGAGAAGCCAGGCTGCCCGCCGGGCATCTTCGTGTTGATCAGGCCGATGGCTTTGAGCGACAGGAAGTTGCTGAAGGTCAACTCCAGCGCGCCCGCGTACTCGCCCTTGTCGAAGTCGAGGTAGAGGTAGCCGCCGCCCTTGACCACGCCCGCGTCGACGGCGAGGCCGATCCCGTTCGGCGGCTTGAACTTCAGCGCGACGTCGAAGGGGCCGAAGTCGGCGTCGGCGCCTTCGGCGAACCGCAGGTCGAGCTGCGCGCCGATGCGATCGACTGAGGCGGAGAGCGGGCCGAGCTTGCCGGTGATGGCTGCCGACGTCTCGAACGAGAGCATGCCGTCGTTGGCGATCTTGAGGAGGAAGTAGAGGGTTTCGAGCGTGATCGGCCCCAGCTCGCGGTGGATCGGCAACGCTATCTCAACGCCGCCGCTCGCCTTGACGCGCAGGCCCTCGCCGAGCGTCCACTCAAGCCCCAGATCGAACTCGCCCTCGATCTCGGCGCTGGCGAGGAGGCTGCCGATGAAGCTGTCGCCGTCGCCGGTGCCGAGCCGCAGGGTCGCGCCCGTGACGTCGGCGAAGAGGATCGGCTGGATCGTCGCCGTCGTCGCTCCGTCCCAGCTCGCCTTCGCGCCGACCCCGAACTTCACATCCTCCGCCGAGATCGAGAGCAGGCCGACGCCGCCGAGGATGTCAAACGGGCTGGCCTCCGGGTTGCGGTTGTAGAACGCCCTCAGCTCGCCCGTGATCGAGCCGCTGGGCGGGCTGAGCGAGAAGGTCAGCGGCGGGCTGACGCGGCCCGTCAGTAGACCGATCAACAGCAGCGAGCTTGAGACGCCGAAGCCCCAGTTGTCGTTGACGGGGATGCGCGTTTCGAGCTTCTCTTCCAGTTGCGCCGTGGCCGTGAGCGCTAGGCTCGGCGGGCTGGTCGCGCGGTCGCGGGCGATGGTGAGGAAGCCCTGACGAAGGAAAGGATCGCCGCCCGACACCCCGGTCTCGACGCCGAACTCTTCGTCCCAAAAGCTGCTGTAGAGGTCGAAGACGCTCGCCGGGTTGAAATCGTCCTCGCCCCAGCGGAACACGTCCTTATAGTGCTGCACCGGATCGGTGATCAGGCCCTCGACGCGGTTCAGCCTGAGGATTCGGCGCACGTGGTCGTGGCTGAGCGGGTTGGCCGGATCCCTCGGCACGCGCTCCCAGTCGAGCAGGCCGAGCAATCGCAGGGCGAAGCCGACCCGCGGCGCTTGATCGGTGACGGCCGAGGCGAGGATGGCTTGGGTGAGGATCGCGGCGAGGTCTTCGGCGAAGTCCTCGGCCTCGGCCCGCGCCGCCGGGTCGGGCACGGTGGCGGTGGTGACGTTGGCCTTCACCCGCGTCGCGAGGTTGTCGAGCGCGGCGGTGAACTCGACGAGCGCGACACCCAACTGGAGGAACGCGCTGAGAATCTTGATCTCGTCGCCGGAGGCGGCCTCGGTTTCGAGCTTCTCGCCGGCCGCCCCTACTTTGGTCGCGGTCGTCTCCGCGCCGCGCAGCGCCGACTCCACCTGCGGCGACTGGAAGACCGCGTCGGGCAGGCGCAGCCCGAGCCACTCGCTGGTGAAGTCTGCGAACAGTGCGGCGCTGCCGCCGACGGATCGGGCGAGCCAAGCGGCGAGTTGGATCACGGACGTGGTCGGATCAGCCATGGGAATCTCCGCGGCGGTTGCTTCGCCTTAGGGAGTGTTGTCGAAGGTCTTTTTCGCGTCGAGACGGCCGCCGCCGATCTCGTCGGCGACCGGGGCGGGAGTCTTGAGGGCGTTGGCCTGTAACTTCGCGCGGGCCTGAGAGGGCGTCAGCGTCGCGGACTTTTGCAGCATGAGCGCGATGGCTCCGGCCACGTGCGGGGCGGCCATGCTCGTGCCCTGCATCGACGTGGACTCGATGGCCGGCGTAATCGACGAGTCGCGGCTGCGCGCGGCTTTAATCCCGACGCCGGGCGCGCCGATGTCGGGCTTGGCCGGCGCGGCCCCGCCGACGCCGTGGCGGGCGAGCGGCCCGCGCGAGGAAAATTTTGCTACGTCGAGCGGCGCGTTGGGTTCGTAAGCCGCGACCGTGATCAGGTTCGTCGCGCTGCCGGGGCTGTTAACGAGGAACTTATCTTCGGCAGTCACCCCGGCCGGCAGCGGGTCGGGGGCGAGGCGTAGCCCATGCTTGCGATACTGGAAACACCACGCGTGTACCGTCATCGGCGCGGAGGCCTTCAGGCGGACGCGGTACGTCCCGGTCAAGTGCTTGTTTACCGAGTGCGGCTGCACGCTCACCAAGAATTCATTCCGCCTGATGACAGTGCCGCTGATGAGGCTATCAGTATCGACCGAATGGAGCATCGTGAAATTTCGCCCCGAGAAGCTGCCCGAGACCGGGCCGCCGCCCACGGCTGGCCCCGCCGTGAACGACGCCTCGCCTTCGGGCTTCAGCTCGCCGGTTAAGGTGGCGCCGCCGTTCGGGTAGTAGAAATCGATGAGGAGGGTCTTGGTGGTGCTCTTGGACGTGCAGCTGTCGTCTTCCTTGAACGTCACCCGCGAGTCGAACAACTCGAAAGGCACGTCGATCACCAAGCGGGCCGCCGTAAACTCGATCCGCGCGTGCTGCCGCTTCCCCGCCGAGTTGCCGGCCGAGACCACGAAGATCTTTCCGGCGGAGGCCGCGTCGCGAAACTCGTTGTCCAACCAGTCTTCTTGTTCCGTCAACCCGTCGTGCGGCCCCAACGAGTTCCCGATGCTGTAGTTGATGACGAGCGGCTTGACCGCCGGCTTCGCCAGCTCGTCGGCGAGTTTGCGGATGTACGTGACGGCGTCCTTGACCCTCTGATCGAAGGAGACGGTCGTCGCCCCCACCTTCGGCTCATTCTCCAAGTGGAGGAGCTTGACGATGACCAGATCGGCGCGGGGGGCGACGCCGACCAGTTTGAATTTAAAGCGGCCGTCGCCGGCCGCCGTCGAGGCGACGTGCGTGCCGTGGCTGGAGCAGTCGCGGTGGCGGATCGGCATCGCGCCGGCCACGCCCTGAATCACGTCGTTGATCTGCTTCTCCGTGTACTCGACCCCGTAAGTGCCGGGCGTCCCGGCGTCGAGGAGGGCCACGTCCGGCGAACTCTCCGCGCCCGTCTTGATCAGCCCCATGTCCCAGATCCGCAGGATGCGCGTCTTGTTGTTGGGGATCGTCTGCTTCCAGAGGAACTTGTGGTGGATGTCAACGCCCGTGTCGATGACCCCGATGAGGATTCCCGCCCCGGTCTGGCCGCTGAACGTGCCGCTGGAGCCGAGAGTCCAAATCTGGTTGGCCTTGATCTGCGGGACGCTGACGTCCAGTTCGACCTGCGGCTCGGTGCCGTAGCGGATGGTGACGACTTCTGGCTGGTCGGCGATGCTTTGCAGGTCTTCGAGGCGCAACGACCCGGTGGCCTGCCCCTTCCCGTCAGTCCACACCGTCTCGAAACCCGCGCTTTCGGCCGGGGCTAGGTCTCCGCGGTAGCGCAGCGACACGTGGAGCTTGCCGCCTTCGGCAACCACCGGGTGGACATCCGCCACGTTGGCGGCACCTCGGTCGCGCACGCGCAGAAAGTTTTCGTAGATGATCGCCAGTCCCGAGTCGATTTTGTCCCAGACGCTTGCCATGTGAGTTCTCCGATACTCGGCGAAACAGAGAAGTCTATCGGGAAGACTTCAGCGCGTTGATCAGAACGATGTCTCTCGTATCTTTTCTCACGCGGCGCTGCCGCGTGAGGGCTCAGACACTGAATTGACGCCTTTCCGCGGCTTAAATCCAACAAGAAATGATCGGCGCAGGGCTTGATTTATTTACAGGTTCGGTTCGGCGAGGTTGGTGACAGCAGGCTCGTGAGAAACCGACCTTTCATGAGAACACCGGCACAATATTCTCATTTCGGAAAGAATGCAATGTTATTGAGGGACGGGAGTGCTTAAATCAAGTTAAGTAAAAGAGCCTCGTATGCACGGGGAGTGCCCGAAACAAGCGGCCGCTAATCTTCGACAGCATGACGAAGCCGAATCGCTGCGCGCGGGCTGCGAGATCAACGCCCTCCCGACGCGCGACTTCATCGAGGCGAGCGGCCACTAACCGAATCACTGCGAGGCATTCTCGCAAACGTCGAACCTTCTTCGGTAGTCCTTGCCGTCGACCTGCACGGTGCGGCACATCTCGAAGAGGCGGCTCCTCAGCCGCACGCCGACCCGGTCTTCTAGCGTCTCGTCCGCAGGCTGGCGGCGCGCGTCCCCGTAGTTGGTCGTGAAGATCGTCAGCCGTCGGTCGTT
>DATHBT010000132.1:0-14511 GCA_035295985.1 Pyrinomonadaceae bacterium | reverse complement strand
ACCGGAAAGATCGGGCGGGCAAAATCACGCGCGCTGCGGAGGAGTTCGGAGGGCTGAAAGAAACTGTAGGGGCAGGGCATGTCCCCGGCCCGCTGAACGCTGTCGCTCGTCGGGCCGCGGACATGCCCTACCCCTACAAATTTTTCGCGCGGCCCGGTCAGCTCGGCGCGTTGAGGCGGCGCGTGATCTCGCGCTCGGCGAAGCGCGCGGCGTCGGCGACGCGGGGGTCGGACGAAGAGGCGTAGGGTTTGATCTTTTCGAGCGTCTCGGCGTTCCCGACGCGGGCGAGCGATTCGATGAGCCGGGCTAGCGACTCGCCCTTCGTGCGCGCGATGAAGCCGTGGAGCGGGGCGGGGCTGTCGAGTTCCGCGAGGTACGCCTGCGACTGGTTATAGCGGTTCGTGCCGAGCGCGCGGACGACCGCGTAGATCGCCTCCGGCTTGCCGAGCCGGAAGAGCGCCCAGTCAAGCGCGAGGCGCACGCGCTCGTTCTTCTCCTGGAGACGGTAGCCCTCGACCAGCCTGCGCTTGTCGGCCGGCGCGAGCCGCGCCAGCTCTTCGGCCGCCCGCTGTCGCACCAGGGGGTCCGCGTTCGTCAACTGCCGCGCCGCCACGTCAGGGTTCCCGCGCGCGCTCTCAATCGCCGCGTCGCGGAACTTGTCGAGCGGATCGGCCTTCGCCGCCGGTTCCTGCTTCTGCGACTGCGCCGCGGCCGAGACCGCGAGGAGGAGAGTTGCGGCAGACGCGAGTGCGAAATGTTTAAGGCTAGACTTCATGGCAACACCTCTTGAAGGCTTCGGCTCACTTCGTCCCGCCCGGCGTCGCCTTCGCGGCGCGGCGGAGGGCGGCCGTGTTCAGATCGAGTTCCGAGACGGGGATGACCTCGACTTGCGGGAAATGCTTGCGGAGTTCGGGCAGAAACTCTTTGGCGTTGCCGACGATGACGACGCTCGTCTCTTTCGACGCGAGGCGGCTGCCGGCGAAGCGGCGCACGTCGGCGGGCGTAACGGACTGCACGTTGTTGATGTAGTTGTTAATCGTGTCGAAGGGCAGGCCGTGGACGGCGAGCGCGGCGACGGTCGAGACCAGCCCGCCGACCGTCTCAAGGTTGCGTGCGAAGCCGCCGATGATGACGGCCTTACGCGGCACGAGTTCGGCTTCGGGCACGTCGGCCGCGGCCAAGCGCGATAGCTCGCCTAGAAGCAGGTTCGCCACCTCCGCGCCCGATTCGTTCTTGGTCTGCGCCGAGGCCGAGAAAGGCCCCACGTCGCGGCGCACGTCGAGCGCGCTGCCCGCGCCGTAGCTCAGGCCACGCTTGATGCGAATCTCCTGGTTGAGCCGCCCCGAATAGCCGCTCAGCACCGAGTTCGTCACGATGCCGCGAAAGAAGTCCGGGTCGCGCCGATTGATGCCGAGGCGCGCGACGAGGACGGCCGCCTGCCCCGCGTCCGGCTTGTCTATGACGACGACACGTGGCTTGGCGTTCGCGCGCCTCGCGGCCGACGCGCTCTTCGGCATCGGCAGCAGCCCGGCGGGCTTCGCCCAGTTGCCGAACAGTTTTTCGGCGAGCTTGAACACGTCGTCCGCCCTCACGTCGCCGCCGACGACGAGGACGGCGTTGTCGGGCCGGTAGTAAGTCTGGTGGAACTTAATGAAGTCGTTACGGCTGATGCGCGGGAGCGACTCGGGCGTGCCGGAGAGCGGGTGGCCGTACGGCTCGTCGCCGAAGACGACGCGGGAGGAGACGTAGCGCGCAATCGCGCCGGGCTGGCTGAGGGAGACCTGTAGGTCGTCTAGATACTGCTGGCGGAGGCGTTCGATCTCCTCGCCGTCGAAGACGGGGTTGCGCAACACGTCTGCAAGAATCTCCAACGCGGGCGCGAGGCGCGTGGACTGCACACCGACCGAAGCCTCCGAAGCGTCCCAGCGCGCGCCCGAAGAGATAGAGCCGCCCAGACTTTCGATCTGCTCGACGATCTGGGGGGCCGTGCGTGTCTTCGTGCCCTTCGTTAGAAGGGTCGCGGTCATGTCGGCGAGGCCGGCGAGTTCGCGCGGGTCTGCCTCGCCGCCGGTCTTGACGACGAGGTTCGCGGCTGCGAGCGGGATGGTGCGTCGCTCGATGACGACGACCCGCAGGCCGTTCGCGAGCGTCCGCTCGACGGGCGTCGGGAACTGCGGGCTGCGCGGCTCGGCGGGCGGCGGCGGCGTCGCCGCCTGCACGGGCGGCGGGGTCTGCGCCGCGGCGGAGACCGACAGGAAGGCCAGCGTCAGCGCGGCGAGTGCGACGGCGTAGAAGATTTTTCTCATCACGGAATCACGAAAGTTCATCTGCTGCCCCTCCCCCTCGCTCTAGCGGCGCGCGGCCGGCTTCTCCGTCGCGCCCTGGTGCGATGTGCCGCCCGGCGCGGCCTTCTTCATCTCTTCGGGCAGGTAGTAGATGACGAGCCGGTTCGCGTCCGTCAGGTACTTCTTCATCACGCGCTGCACGTCCGCGGCCGAGACCTTGGAGAGCCGTTCGAGCTGCGTGTTGACGCGGTTCGGATCGCCCAACAGCACGGCCGCCTCGCCGAGCGCGTTCGCCTTGCCGTTGTTCGTCTCGCGCTCCTGTAGCTGGCCCGTTACGAGCTGGTTCTTCGCCTTGTCGAGTTCGGCCTGCGTCGGCGGCGCGTCCTGAATCTTCTTGATCTCGGCGAGCAGGGCGCGCTCCACGTCTTCCGGCTTCTTGCCCGAGGCGAGGATCGAGAGGAAGTAGAAGAGGCTCACGTCTTCGCGTAAGTCCGTGCCGGCCTGAGCGACCTGCGCGACCTGCTGCTCGTAAACGAGCGAGCGGTAGAGGCGCGAGGACTCGCCGGCCGAAAGTATCACCTCGGCCACACGCAGCGCGGCGATGTCTTCGTCCGACTGCGGAGGCGCGAGGAAGGTGAAGGCGACGGCCGGGAGCGGTACGCCCGGCGCGAACTCGACGGCGCGCGTCTCGCCCGTACGCGCAGGCTCTTTGACGTTCACGCGCGGGAGCGGCCGGTCGGGCTTCGGCACGGCCCCGAAATACTTATCGACCCACGCATCCAACTGCTTCTCGTCGAAGTCGCCGACGACGATCAGCGTCGCGTTGTCGGGCCGGTAGAAGTCCGAGTGAAACTTCCGCACGTCTTCGAGCGTGGCGGCGTTCAGGTCTTCGATGCTGCCGATGCCCGGCCGCCGGTAGGGGTGCGCGACGAACGACTTGCTGCTGAGCAGCAGGTAGAAGAGGCGGCCGTAGGGCGACGAGAGCACGCGCTCGCGGTACTCCTCCTTGACCACGTCGCGCTCCGACTTGAAGCTCGGATCGTCAACGACGAGTGATCCCATCCGCTCGGCCTCGGCCCACAGCAGCGTCTCCGTGTAGTTCGAGGGGACGACCTCCCAGTAGATCGTCACGTCGTCGCCGGTCGAGGCGTTGTTGACGCCGCCCACGTCCTCCGTCAGCCGATCCATCATCTCCGCCTTCATGTTCTTCGTCGCCTTGAACATGAGGTGCTCGAAGAGGTGCGCGAAGCCGCTGCGGCCTTCGGGGTCGTCCTTCGACCCGACCTTGTACCAGACCTGTATCGAGACGGTCGGGCTGGTGCGATCTGACGCCGTCAGCACGCGCAGGCCGTTCGCCAGCGTGCGGTCGCGGAAATCGAGCCGCGGCATCCGCACCTCTTGCGCGCTGCCGGCCGCGCCCGCCGCGGCGAGCGCGACGGCCGACGCGGCACACACTGCAATCAACTTCCTGCCGAACAAGAGCATAAATTTTCGCTCCAGAATTTGGATGAGAGCGGAAGAGCTATTAGCCGTTAGCTATTAGCTGTTAGCAAAATCATAACCCGTTGAGCAACGAAAGCAGTGCGGGCTTACATGCCGCCCCGCCGGGTCGTCCGCCCCGTTTGATGCCCATGCGTCGCCCCGCTGTTGCAACTCAAAAATAGCGCGGCTGGATGCGATTCTGCGTCGGCGGGCGGGCGGCGTCGGCTTCCCGACTCTTACGAACCGCCGTCCCGTTTTGTTTTACCGGGCGCGAAGAATTTGCGACTACCCGCCCACCGCCTCCACCGCGTTCTCCGCCGCCGGGACGCGCAACAGCGCCAGCCGCTCGACGACGCGCCCGCCGACGATGTGCTCTTCCACGATCTCCCGAACGTCCGCGGCGCGCACCTGCGCGTACCAGACTCCGTCCGGATAGACCATCACGGCCGCGCCGACGGCGCAGAAGCCGACCGACCCGCACTCCGTCAACACTACGCTCCCGGCAGGGTTTCGTCCTTTCGACTCCTTGCCGAAGAGCAGCCCGCGCTGCGTCAACTCCCGCGAGAAAGCATCCTTCACCTCCGCGCTCCCAACGGCCGAGCACGACTTGCCCGCGCACACGAACACGTGATGCCTGATCGGCGCGTAGGCCACCGGCGCGAGCGCGCAGACTCGCCCCCTGTCCTCAATAATCGAGACCTCTTTCATCTCAAAACAACTTCCCGGATAAAACCGTAGGGGCAGGGCTTGTCCCTGCCCGCTTGCCTATGAATGAACGGACGGGCCGCGGACTTGCCCCGCCCCTGCAAATATTCCGGCCCGGCGCGTGCTCAAGTTTTTGCGGGCCGGTAAAGCATAGTATAAAATGGCGTTTGCGGGCGACTGCGCGGGGCGGAGGCGGTTAAGTTTTCGACGCACCGGCGTAGCCGCCCTCCCTGTATCGGCCCCTAAAGTTCCGAAGTTTTATGGCGAGCGGCTTAGTCGTCCACATAGAGGTCGCGGGCGAGCGGCATACCGAACTGCTCACGCACGAACGCATCCGCATCGGCACGCGCGAGGACTGCGACCTGCGCCTGCGGCCCGAAGCCCTGCCCGCGGCCGGCGGCGACCTCGTCCTGCTCGAACTCGCCCGCGCGAACGGCCACTACCGCGTCGCAGACTTCACGCCCGCTCTCCCACTGTCACACAACGGTCTCCCCATAGCGCGCGGCGCTTCGGTCGAAGACGGCGACCGCGTGAGCGGAGGGGCCGACGAGCAGCAGACCCTCACGCTCCAGTTCTTCCCCGTCGAAGCGCCCTCCGCGATTGCCACAGCCGGCCGCCGGGCCGAACCCTTCGTCGCTCCGTTCATCGAACACGCGGCGATGGAGGCTGCGGCCACGGCGCGGCGCGACGACGCCAAGGTCTTCCTCCGGGAATTCACGCGCGAGCTGGTTCGGGAGATCAGTTGGAGCACGAAGATCATCACGCTGCTCATCGCCGTCGCGCTCGTCGGCGGCATGCTCTACTTCGGCTTCGCGGCGTTCGACGAGCTGAAGCGCAGCCGCCGCCGGCTCGAAGAGCAGAACGCGCAGATCGCGCTTCTCAACCAGCAGGTGCGCGAGTCGCAGAACCAGTTCGCCGGCGTCCGCCAGACCAACGAGGACATCATTAACAGCCTCTCGCTCGCGCCGAAGCTGCGGGGCGAGTACGGCAACGGCGTCTGCCTGATCTCCGGCCTCTACATCTTCGTCGAGGCGGGCACGGGCCGCCCCCTGCGCTACCCCGGCTCGCAGGCCGCGGCGTCGCCGGCCGACCCGGCGGCCGTCGTGCCCGACGCCGAGCAGGAGACGACGTTCCTGACGCCGGACGGCGACGGCCCCGTCGCCGAGTTCCCTTACGTCGGCACCGGCTTCCACGTCGGCGGCGGTTACATCGTGACGAACCGGCACGTCGCCTCCGAGCCGTGGTCGGCCGACGAGCGCGCGATGGTCTTCGGCAGCGCCGTGGCGGGCCGGCCGCGCATCTCGAAACTGCTCGCCTACTTCCCCGAACGCTCCCAGGGCTTCCCGCTCAAAGTCCGGCAGGTGTCGCAGCGCGACGACCTGGCGGTCGCGCAGATCGAGCCGGCCGAAAGCCTCGGTTCGATCCCGACGCTCCCGCTCGAAGGCGAGGGGCCGGCCTCCCCGACCGCGGCGGCCACGGTCGGCAAGCCGGTCGTGCTGATGGGCTACCCGTCCGGCCCCGACCGCATCCTCGCCTCGCTCCCGGACGAGCAGGCCACCGAGATCAAGCAGCGCTACGGCGCGTCGCTCGACGTGCTGGTGTCGCGCCTCGCCGAGTTGAAAGTGCTCAAGCCGCTTCTGACGCAGGGCCACATCACAGACCTTGAGACGCGCCGCATCGTCTACGACGCGCGCACGGGTCAGGGCGGATCGGGCGCGCCGCTCTTCGGCCCGTCGGGGCGCGTCATCGGCGTCAACTTCGCGGTCTTCGTCGAGATCGCCGACGCCAACTTCGCCGTCCCCATACGCTACGCGCTCCCGCTGCTCGAACGCGCCGGCTGGAAGAACCCGGCCGCGCAGGCCGCGCCCGACGCCGCCGGGAAAGACGATCAGAAGGAGACGAAGCCGGCGGAGGCGGCCAAGCCGCGCTGAGCCGTGCGAGAGCGCGGCCGTCTCGCCTTCCGGCTGAACTGCCGGCCACGGGGCCGCGTGTGGCGCTCCCCAAAAGTGTCACAGGTTTCCGCCGAAGTGACGCGGCGGGACGGATAATATTCCGCTAATCCCGGAGCGTCGCTTTTTTAATGCGACGCCTTTTTGACAGGTGATCGCGATCAAGTTACCCTTGCGACTTTTGTTGGCGCGCGACGGCCGCGCCCTTGGGCGTCGGCTTTGTTAGCGGCGACGAATTCCCGTCTGAGGGGAAGAGAGAAAGTTTGTCAGCTTCCGCAGCAGCAGTAACGACCGCGCGCCTCCGGCCCGAGCTTTTCACGGGCCAGACCGCCCGCGCGCTCAGCCGCGCGCTCGTCGCAGCGGTGCTGTTCGTCGTCGTGGCGGGCGGCTTCGGCTTCCGCGCCGCGAACCTCGGCGCGGAAGGGTTGAGCGAGGACGAACTGAACAAGCTGCGGACGGTGCAGGAGTACCGCACGCACGGGCTGACGCCGACGAACGGCGAGCACCCGATGCTGATGAAGGCCCTGCTGACCGCGAGCGTCGTCGCCTCGGAGGCGTGGAACGGAACTTCGATAGCGCGCTCGAACGCGTCGCTGCAAGTGCCGCTCGAATCCGCGCTCCGCCTGCCGGGCGCGCTGCTCGGCGCGCTCTCCGCGCTGCTCATCTTCCTCATCGTGTCCGAGCTGTTCGGCGTGCCGGCCGCGCTGACCGCCGCCGCCCTGTGGGCCTTCGGCCCCGCCGCCATCGGCTTCAACCGCATCGCCAAAGAGGACTCCTTCTTCCTCTTCTTTTTCCTGCTCGCCAACGTCTTCTGGCTGCGCGGGCAGCGCGTCGCGGAATCCGGCGAACGAAGGCCCGAAGCCTACTACTGGGCCGCGGCGGCTTCGTTCGGCGCGATGCTCGCCTCGAAGTACATCCCGCACCTCTTCGCCATCAGCGCCAGCTACTACTGGATTTTCCAGGGCGCGCCTTCGACGCGCTGGCGTCTCGGCAAACGGAAGTGGCTCGCCTTCTTCGCCGTCATGGGCGCGGCCTTCGTCCTGTGCAATTTGACGATCCTGCTGCCGGGCACGTGGCGCGAGATGCGCACCTTCGCGGGCGAGCACCGCATCGGCCACGACAGCTACGAGTTCATGGGCGCGCTCTACCGCAATCAGATGACGCTCTGGCTGAAGGGATCGCCCTGGTATTTTTACTACGCCTTCATCGCCTTCAAGCTGCCGCTCGCCGTCGTCGCCGCGTTCGTCGTCGGACTGCCGCAGATCCTCCGCCGCAAGCTAGGCGACGGCCGCTACTTCGTCATCTTCTGGCTCTTCTTCTGGTTCTTCCCCTTCACCCTGCTCGGCGGCAAGTTCACGCGCTACTTCACGTTCGCGCTCCCCGTAGTAATCATCACGGCTTCGCTCGGCGTCCAGTACGTCGCGCGCCGCGTCTCCGCGCTTTTTACGAGCGACGCCGCGCGAGGCTACGCGCACGCGCTCGTCGTCGTCCTCGTCGTGCTCTCTTCGGCCTACGCCTCGGCGTCGGCCGCGCCGCACTACCGCCTCTACACGAACGCGCTCGGCGGCGGGCAGGCCCGCGCAGGCTCCCACTTCCCGCACGACGAGTTCTACGACGCGAGCACGCCGGGGGCGGCGGCCCTGATCGCAGCGCGGGCGAGGCCCGGCTCGGCGGTCGCGTCCGAGACGCCCGAACTCTTCGACTTCTACGCGCGCCGCGCGGGCCGCGACGACCTGCGACACGTCTCGCTCTCCGACCCGGAAGCTGTCGGAGAGCTTTCCGCGGGCGACCACGTCGTTGTAGCGCGCGGACGCCGCTACTTCAGCAACGAGGCCGCCACGGCCGCCCTCGAATCAACTGCGCAGCCCGCCGCCACGCTGCAACTCGGCGGCGTGCCTTCGGCCCGGATATTTGCGCTCGACGAGCCTTCGGCCGCGGCCCTGCGCGAGACGGCGGCGCGGCGCTGAGCTTTCGGTGGCAACTTCCCTGTTCGCGCGCGGCATCGCAAGCGAGTATCACGCCGCGGCGGGACTGAAACACGCGGGCGGGCCGCAACGTCTTAGCAACCGTGAACGCTCGATGCCGCGCGGCACGGGTGTTGCTAAAAGAGTTCCAGACGCAACGAGCCGGGTCTCCAAGTTTTGAATTCGCCGGCGCGAGCGGTGAGCGGCGCAACAAAACCGCTCCACACGGAGCACACAGACGGGTGACGAGAGCGACGCGGAGCATGAACAGGCGACCCGCCGGCAAATTTACCGACGCCCCGACGCGCGCGCTCCTCGCGCTGCTCCTCTTCGCACAGCTCTGCGCGCTGCCGGCGCGCGCGCAGTCAACCCCCGCCGCCGAAGGCCCTACCCCGGCCGCCGAAGTCCGCGCCAACGGAGCACCGGCCGTGCGCTCGCTCTTCCGTCTCGAACGCACACAGGTCGACGGCGGCGGGGCGGAACTTCTGACCATCTTCGGCGAGTCGGGCGCTGCCTCCGGGCCGAACGATGCACACGCAGGTAATGCGCGGGAGCTGCCGCTCGTCAGCATCCTGCGCGACACGCTCGGCGACGCGGATCGCGAGAACGACCGGCTGCGCTACGTCTGGACGCACACCTACGCCGCCCCCTCCGCGCGGCAGCGCGCGGCCTCGGCCGTGCCGTTCCTCTACACGCGCGTCGGGAGCCGCGGCCGTGCGGCCGAAGGCGTCCCGCCCCACGTCCTCGATCTCTCCGCGCCCGAGCGCGACGCGTGGCGGAACGTCTTCTGGTCGTCGCTCCAGTTCCTCCTGATCGATCCGGTGGGCGTCGCAGTCAAAGCCTCCTCGCGCCAGTACCGTCGCAACGTCGAGGACTACCGCCGCGCGCACGTCATCCGCGCCCTCGCAGTCCTCGCGATCTACGAGGCCGAGGCGGGCGAAGGCGCGGAGCCGATCTTCACTCCGCAGGAGACGCGCGAGATTCAGGCGCGGCTCGCGCTCACGCAGAAGTCGCTCGGCGGCCTCATCGACGATCTCTACCTGCGGCGCGTCCACGAGCGCGAGGCGACGAAGTGGGAGGACACGCGCGGCCACAACTGGGAGATGCTGCGCCAGCGCGCCGAGGCCGAGGGCCTCCACTTCGAGCCGCTGACCATGCCCGACGGCGCGGCCACGCACGCCTTACTCTGGACGACGCGCGAGGACTTGACGGCTGCGCCGGCGCGCAAGTTCGACAAACGCTTCCTCAACATCGACAGCCCCTGGGGCGACCGCCGCCTGCGCGACTGGCGCGGCTACACGGAGGAGCGATTCTTCGACTCCGAGAACCGCCGCGTCGCCGAAGATGCGCCCGGCGCGCGGCGCGCCGAGATGATCCCGCTCGCCCTCTACGGCCTCGATCACCCGCGCGTGCCCGCCCTTCTCGTCGATTTCCGCGACACGCTCAACCCGAAGGGGCGCGAGGTGTCGCGCCGCGCGCTCAAGGACGTGACCTCGACCCTCTTCTCCGCGTCGCGCCTCGGCCTCGCCCACACGCTCGGCCGCGCCGTCTATGACTGGATGACGGAGCGGCGCGGCATGGACGTGAACCAGCCCTCGCGCCTGCGCGCCTACTCGCAACTGAAACTCCTGCTCTCGCTCGACGCCTCGCTCGATCCCGGCCTGCGCGAACAGATCGGCCGGCAGCTCGAACACGTCTCGCTCAACCCCCTGGAGAACGGCGGCGCGGCCGAGGCGAGGCTCGCGCGTGAGCAGTACGCCGCGCTCCTCGAATACGCCCGCCGGCCGGGCGGCCTCTCCGCGCGGCTCGACCGCGACCGGCGCGCCGAGCTCGTGCCCGCGCGCCACGGCCGCGCCTCGCGCGTTCTCTTCCGCTTAGCGAACACCCTCAGCTTCGGCCTCTACACGCACCGCGAGGATGTCGCACCCGCAGAGCAGGTCGCCGAACTCGACGCCGAGCGACGGCTCGCGCGCCACCGCCGCCTGCTCCGCGAGGTGGCTAAGACCGCCTCGCGCGTGGAGGTCGAGTGGGACATCGAGGAGGTGCGCCGCTCGCTCCGCTACGTGGCGGAGCACGGCGAGCGCGCCGACGGCGCGACGGCCGCCGCGGTCGCGCGCATCTTCGCGCGCACGGAGGACGAGGAGTCGCGCCGCCTGTGCCTGAGCGGCCTCTACCGCATCAACAACGAGACGGCCAAGAACTCGCTCGTCCGCATCTTCCGCGACGAGGCTGCGGGCGACGTGTGGCGCACGCTCTCGGCCGACTACCTGCGCCGCGCCGCCCGCGAGGAGCAGCGCATCTCGCCGAAGGACGCGCAGATCATCTCGACCATCGGCGGCCACGAGTAGGCGGAAGGCAGGATGCAGAAGGCAGAAGGCAGAAGGCAGAAGGAAGCCAGGGAGCTTGCCCTGCGTGCGTCAGCCGCTTTCACCTCGGTTGCGGACGTGGCCCGGTCGTCCGCCGCCTTTAGCCTCGTCTTTCGTTTTGTCTGCCTTCTGCCTTCTGCCTTCTGCCTTCTACTTTTTTCACTCCCCGTCCGCGCGCAGGCGAAACGCCTCGTCGTCCTCAAGGTTGACGGGCTGTCGCAGGCGCAGGTTGATCGCTTCATCGACGAGCGCGATCCGCGCACGGGCAAGAGCGTGCTGCCGTGGTTCCGTCACGTCTTCTACGAGCGCGGCACGCGCGCCGCGAACTTCTACGTGCGCGGCATGAGTCTTTCGGGGCCTTCGTGGTCGATGCTCGACACGGGGCATCACCTCCAGATCAAGGCCAACGTCGAGTTCGACCGCCTGACCCTGCACTCCTACGACTATCTCAATTTTATTCCCTTCTGGCTCGGCCACCTGGGCCGCGTCCGCGTTGACATGCCGGGCGCGGAGCTGCTCGACGAGCTGGGCGTGCCGCTGCTCTACGACGCCTACCCTTACGACGAGCGGCACATCAGCTTCCAGCTCTACCAGCGCGGCGCGCGCTGGACGACGCTGGAGCGGAGCCTCAAGAACCGCGTCACGACGCGCACGAAGCGCGAGCTGTTCGACGAGTGGCTCACCGAGTTCGACTCGCGCGCCATCCTGATGGAGCAGCTTGAGCGCGAGGTCGTCGCCAAGCTCTCCGACCCGCGCGTCCGCTACCTCGACTTCTACACGACCGACTTCGACCACGCCGCGCACCACAACCGCGACCGCGCCACGCACCTCGCCGCCCTGCGCGAGCTGGACGCCACGGTCGGCCGCCTCTGGACGGCCATCCAGCGAAGCCCGCTCGCCGCGGAGACCGCGCTCGTCCTCGTCTCCGATCACGGCACGAACACGGACGAGCGCGTTTACAGCCAGGGCTTCAACGTCGTCAAGCTCCTGGCGAGCGCGGCCGGCGGCGGCCACCACGTCGTCACGAAGCGGCGGCTCCTGAACGACTACGCGGTCAAAGGTTTCTACCCCCTCGTCCCGCTCATCCACACGACGACCGACGAGAGTCTTTACCTGAAGGGCCAGAGCACCGACTACCCTACGGCGCTGGTGGACTTCGACGGCAACGAGCGCTGCGCCGTCCACGTCCGCGACTCAGACCTGAACACGCTCCACGTACTGCTCCAACAACTTCAGGACAAGCGGCTCGCCCCGCAGCTCCGCCCCGCCGCGACCGACGCCTTCTTCGCCACGCTCGACGCGCGCCGGGCCGACTGGTCGCGCCTCGTCGCGGAGCTGCGGGAGGAGCTGTCGGCCCTGGAACGCCTGATCGAGAAGCAGCGCACAGTCCACGCGGCGATGCCGAAGAAGTGGACGAAGGCCGACGCCGACGCCGGCCGCGATCAGGCCGCCCGGAGGTTGTTCGCGCAGATCGACTCATGGGAGACGGACGTGCGCAAGTACACCGAGTACGCGCGCACGCTCTCGAACCTGCTCGCGCTCCGGCGCGAGTCGTTCGACCCCGCGGGACTCCGCATCCCCGACCTAATCGCGCGCGGCACGATGGGCGAGTCGAACACAATCGCCGAGCTTCAATCCTACGTCGCCGGCCCGGCTGGGGGCGGGCTGGCCCTCGCCGCGGACGGGTCGCTCGATCTCAGGCGTAGCTTCCGCCGCGTCAACTACTTCGAGCTGCTGCGCGGGACGACCGTCCGCAACAACGTCCAGCCGGGCGTCGCCAACCGGCCGGTGGACTTCGTCGCCGTACGCGTGCCGGCCGAGTCGATGCCCGTGTCGGGCGCGGAGGATTTGCGGGCCGACGAGGTCGTCTGGCTCTACCGCGGCACAGACAAGCAAGCCCTGATACTTTCGCGCCGCGCCCGCGGCGGACGCCTCCTCATCCGCTATCTTCCCGTCGCGGAACTCGCGCAGGGCGCGGACGGCTTAACGCGCTTCCGCCGCGTCCCGTGGCAGGCGGGGCTGCCGCTCGAAATCTGGGAGGACAACAAGCTGCGACTCCCGGCGGGCGCGTCGCGCGAGGAGTGGCTGTCGGGCTGGCACACGGACGTGGAGTGGCTGCGCGCGCTGCACCTGACCCGGTACTCGAACGGCGTCGTCGGATTGCAGGAGCAGTTCGCCAGGCATTTGACGCCGGCGACAGAGCCGGACGTGCCGGGCCTCACGGAGGACGAGCGGTTGATTCGCAGGCTGCGCCGCCGGCAGCGCGCGCTCGTCGAGACAGACCTGCTGCTGGTAGCCTCCGATCACTGGAACTTCGACGTGCGCGGCTTCAACCCCGGCGGCAACCACGGCTCCTTCTTCCGCGTCTCCACCCACTCGGCGCTGATGTTCGCGGGCGGCGAGGCCACGGGCGTCCCGCGCGGCCTCGTCATAGACGAGCCTTACGACAGTTTGAGTTTCGTCCCGACCGTATTAACCTTGACCGGCCGCCTCCCCCGCCCCGAAGGCGCGCGGCCCGTGGGCCTCGCACCGTCGCCGACCTCGCAGTTCCCCGGCCGCGTCATACGCGAGCTGTTCGCCCCCGAAAAACCTTCCCCCGCAATAGCGGAATCCTCCAGCGGCAAGAGGACGGAGGACGAGCCTTGAGTTCGGCAGGCGAGGGACTGAAAGATCGAGCGGGGCTGCCAGGCGCGGCCGAAATAGACGCGGCCGACGCGCGCGGAGGCAAGGGCGCGCGCCGGTCGCTTTTCGGGTTGCAGGCCGTCGCCTTCCTGCTCGGCCTCGGCCTGCTCGTCTTCGTCCTCAACCGCGTCGGCCTGCAACCTGTCTTCGACGCGCTCGCGCAGATCGGCTTCGGCCTCTTCCTGCTCGTTGGGGTCAGCGGCCTGCGCCACCTCCTGCGTTCCCTGGCGATGCGGACGGCCGTACCCTCCGAGCATCGCAACGTCACCGTCTGGCAGGCTTTCTCAGCGCGACTCGGCGGCGAGGCCGTCACCTTCCTCACCTTCACCGGCCCGCTGCTGGGCGAGGCGACGAAGGCCGCGCTCCTGAAGAAGCGCGTGCCTTTGGAGACGGGCGTACAGGCGCTGGTCGTTGATAACCTGCTCTACAACGTCTCGGTCGTGCTCTTCATCCTGAGCGGCACGGTCGTGATGATGTCGGCCTACGATCTGCCGGACGCGGCCCACTATTCGCTGCTCTTCATTGCGGCCTGCGCCGTCGCCGCGCTCGCCGTCGTCGCGCTCGCCGTCTCGCGGCGCGTGAAGCCGGTCTCGTGGCTGCTCGAAACGCTCTCGCGCCGCGGCTGGGAGCCCCGGTTTCTGCGCAAGCGCGACGAGCACATCCACCGCGTCGAGTCGAACGTTTACGACTTCTACCAGACGCGCCGCCGCGCCTTCTTCTCAATCGTCGGCCTCGACCTGCTCGCGCACGTCTCCAGCGTGCTCGAAGTCTATCTGACGCTGCGCATGCTCGGCTTCCGCCCGGCCGCGAGCGCGCCTTTCATCATCGAGTCGTTGACGAAGGTGATCAACTTCATGTTCGCTTTCGTGCCCGGAACAATCGGCGTTTACGAAGGCGGGACGGAACTGATCCTGCGCACCCTCGGCTTCGCCGCCGCGACGGGCGTCACGCTCGGACTCGTCCGCAAGGCCGGGATGATCTTCTGGGCGGGCGCGGGGCTGCTCGCGCTCACCTCGCGGGGCGTCCGCTCCGCCGCGCGCCGGGCGGCCGAGCGCCACCCGCGCCTCTTAAAACTCAT
>DATHBT010000131.1:0-1635 GCA_035295985.1 Pyrinomonadaceae bacterium | reverse complement strand
GCAAACACTCGGTGCGCGGGAGCGGGATCGCGCGCCGCTTGTGACGCCGCGTTTTTCCGTCAGGTGACGGCGCGGCGCGGCGCGCGTCCTTCCGCCCGCCCGCCGGAAGCCCCGTTTTTACGCGGGCCGCGCTTTCGGCACACGCGTTGCCCTGCGAGGCGCGGCGGGAAAGTTTTTCAGTGAAGAGACGGGAGGGAAAGTTGATGCCTGGTTCGCCGAACGCGAGACGCTTCGTCTCGGTCGTCCTGCTGCTCGCGGCCTACTGCCTCGTGGCCGCGGCCATCGCCTCGGCGCAGGCGCAAGCCCCGCCGCGCGGCCACTCGGATTCGGACGCGCGCGGGCGCGACCCGCGGCGACAGCGCGCGCCGCTCGGCACGGAGCCGCCGGAGATTCTGCGCAACGCCCGCACCGTCTTCGTCGAGCCGAACCGGCACGTCAAGGCCGAGTACCTCGAATACAAGCTCGACAAGCTGCCGGAGTTCTCGCGCTGGCGCTTGGCCTTCGTCACCGAGCGCGACAAGGCCGACCTCGTCATACGCATCGACAAGGCGGCGCTCAACTACATCTTCAGCGTCGTCGAGCCGGAGTCCTCAATCGTCGTCGCCAAGGGCAAGGTGGTCGCCGTCAACGGCCTCGCCGCGGCGGAAGACATCTCGCACCGGATCGTCAGGCGCATGCGCGAGGTGCGCGCGCTGCCGACGGACGAGCCGTGAGACTTCTAACGCCGCGCCCGTCTTGTCCGGCGACCGAAGTGCGCGCCGCCGAAAATCACGGCGCGTTGAAAACTGAAAGTGCGTGAGGGAACCTGAGATGAAGAGAAAACTTTTGTACTCGTTCGTCGCGTTCGCGCTTCTCGTCGCGGCGTCGCAGCGCGAGGCGTTCGCGCAGGACGACGAAGGGCCGGACGTGAAAGAGCACCCGTTCGAGGTCGGCGCGCAGCTCACGTTCATCGGCCTGAACTTCCCCGAGGTCGTGAGCACGAGTCCGGCCGGCGTCTTCACCTCAAGCGAGCGGGGCGTGACCACCGCGGGCTACGGAGCGCGCTTCGCCTACAACGTGAGCCGCCACGTCGCGCTCGAAGCCGAGGTGAACCACCTGCCGCAGCGCAACATCAACGAGGTCTTCCAGAACCGCCGCACGCAGGTCTTCGCGGGCGTGCGCGCGGGCCGCCGCTGGGAGACGGTCGGCGTCTTCGCCAAGGTGCGCCCCGGCGCGATGAACTTCGATGAGTACGGCACGCGCGGCCCCTGCACCGTCACGTTCCCCGCGTCCGGCCCGCTGGGCTGCTTCGGCGAGGCGCGTACCTTCTTCGCGGCGGACGTGGGCGGCGTCGTCGAGTTTTACCCGTCGAGCCGGACGATCTTCCGCATCGACGCGGGCGACACCATCATCCGCTTCCGCGAAGTCGGCCCCATCACGTTCCCGCCCATCGGCACGTCCCCCGGCAGCTCGCAATTCACGCGCGCCGACACGACGCACAACTTCCAGATGACCTTCGGCTTCGGCTTCCGCTTCTGACGTGCGCGAGGTGATTCGACGATGAACAGGCGGACTATTCCGGCATCACTGCTCGCGCTCGCGCTGCTCGCCCCGTGCGCCGCCGCGGGCGCGGGCCCGGCCCCGCGCGAAAGCAGC
>DATHBT010000130.1:0-5582 GCA_035295985.1 Pyrinomonadaceae bacterium | reverse complement strand
GTTGCGCTGATCGCGGTTGAACTGGTTCGGGCAGCCCCGCAGCACGCCGAGCCACGCCTGGCGCCCCGACTCCTCCGGCTCGCGGTAGAGGAAGTCCAGGTAGTGCATCCGCACGAAGTAGTCGTCCACGTCGATCGGGTTGGCATCCGCCGCGGCGTCGCCGTTGTCTGTGACGGTGACGGTTACCACGCTCGGCGGGCCGATGTTGGCTCCCGAGGCGTTGCTGAGGGTGACGGTGAAGGTCTCGTCGCCGTCCGGGTGCGCGTCGTCCCAGAGGAAGATCACGATGTCCTTGATCTTCTCGCCGGGCGCGAAGCGCAGCGTGCCGACGGCCGTCTCGAAGTCGCAGCGCTCGGTCGCCTGACCCGTCACGGCGTCGCACCTCACGCCGGCCCCGCCCTCGCTCGTGGCGAAATCCACCGTGCTCTCGCCCGACAGGGCGAGGTTGTCGCCCGTGCGGAAGACGGTCACGGTCACGCTCTGGCTCGACTCCGAGACCTGCTGCGCGGCGCTGCTGAACTGAATCGTCGGCGACGGCGCCGGCGTCGGCGTCGGCGTCGCAGTAGGCGTAGGAGTAGCCGTCGGCGTAGGAGTAGCCGTCGGGGTCGGGGTTGCCGTCGGCGTCGGCGTCGCGGTCGGCGTCGGTGTGGCCGTCGGAGTGGGCGTCGGAGTGGGCGTCGGCGTCGCGGCGGGGCAGGCCGCCGGGTCGAGGTTGTTGACGACGAGGTTGTCTATGAACCAGCCGGCGTTGCACGACGGGACGCTCAGCACGTCCGAGGTCATGCGGAAGCGGATGCGGACGGGCAGGCCCGCCGGGTTGTGGCGCCCGCCGGGCGCGAAGGCTTCGAGCGGGATGCGGACGTGGTGCAGGATCGGCTTCGAGCCGGAGTAGGCTCGCCGCCCTTCGAGGGCCGAGCCGCCGCCGTTGAGGCGGCTGTTGTAGCTCCCCTCGACGATGAAGTTGCCCAGATCGAAGGTGGTCACCTCGTCCGGGTAGGGCGTGGAGTTGAAGGCCGCGTCGCCGCCGACCTTGATTTCGAGCACGCCGCCGTCGAACGCCTCCTCTGTGACGAAGAAGTGGTCGAACTCCATCACGGAAGTCTGCGTCAGCGTGACCGGGCCGATGGTGGTCGAGAAGTCGCTCTGGGCGCCGCCGGTCGAGCCGCAGTTGGCCTCGGTCGCGTCGGCCGGGTTGTAGTCGGGCGCGTACATGACCGTCGAGGTGGTCGTCGTGTCGGAGCCGGTTGAGATAGTGACTCCACGGACGCGCTGGAAGGCCGGGATTTCGGCCTGCGGATTGCCCGGCGTCGAGCCCTCCACGAGCGGCGGCGTGAAGCGCCCGTTGGCCGACGCGTTCTCGAAGTCCTCCAGGGCGAAGACGGGCGCGTTAGTTACGGCCGGCGACGACGGGGCGTTGAAATCCGCCTTGCGGTTGCCCGTGTCGTTCGTGTCCTTTAGGCCGGAGTTGAGGTCGCGGGCCTGCACGATGTAGTAGTAAACGCGGTTATGACGGAGGTTCGTGTCGGTGAAGGAGAGGCCCGTGATGCCCTCGGCCACTCGGTTCGCTGCCGTCGGCTCGAAGGTCGGCTCGAGCGGCGCGTGCGTGTCGGCGGTCGGGTTGCCGACGCGCGGGCCGGGATCGGTCGCCACCTCGGAGCGGTAAACGTCGTAAACGATGTTCGCCGTCTGGTGGGTCGCCGTGGCCGGCCCCCAGCCGACGACCAGCGTCGTGCAAGACTTGGGATCGAAGACTTCGGTGACGCCGTTGAAGATCGGCGGCGGCTTGATCGCTTCGCCCACGGTCACGGTGATGCTTTGCGTCGAGGAGGTCGAGACACACTCGGCCCCGTTGTCGCGGGTGGCCCGCACCTGGTAGTAGTAAGTCTTGTTGAGGAGCAGCCCCGCGCCGCCGTTGTTGTCGTCGAAGGTCGTCTGCGAGGCCGGGATGTTGCCCACGATGGTGAACGGCCCGTTCGGGTTTTCGGCGCGCGAGATCAGGTAGCGGGCCGCACCGGAGACGGGCTGGCCGCCGTTGATCGTGACGGTGACGGTGTTGGGCTTCGTGTTCGAGAGCGCGAAGGCGGGCGCGGGCAGCGGCCCCTGCTGCTCGCAGGCCGTGACGCCCGCCGGGACGGAGAAGTCCTCGACGACGGTGCCGGGGCTGCCGACGCCGATGCCGGAGGTGCCGCCGCCGCCCGACCGGGACTCGGCGAGCACGCCGACGCCGTGGCTGGCGAAGGCGCGCCAGATGATGGCGCGGTTCTCGCCGCCCGTCAGCTCGCGGTCGGCCGCCAGGATCGAGTCGCGGGAGGATACGAAGGTCGGCCCGCACCTGTCCAACTGCATCCCGCGCAGCATGAGCTTATCGGCGAGCCGCGCGCCGTTCGAGACGGCCGTGGCGAGCGGCCCCGTCCGGCCGCCGGCCGCGGCCTGAACCTCGGCGGCGATGAGTCCGGGCCGGACGATGTGGCGGGCTGGGACGATGTTCGGGATTATGCCGTCGAGCATCCCAGTCGCGTCGGTCGTCGTGTCGAAATTCGGGTTGCGGAGGATGTTGCGGTATTCGATGGGGTGGACGTTATCGACCGAGCGCACCTTGCGCGGGCCGATGTAGAACTCCGTGCCCGTGGGGACGAGGCCCGTGTCGAGGCGGCGCGTGCCGTCGTAGAAGACGCCGTTCGGATCCTTCATGATCAGGAGCTCGCGCATGTCCCAGAGGATCGCGGCCCAGACCTCGCCCGTGTCGTGCGTCTCGAAGGGGATGGCGCCCGGATCGGGATCGGGGACGGCTGTCGGGTTGTAGGAGCGGTCGCGGCGCGATAGCCCGTTGCCGTTGATCGAGGCGTAGGACCAGCGGTAGTTGGTGGCCGGGAGGCGGCGGATGCCGACGTCGAACTCGCCCGTCACGTACTCGCCGATGACGTCGTCGTCGGCCATCGAGAAGGCGAGATAATCGCCCCAGCCCTCGCCCTGCCCGCCCGACTCGCCGACCACGGGGTTGCCGACGCAACTGGTGGCGCCCTTGCCGACGGCGCGGTTGTTGATCGCGTGCATCAGCTCGTGCGCCACCACGTCGAAGTCGAACGAGCCGTCGGCGCGGCGGAAGCCCGCCTCGGTGAAGAGGTACATCTGCATCTTCGGCCGCGAGCCCTCGGCCGACGGCGTCATGTTGGCGTTGTCCGTGCCGGAGCCGTCATGCACCTCCGCCATGACGCCGTCGCGCCCGACGCCGCCGCGCCCGAAGTTGTCCTGCTGGAAGTTGAACAGGGCCTCGGTGAAGCCGAGCTCGTAGAAGTAATCGTGGAGGATGTTGTTGTAGTAGAAGAGGGACAGCGTGGCCGGGTAAACGTCCGGGTTGGACGACGCGGGGTAAGTCACCGAGTTGACGTTGAGCAACGGCGCGCAGGGGCCGATGCCCGCGGGGTTGTTGCAGATCGCGTCCTGGCCGCCGAACTCGTACCCGTTCGTGAAGGTGAAATAGTCGTCGGTGAAGAGCCGGCCCGGGTCGTAGCCGCGGATGCCGTTGGTCGCCGCGTTGTCGTTGGCGCGGTCGTCGGAGGCGAGGACGTTGTTCCCCTCCGTGTAGTTCGACTGGAAGACCTGCGTGAGCGTGCGGCCGTCGGGCAGCGTGACGGGCGCGGCGAGCGGCGTGAGCGTGGCCGAGAAGGGTTGGTCACACTCACGCGGGTCGCCCGTGCAGGGGACGGGCGAGTTCTCGGGTACGTTACGCCGCTTCGCCTCTTGGGCCATCGTGTAGCCGTAGGCGCGCGTGGCGGCGCGGGTCGTGTTCTCGTCCGACGACGAAATCTCGGCGCCGCCCGTGTCGGTCGGCAGGTAGTACCAGCCGAAAGGCGAGCCGGCCGAGGGGTTGGCGGCGTCCGGCATCCCACGTAACACCTGGCCGAAAGGCGTATTGTAGATCTGCGCGAAGAGTGGGCCGCCGGTGATCGAGAAAGGGTTCTCGATGCGGGCACGCACCATGCCCTCCATGAAGCCGCGGCCGTCCTGACGCGAGACGGTAGCGGGCTTGGGCACGTCGGCACGGTAACCGGGCCGCTGACCGCGCTGCGCCGGGCGACCGTAGGCTGGCCCGATTGTGCCCGTATTGGGGTTGCAAGCCGCCGGCGATGTGAACGGCGGGTTGTAGGTGCACGACCTGCGGCCGCCGAGCGCAGTCGGCGCCGCGTCGAAGACTTTGGCCTGGGCCGTCCCGGCGGGGTTGAAGCCCTCGACCATACTCTGGAGGTCGGGGCGGAACATCCCGCGCCGGCTGTCAATCGGGCCCCCGCCTGGCGGGCCGAACGAGGGCTTAGCCCCGCCGGAATCACCCTCCCGCGGCGGCTTGCTCCGGTGGAACATCGTCAGGCTCATGCGACGCAGCACCTCACCCGTCTGCGCGTCCACGATGAGATCCCAGACGATGTTCTGGTACTGCGGCGTCGTGAGCTGGAACCTGTAGGCGACGCGCGCGGTCGAACCCACGGGGAAGAGCGTGCGCGTTACGTCGATGTCATCCGAGAAGACCCCGCCGCCGGAGAAGCGCACGCCCCCATCGTACTGCCGCTCCACATCGCCGAAGGTGGCGAGGACTTCGGCCCGGCCGAGCGGCGTGGCCGACCAACCCTCGATCCCCATCTCGCGCGCCGCCGCGGCGACAGCAGCGTCCGCCGAGATTGACTCCGAGTTCGTCACCTTCACCGCCGGGAAGCTCGTGCCGCCAACGAACATCAGCCGGCCGTCGCGGTTGACGTTTGCCTGCACCTCACCCTGAAAGTAGCGCAGGCCGTCGAGCCGCTGCTGATAGACGATGACGGTCGTGCCCGAGTCGGGGATGTAGGAGCGGCTCTTGACGGCGAGGTTCTTCAGGTCTTCGTCGCCGAAGCGGAAGACGTCGCGCCAGCGTGAAACGAACTCGCGCGCGACCGCGTCCGGGTCTTGCGCGCTCGAGCCCGTGAGGTAGCCCTCGCGTGTGTAGAGGGCGCTCGGCGTACCCGTCAGCGGGTTATAGCTCACTGTAAGCGCAGAGCCGACCTCACGCTGCAAGGCGGCCAGCTTCTCGACCTGCGCGGCCGAAGCCTTGACGGCTGCCTTGGCCGCGTCGGCCATACCCCAGCGCACGTCCTTCTGCGACGGGCGCTGCCCCCCGTCCGGCGTCTGGATGACGGCGTCTGCGAACACGGCGTCGGCGCTCGGCGCGAAGACGGCGGGCAGGACGACCGCGAAGACGAGCAGCGCGACGGCCGCCGTCCAGAAGATTCTGCGCTTCAACATATGAGTACCCTCCAGGGCAAGACTTCCTTGTAAACCGATGGCGAAGGCTCGTGCCGGCGGCGACGCGCGGCGGCCGGCAGTAATTCGGGGCGGAGATGTGCTACTCGGAATCCTTTTCGTTTGCGCGCACAGATTAGGTCGCGCCCCTTGAGGCAGACTTGAGAATCCGGCCCTGCGGGGTAGCGTCAAACGATCTTTCGGGTGCGACCGCGTTATAAATTCGTTGCGGCGAGGCCTAAATCCTAAACCGCAGCGCGCGGACGCCCCGAACGTAGGCCCAAAACTGGCAGGCCCGCGCCCCTCCGCGGTCA
>DATHBT010000129.1:0-2860 GCA_035295985.1 Pyrinomonadaceae bacterium | reverse complement strand
TAGAGCGCGCCCATCTCCCCGAAGACCCAGCCGCGCGCGGAGTCCGCGAAGGCCACTCGCGCGAGCAGCACGCCCGGCTCGTCCTTCGTCGGCTCGACGCGCGACCAGCTCTCGCCGCCATCCGTCGTCCGCAGCAGGTAGGAGCGCGCCTCGGCGTCGGACTTGAGCGCGAAGACGTTTCGCTCGCAGACGAGCCAGCCCGTCTTCTGATCGACGAAGAACACGTCGCGCAAGGCGTCGGCGGTCGGGCGGATGCGCGCCTGCCACGTCGCGCCGCCGTCAGCGGTCGCGAGCAGTGCGCCGTTGCCGCCCACGGCCCACCCCGTCCGCTCGTCCGTGAAGTGCACCGCGCGCAGCCACGCCATCGTGCCCGAACGCTGTAGAGACCACTCGGCCCGCGCCGCGGGAACAAGAAGGCAGAAGGCGGAAGGCAGAAGGCAGCCGATGCAAAACGTGAGACGCACGGCACGCAGGCGGGGGCGCGAACGAGCGAACAACGCGCGCACGCCGACTGCCTTCTGCCTTCCGCCTTCTGCCTTCTTCATTTCTTCTCAAAAGCCTCCCGTGAAGATGCGGAAGAGGCTGACGCTTGAGGCGAGGCGGAGCCACCTCTCGACCGTCTTCATGCGGTTGCCGGGGACGAGCACCTGATCGCCCGGCTGGAGGAAGAAGTTGTCGGGCTGCTTGCCGCGCTCGATGGCCGCCACGTCGATCAACTGCGGTCGCAGGAAGCCGTCGGGCATACGGCGGTTGATGACGACCTTCTTCTTGTTGCCGGTGTCGAGCACGCCGCCCGACAGGTAGAGCGCGTCGGTGACGGAGAGCCGGCGCGTCATCGGGAAGATGCCGGGCTTCGCCACGTCACCGACCACCCAGAAGACGGCCGACTGCGCCCTGTCGAGCGTCACCGTCACCTTCGGGTTCTCGATGTACTCGTCGAGCTTTTTGGTGATCTCGTCCTGCACCTGCTGCGTCGTCTTGCCCGCGACGCGGATCCCTTCGGGGATGAGCTGGTGCGTGATGATCGCGTGCGGCGGGATGACGATGCCGGCCTTCGAGTAGCGATCCTGGAACGGGCCGAAGACCGTGATCGAGATGATGTCTTCGGGGCCGAGCAGGTAGGTCGAGAGGAAGTTGTTGGCGTAGGCGTTCGCGGCTGCCTCCTCCTCGGCGAGGTTCTCGTGGCGCGCGGCCATCGTCTCGGCCGGCACGTCCTTGCGCTGCGTGGACGGCTTCTCGTCCGGCTCAAGTCGCTCGGCCGCGCTCTGCGCCGAGGGCCGCGGCGTCGCCGCCGTGCGCGGACGCGCCTGCTTCTTGTCCGGCTGCTGCGGCTGCCGCGCCTGCGCCGCGCACGCGCAGGCCGACACGGCCAGCGCCAGCGCGAAAATCTTCAGGTTCATACTTCTCATCACTTCAACCTCCGAAAACTTGCCCGCGCGCGCCCCCGTCAGCGCGCCCCGCGGCCGAAGAGGATCGTCTTGATCGTCTCGAACATGATGACGGCGTCGAGCCACAGGCTCTGGTTCTTGACGTAGTAGAGGTCGTACTGCAACTTCTGCCGCGCGTCCTCGACCGACGCGCCGTAGGGGTACTTGATCTGCGCCCAGCCCGTCAGGCCGGGGCGCGTCAGGTGGCGCTGCTTGTAGAACGGAATCTCTTCGGCGAGTTGTTTGACGAAGTGCGGCCGCTCGGGGCGCGGGCCGACGAAGTTCATCTCGCCCTTGAGGATGTTCCAGAACTGCGGTATCTCGTCGATGCGCGTCGTGCGGATGAAGCGGCCCACGCGCGTGACGCGGGCGTCCCGATCTTGCGCCCACACGGGGCCGTCTTTCTCCGCGTCCGCGCGCATCGAGCGGAACTTCATGATCGTGAACGTCCGGCCGTTCTTCCCGACGCGCTCCTGCCTGTAGAGCACGGGGCCGGGCGATTCGAGCTTAATGGCGACGGCCGTCAGCAGCGCGACGGGGAGCGAGAGGATCGCGCCGGCGAGGGCGACGCCGCGGTGCGTCAGCGTGCGCACCGCGGAGGCCAGGTGCGAGTGGCGGCCGCGGCTCGAAAAGATCAGCCACGACGGGCGCATCATCCCCAGGTGCACGCGCCCCGTCAGCCGCTCGTAAAACGGCGCGCCCTCTTCAATCGCCACGCCGCCCGACAAACTCAGGTCGAGCAACTGCCGGACGGGGAACTGGCCGCGCCGCTCGCCCATCGCGACGATGATCCGATCCACGCCCTCGCGCCTGACCACGTCGGCCATCTCCGTCGTCAGCCCGACGACGCGCGGGTTCACGATGGACTGGCCGAGGAGTTCCGGCCGGTTGTCCACGAAGCCGACGACGCGGTAGCCGGCGTCTGGCCGCCCCAGGACCTCGCGCGCGATCTCGCGCGCCGCGTCGCCCGACCCGACGATGAGGATGCGCTCGCCGACCAGGGGGTGGCCGAGCAGCCAGTGGATCGCGACGCGCCACGCGACCATCAGCCCCAGCGCCATCGGCAGCGCGATCAGCGAGACGCCGCGCCCGATCATCAGCGACGGCACGGCGTAGAAGACGAGCGCCAGCGCGACCCACGCGAGGCCGAGCGCCTGCACGAGGCGGAGCACCAGCTCGCGCCGGTCGTGCATCACGACGAAGTCGTAGAGGTCGTAGAGGTAGAAGGCCGACAGGCAGAAGGCGGTGACGAGCGCGGCCTTGTAGTAGCCGTGGCGCGAGACCAGTTCGAAGGGGGCGCCCTGCCAGCCGAAGCGGATCAGCGCGGCCCCGACCATCCCGCCGAAGAGCAGGCCGGCCTCGGCCGCCAGCAGCAGCCACGTCCGCGAGTTTTGTCGGCGACTCGCCATAAAAGAAATGCGGAATGATGAATG
>DATHBT010000128.1:0-6471 GCA_035295985.1 Pyrinomonadaceae bacterium | reverse complement strand
GCTGCGGACGGCGTCGATCTCATCGACGAAGAAGACGATCTGGCCCTTTCGCTCTTTAAGCACAACTTCGCGCCCGGCCAACATCCAGCGTTGCAGCGGGCCGAGGCGTTCGTTGTCGAGCCAGAAGTCTTCGAGTTCGTCTTCGAGGTCGAGCTGGCGTCCCACCCGGTTGAGCAGCCCGTCGTACCACTGCTCGGCGGTGAGGTTCTGGCCGATGGCGGTGAGATCGAGGACGGCGACCGCCACGCCTTCGTCGCGCAGCCGCACGGCCGTCTGCACCATCAGGGACGACTTGCCCATCTGGCGCGAGGTCAGCACGTAGCAGAAGCGCCCGGCGCGCAGGCCCTCGTAGAGATCGAGGTCTGCGCGGCGCGCGACGTAGGAGGCGGCGCTGCTCTGGAGCGTCCCCCCGATGACGTAAAAGTTTGCTTGCGCTTCGGCCATCAGGGAAGGATTGCGGATTGCGGATTGCGGATTGCGGATTGAAAGAATTGAGTCATTGATTAGTTGATTAGTTGATTGGTTGAGCGAAGGAGCGATTGAGTTGACTCGTCAACCTTCTGCTAATCCGCAATCCGCAATCCGCAATCAGAGCAGGTGTCGGCCGAGGTAGTCGCCGTAGAGCGAGCAGCGCAGAATAGCCTCGCGCGAGGAGTCGCCCGCGACGAGGCCGGCGCTGCGGAGGCGGTAGAAATTGTCCATCGACTCGCAGGGCTGGCCGCGCAGGATGCGGCGCACCTCCTCGGTCAGTTCGTTGTCGCGCGCGAGCAGGACGAGGATGCGGCGCAGGTGGTCGCCGTAAGGCCCTTCGTCGCGGGCGGCGGCGGCGGCGAACTCGGGGAACGGGAGGCCGCGCAGCTTCATCTCGTAGAGGCCGCGGTGGACGAGGTAGGGGTGGCCGCCGAGCATCTGCTGGAAGCGCCCGATCTCGTCGCGCGTGGCGAGCGGCGAGCCGATGCGCTGGTTCATGTCGGCGACCTGCTCGGCGGTGAAGTCGCGCAGCTCCAGCTTCGTGCCGACGTTGAAGGGCGACTGGTTCTGATCCGAGATGAAGAGGTGCGGCTCTGTGGCGTACACGATGGCTAGGGTCAGGCGCTCCCACGGCGAGGTCGGGTCTAACTGCCGCTCGTTGTGCCAGGAGCGGAAGAGGCCGAAGACCTCGCTGCCGAAGCTGACGGTGAGCAGCCGGTCAACCTCGTCCATCGCCCACACGAGCGGCTTTTCGACTTTCTTCAAGACCTCGCGGCGCACGTAACGCTCGAAGTTGATGCTCGCGCCGCGCTTCGGGTTCCAGGCCTCTTCGGGGTCTGTGTCGAGATCGAGCTGGTCGTAGAGCATCTCCGCGAGCGCGAGGAAGAAGCTCTCGACCGATTCGAGGTGCGAAGCGTTCAGCTTCTGGAAGTCGGTCATCACGACCTCCGAGCCTTCTTTCCGGGCCAGCGCCATGCCGCGCGCGAGCAGCGAGGTCTTGCCCATCTGGCGCGCGCCCTTGACGAGCACGATGCTGTCGCGGCGGCGGATGGCCTGCAAAAACTCCTCGTCCGTGGGCCGGACGACGTAGAGCTTCGAGTCGAGCGCGACCGCGCCGCCCGGCTGCTTCAACTCTTTGGGATCGATCTCCTCCGCGGCGGGCGCGACGAGCGTGCCGAGCAGTTGCGAGAGCATCAGTTGATCGTCCGACTCGTCGCGCCACAGGAAATACTGGATGGGGGCGAGGATGCTGGCGAGGGGTTCGGGCAGCGGGCCCTCGAATCCGACGCGGACGGGCAGGACGCGCGGGCGGCCTTCGGACTGCTGCGCGGCCTCGTGCGCGATCTGAACCTCGTAGGCGACCATCTCGCTCTGCGCGGAGGCGGCCGAGAGGAGCGGCACGACCGCGTCGGCCGAGCGCACCTGCCGCTCGATCTCCTTCGCCCACTCGACGCCGATGGTCAGGTGGCGGTCGATGAAGACGCTGTGCCCGGCCCGCGTCAGCTCCGTTTCGAGGAAGCGCAGCACGTGCTCGTCCGGCCGCGCCCCGCGCTTGTAGAGCAGGGCGACGCGCAGTTGCTTCGTGCCGGACGGGCCGGCCGAACCGGCCGAAGAATTAACCACAGGGGACGCGGAGGAATTGCGGATTGCGGATTGCGGATTGCGGATTGCAGAGTCGGGATCGTCGATTTGGGATTTGGGATTCGAGATGTCAGATCGGCCGTTACCCCGTCCGTCCTCCGGCCGTCCCCCGTGTCCCTCCGCGTCCTCCGTGGTTGATTCTTTCCCGTGAGGCGGCGGCGCGCAGAATTTCTTCGGCGGCTCCGGGTTGCCGTAGCCCTCGCCATAGACGTTGAAGATTTGGACGCGGACGCCGTGCTTGACCTCGGCCTCGCCGAGATCGTGGATGAGGCCCTCCCAGGTGCTCAGTTGGAGGAGATCGTCGGCGACGCGGCGGGAGACGAGGATGTGTCCGGCGTCGCCGCAGTCCATCACGCGCTGCGCCATGTTGATGCCGCCGCCCGCCACGTTCATGTTCGTGTTGATGTCGTCCACGCGATAGACGGGGCCGCTGTGGACGCCCATCCGCAGTTGCAGCGAGGGCGTGCGGCGCAGAGCGCGGCCGATCTCGACGGCGCACCGGAGCGCCGTCTCGGGATCGCCGAAGAAGACGAGCGCCATGCCGTCGCCGGTCGGCAGGCTGATGATCTGTCCCTGCACGGCCCGCCTATACTCTTCCGTGGCGCGTACGATGTCGTACAGCTCCTGGAGCACGCGCGTCTGCCTGTCCATCGGAAGCCGGGAGTAGCCGACGATGTCGGTGAAGAGGACGTGGGCGATTTCGAGCCTGGGGGTGTTGCCCGTTTCGGTTGCCATTCCGTTCGTTGAAGACTTTCGGGAGCGGTCGGAATCGTCGATCCGACCCTGCGGAAGAGTGGGCGCGCTCGTCGGCGCGGCTGTGGGCGAATCTAGCGGCGCGGGCCAACGCTGTCAAGAATGGCCGCCCCGCCCCGCGCCCGAAGTCCCGCCGCCGGTAAGCAGTCAGGCGGTCTGACGCGCGGCCGGCGGGTGGTTATTCCCGCGCCGGGGCGGGCCGCGGAAGTTCTACTTGCCACGGCCCGCCGCCGGGTTGTAAAGTTCCGGCCTGTCCCGTCCCGTCCGCTACGCCCGACAACGTACTCATGGAAAACCGACTTCTAGCAACATTGCCGGAAGAAGAGATCGGACGGCTGCGCCCTCACTTCGAGCGCGTCACGCTCAGGCACGGCGATCACGTCATCGTCCCGGACGAGCCGATCCGCCACGTCTATTTCCCGCTCAACTGCCTGCTCTCGCTGGTGACGACGATGGCGGACGGCTCGGCGGCCGAGTCCGGCTCGATAGGGCGCGAGGGGATGTCGGGCGTGCCCGTCCTGCTCGACGCGGCGCAGACGACGATGCCGACCTTCGTGCAGGTGCCGGGCGACGCCGTCCGCCTCCGGGCCAACATCTTCAAAGAGGCTTACGACCGCGGCGGCGCGGTGCGTAAGCTCCTCAACCGCTACATCCACACCGTCATCGTCGTCGGCTCGCACGCGGCGGCCTGCAACCGGCTGCACAAGCTGGACGAGCGCTTCTGCAAGTGGCTGCTGATGTCGAGCGACGGCGTCGGCTCCGACACGGTGGCGCTCACCCAGGAGTACCTCGCCGTCATGCTCGGCGTCCGCCGGGCGGGCGTCACAGAGGCCGCGCTCGAAGCGCAGGCCGACGGCCTCATCGAATACCGGCGCGGGCGCATCCAGATTCTCGACCGCGCCGGCCTTGAGCGACGCGCCTGCGAGTGCTACGCGCGGACGCGGGCCGAGTACGAGCGGCTGTTCGGCGACTGATCACACCGCCCGCGCCGCCGGCCCATCCAAAAAACACTCACCCCTTCCCACGCCGTGCGCCGCGCCGCTTGAAGTCCGGCCGCGAACACACTTAACATCTCGCCGCTCCACCCATCACCGGGGCAGCTTCCCACGGGAGACTACTTTTGAGCGCACGCGCGGGCGAGGGAGCCGACGGCTATAAAATCTGGCAGGTCATCGCCGCCTCGGCCGTCGGCACGATGATCGAGTGGTACGACTTCTACATCTTCGGCGCGCTCGCGAGCACCCTCTCGTCGAAATTCTTCCCGCCCGGCGACGAAACGTTCGCCTACCTCGCCTACCTCGCCACCTTCGCCGTCGGCTTCGTCGTGCGCCCCTTCGGCGCGCTCTTCTTCGGCCGGATCGGCGATCTGGTCGGCCGCAAGTACGCCTTCCTCGTCACGCTCCTCATCATGGGCGGCGCGACGGCCGTGATCGGCGTGCTGCCGACCTACGCGACCATCGGCGTCGCCGCCCCGCTCGCGCTGCTGCTGCTGCGCGTGCTGCAAGGGCTGGCCCTGGGCGGCGAGTACGGCGGCGCGGCCGTGTACGTCGCGGAGCACGTGCCGGACGAGCGGCGCGGCTTCTACACCTCGTTCATCCAGATCACGGCGACGCTGGGGCTGTTCGTTTCACTCGCCGTCATCCTCGCGGTGCGCGGCTCGATGTCGCCCGAGGCGTTCACTGATTGGGGCTGGCGAGTGCCGTTCCTCATCTCGATCCTCCTGGTGGGCGTCTCGCTCTACATCCGCCTGCGGATGAAGGAGTCGCCGATCTTCCGGCACGTCAAGAGCGCCGGGATGACTTCCGCGCGCCCGCTTGTCGAGGCGTTCACCCAATGGGTGAACCTGAAGCGCGTACTCGTCTCGCTCTTCGGCGCGACGGCCGGGCAGGGGGTCGTCTGGTACACGGGGCAGTTCTACGCGCTCTTCTACCTGCAAACGATCCTCAGGGTGAACACGACCTCCGCGAACTACATCGTCGCCGCCGCGCTCCTGCTGGCGATGCCGTTCTTCGTCTTCTTCGGCTGGCTCTCGGATCGGGTTGGGCGCAAGTGGATCATCATGGCGGGCTGCCTGCTCGCCGTGCTCACTTACCTCCCGATCTACGGCGCGATGCAGCGGGCCGCCGGGTCAAACGTCGCCACCGTCAGCTCGACGCGCGATGCGGCGACGGGCGAGATCAGGCTGACGGCGCAGACCGCCGACCCCGCGACCGGCGCTCTGCGGCCCGCGCCGGAGGTGCTCACGTACACGACCCTCGGCGACCTGCTCTCGAAGGCGACGGCGTGGCGGCTGATCCTGCTCGTCTTCATACAGGTCTTCTGGGTGACGATGGTTTACGGCCCCATCGCGGCTTATCTGGTCGAGGCCTTCCCGGCGAAGATCCGTTACACGGCGCTGTCGCTCCCCTACCACATCGGCAACGGCGTCTTCGGCGGGATGCTGCCGCTCGTCGGCCTCTGGATCGTGGCGCGCACGGGCAACATCTACGCCGGCCTCTACTACCCCATCGCCGTCGCCTCCGCCACCTTCGTCGTCGGCTCACTGCTGCTCCGCGAGACGCGCCACACGCGCATCTGGAACGAGGTCGAAGAGGCACGGCCCCCCCGCACTTAGCCGCGCCAGGGTTATTTGGAACCTGCGGGCCGCGGCACCCGGCGTCAGAGTGGGCCGTCGCTCAAACGACACCCCAAACCTGTAAGGAGGAAACGCCCAATGAGCGACGCCGGACGGCTGTTTACGCGCGCCGCGGGCTTCTGTTCCGTCCTCGCCCCGCTGCCGCTGCTCGCGGGCGACGTCATGCAGATCGCTGGCGGGCTGGGCTTCGGCTGGACGATTGCGCTCTGGGCCTCGTTCGTCCTGTTCGTGCCCGCAGTCTTCGGCGCGACGTACCTGGCGGTGAGCCGCGGGAGCAGGCTGGCGCTCGTCGGCGGGGCGAGCGCCTACTTCGGGGCGATGGCCGGCGCGAGCATGCAGGTGCTCTTCAGGTCGCAGGCGGTGCTGACCGAGGCCGGCTCGCCGCACTCCGTAGAGCTGCTTCGCGGCAGCCTGAAGCTCGTGGCTTCGACGCAGATGATCGGCATCTTCTTCCCCGCGGGCCTGATCATTCTCGCGATCAGCCTCTACCGGAGCCGCGCGGTCGGCGGGGCCGTCGCGGTCGCGCTCGCGGCGGGCGCGGTGCTGTTCCCGCTGGGACGCGTCGCCGGCCTGCTCGTGGGTTTCATCGGCGGCGACCTGCTGCTCATCACCGCCTTCGGCGTGATCGGCCTGCGGCTGCTCGCGGAAGGTGCGGAAGCAGTCGCGCCGCCGGCACACGTTCGGAGCTGACGCCGCCGCGGCGTCGGCGCGCGGCGGGTCGAAAACTTCCGCGCCGCGCGCCGGCGCGCTCGCCCTCGGACTTGAAACTGCCCCGCCACCAAGACGCGGCCGACTTCGAGCGCGCCCTGCACGACCCGGCATGGCGCGAGGCGGCGCTGATCGTCTGCGCGCACCACCGCCTGCCGCGCGAACCCTTGCGCCGCTCGCCGCAGGGCGAGAACGTCATCTTCTTCGCAGCCGACTCGCACGTCATCAAACTCTACGGCCCCGCGCGCGATCAGTACGGCCGC
>DATHBT010000127.1:0-11210 GCA_035295985.1 Pyrinomonadaceae bacterium | reverse complement strand
CCGCGCCGCGCGCCCCGGACGCGCGCGCGCGCCCGACGCCCGTGCCGGCGTGTGCGTCTTCGGCGAAAACGCCCGCGCCCTCGGCCGGCGCGTGGTCGTCGCAACAAACCTCTTCGATCCGTTTACTGCTCATTGCCCCTCTTGCTCGTTTCCGTCGTCTCTTCCGCCCCGGCGTCGGCCCGCTGCTTGAGTAGGGTTCTGTTGAACGGCTCTTTCAGACCGCGCCGCGCCGCCTCGTGCGACTTGTAAACGTCGGGCCGCGCGAGCACGGCCTTGTACTGCGCGAGCGCGTCGGCGCGCTTGCCCGCCAGGTCGAACGACTGCGCCGCGCGCAGTCGCGCGAGCGTGGCGAGCGCGGCGTCGGCATTAGCGACGGTGGCCGCGGCCAGGAACCCTTTCGCCGCAGCCTCGGTCTGCCCCGCGACGAAGAGCGCGTCGGCGTACTGGAAGTGAATCTGATCGTGCTGCCGCGACGGCGCGCCTCGCTCCTTTAAGAGCGCCTCGAAGACGGCGAACGCCTCGGCCTCGATCTTCTGCGCGGCCACGGGGTCGGTCTTACGCAACTCGGCGGCCTGCGAGACGAGCGCGTCCGCGGCCTCAAGTTTGAAGAGGTGGTTGCGCGGGTACTTCGTCGCCAGCTCGCGCGCCGCGCGCGCCGCGTCCTCGAACCGACGCTCACGCTTGTAGAGCGGGATGAGCATCACGCGCGCGTCGTCCTGCGCCCAGCGCCCCTCGCGCACGACCTGTTCGAGCGTGGCGAGTCCGCGCTTCTTCGAGCCGCCGCGCCCGAAGATGTTAACCAGCAGTTTTACGGGGCCGGGCAGTCCGCCGACGATGTAGTCGTACATCCCGATGGAGAGCCGCGCGTCGTGGAAGTTAGGGTCGAGCTTGACGGCGTGGTTGTGCAGATCGACGGCGTCCTTGCCGTCCTGTAGCGCGCCGATGAAGCGGCGCTCGACCGCCCCGGCGAACGCGGCCTTCAGCCCCTGCGTCGCGCCGAGATAGTACAGGGCCTCAACGTCGCGCTTGTCCTTCTTGAGTCTCGCCTCGGCCAGCAGCTTCGCCGACCGCGTCAGCTCTTTGAACTCCGCGACGACTTTGGGGTCGGCCTTGTCCTCCTCGCCCTCGTAGAACTGATCGTCGTTGTAGAGGTTCGACTGCAAGCGGCGCGACTGGTTCAGCGTCTTCAGCCACAGGGCCGCCGCCTGAAACTGCCAGCCCCCCGGGTGATCGGGGAACGCCTGTGACATCTCCTTAAAACGGCTCTGCGCCGTCTCGTAGTCTAGGCTGTACAGCGACTCGAACCCCTCGGCGCGCAGGCGGTCGAAGCGCGCCTGATCGAAGGCCGGGGCCGCCGCCGCACCGCCCGCCTCCGCCTTCACGCTCGCCGCGGCCACCTGCCCGCGCGCGACCACGTAAGTCGCCAGCACGACGACCAGCAGCACGACCGCCGCCTGCAACAACAGCACCCCCTTGTGCAACCTGCGCTTCATCGGTACTTCTCCACTTGTAAACTTACCGGCTGTGAGATCGGCCAACCGGTTAGATGCGCCCGCCCTGAACTTTGTTTGCGGCTCCCCGGCCGCCTTCACGAATAACTCTCCAGGTATTTCACGCCCGCGCCCGTGTTGAAGAGCACGACGCGCTCGTCCCTGCGAACCTTCCCCGCGTCGAGCAGCTTTCTGAGCGCCGGCAGGCAGGCCGCGCCTTCGGGGGCGGCGAAGATCCCTTCGGCCGCGCCGATCTCCGTGGCGGCGGCGAGCAGCTCCTCGTCCGTGACGGCCACGGCCGTGCCCCCGGACTCGCGCAGGGCGTCGAGGATCAGGAAATCGCCGATGGCGCGCGGGACGCGAAGGCCAGAGGCGGTCGTATGCGCGTCGGGGAACTCTTCCGCGAAGCGTTCGCCCCGCTCGAACGCGCGGACGATGGGCGCGCAGCCGGCGGCCTGAACCGTAACCATCCGCGGGCGCTTCGCGTCGATCCAGCCCATCTGTTCCATCTCGTCGAACGCCTTCCACATGCCGATCAACCCCGTGCCGCCGCCCGTCGGGTAGATGATCACGTCGGGCAGCGTCCAGTCGAACTGCTCGGCCAACTCATACCCCATCGTCTTCTTGCCCTCGACGCGGTACGGCTCCTTCAGGGTCGAAACGTCGAACCAGCCTTCTGTCTCTTTGCGCCGGGCGACCTCGGCTCCGCAATCCGTAATCAGCCCGTCCATCAGGGTCACGTGCGCGCCCGTCTGCTCGCATTCGACGACGTTAGCGCGGGGCGTGTCTTTCGGCATGAAGATGTAGGATTCGAGTCCAGCGCGCGCGGCGTAAGCGGAGAGCGCGCCGGCGGCGTTGCCGGCCGAGGGGACGGCCAGTTTACGCGCGCCCAGCTCCTTCGCCATCGAGACGGCGGCCGTCATCCCGCGCGCCTTGAAGCTCTGCGTCGGGTTCTGCCCCTCGTCCTTGATGAAAAGATCGGCCATCCCCAACTGTCCGCCCAGGCGCGCGGCGCGCAGAAGCGGCGTCCAGCCTTCGCCGAACGAGACGATGTTTTCTTCTCGCGCGACGGGCAGCACCTCTCTGTAGCGCCATAAACTCGTCGGCCTGCCCGGCAGGCTCTCCTTCGTCAGAGTGCGGCCCGCGCGCTCAAGGTCGTAGCGGACGAGCAGCGGCTTCGCGCACCGCGTGCAAAGGTTTTGCAACCGCCGTGCCTCGTGTTCGAGGCCGCAGGCGGCGCACTCAAGCTGTGTGACGAACATCCTTCCACATCGTCCTTTCCAAAGTTTCGGGCGCGAGCCACAGTCGACGAAAATGGGCGGAAAACGCTGCCGCCGCGCACGCGCGGCCCGCCCCTCGACTTCACCGCTCCGCCGCCCGCGCCGACTTAGATCGCTAGACTAAACGGCGTGCGGGGCGCGCGGCAAACGGCGGCGCGCGGGGCCGGCACGCGCCAGTTGGAGCATTGTTGCTGCGCCCGCGCGGGTATGCCGGCCCGCGGGCAGACTAGGATTTTAGAGATTTCTGGTCTATGGTAACGGCTCACACGAAAAGACTGTTCGCACGCAGCCGCCGGGCGCGCCCGTCTTGCCGGACGCCCCGCGGGCGGCGCGCGGCCCTCAACCCGGGGATGCCCATCCGCCTGCTCGCACTCGACCTGGACGGCACGCTGCTCGACTCGCGCGGGCGCATACCGGAGCGCAACCGCGCGGCGATTGAGCGGGCGCGCTCGCGCGGCGTGCGCGTCGCGCTCGTCACCGGCCGGCGCTTCCGCGACGCCCGCCCGCTCGCGCTCGAACTCGGCTTAGATGTGCCGCTCGTCGCGCACAACGGCGCGCTCACAAAGCACGCCGAGACCCTGGAGACCGTCGCCGTCCATTTGCTCCCGCTCGAAGCCGCGCGCGAAACTCTGCGCGTCGGCCGCGAGTACGGCGCGGACGCGCTGGTGAGCGACGACCACGAGGGCGCGGGCCTCCTCGTCTATGACCACATAGACGAGCGCGACCGCCCGCTCGCCGAATACATCCGCTGGGCCACGCGCATCCACGGCGAGGAGGCTTCGAGGGCGATCCTGCAAGTCGAATCCCTGGAAGACTACCTCGACCACGCGCCCGTCCACATCAGCTTTTCGGGGACACACCGGCGCACGGAGAAGTTGGCCCGTCGGCTCGCGGATGAGTTGGGGGGCGCGGTCCGCCTGATGACGACGCTCTACCCGCGGCTCGACTTCGGCCTGATCGACGTGATCCACCCCGACGTATCCAAGGGCACGGGCCTTAAGGCCGTGGCCGACGAGTACAGTCTCACGGCCGCGGATGTGATGGCTGTAGGCGACAACCACAACGACCGCGAGATGCTTGAGTGGGCCGGCACGCGCGTCGTCGTCTCGAACGCCGAGCCGCCGCTCTTTCGTCTGGAAGGCGTCCACGCCACCGCGTCGAACGACGAGTGTGGCGTCGCGGCCGCGGTCGAAAAGTTCATCTTGGGAGAACACCTGTAGGGGCAGGGCTTGTCCCTGCCCGCGGCGTGCGCAAGCACGCTCACCAAGTGGCGCGTTCTTTCAATATCGGATCAATCTTCATCTTGCGTCCGCGCATTCGCGCGACGGGCAGGGACAAGCCCTGCCCCTACAAACTCGCGGGGGTTTCGCATGAAAACTCACGTCACTAAAATTTTCACGGCCGCGCTGCTCGCCGCGTGCTTCTTACCGTTCGAGGGCTTCGCGCAGACGAGGCCGCGCGCGCGCGATCTCGGCGTGCCGTTCGAGGGCGCGCCCGGACGCTTCAACGCAATCACGGACGTTTCGGGCGTCGAGGTCGGGCACACGACTCTGATCTCCGGCGAGGGCAAGCTGGTCGTCGGGCGCGGGCCGGTGCGGACGGGCGTCACAGCGATCTTCCCGCAGGGCAAAAACTTCCGCGGGCGCGTCTTCGCCGCTTGGCACACGCTGAACGGGAACGGCGAGATGACGGGGACGACGTGGCTCGAAGAGTCGGGCGCGTTGGGGACGCCGATCCTCATCACGAACACGCACAGCGTCGGCGTCGTGCGCGACGCCGTCATCGAGTGGAACGCGCGCAAGAGCGAGGGCGGGAGCTATTCGGGCGACCTGAGCCTGCCGCTAGTCGCCGAGACCTACGACGGGTTTCTGAACGACATCAACGGCTTCCACGTGCGCAAGGAGCACGTCTTCGCCGCGCTCGACGGGGCGAAGTCGGGCGCGGTCGCGGAGGGCAACGTCGGCGGCGGGACGGGCATGATGTCGCACGGCTTCAAGGCGGGCATCGGCACTTCGTCGCGCGTGCTGTCGCAACAGGAAGGCGGCTACACCGTCGGCGCGCTCGTGCAGGCCAACTACGGCCGGCGCGATCTCCTCCGCATCGCGGGCGTGCCCGTCGGGCGAGAGATCACAGACCTGATGCCGCGGCTCGGCCGCGCGGACGACGGGACGGGATCGATCATCGTCGTCGTGGCGACGGACGCGCCGCTTTTGCCGCACCAGTTGAAGCGGCTCGTGCGCCGCGTCTCCCTGGCCGTAGGCCAAATGGGCGGGCGCGGCGAGAACACTTCGGGCGACATCTTCGTCGCCTTCTCGACCGCCGGCGCGGCCGAGGTCTCGAAGGAGACGGGGCTGGCCGATCTCAAGATGCTGCCGAACGACCGCATCAACCCGCTCTTCCGCTCGACCGTCGAGGCCGCCGAGGAGGCGATAGTCAACGCCCTCGTCGCCGCCGAGACGATGACCGGACAGAACGGCAACACGGCCCACGCCATCCCACACGAACGCCTCCGCGAAGTCTTGAGAAAGTACAACCGCCTCGTGAAGTGACGGCACGGGCGACGGCGACGACGAATCGCTCTGGCTGAAAACTGAAAACTCAAAACTGAAAACTGATAGGAGTTGACATGGCAAACCGCATCGCGACGATTGAGACGAACCACGGCACGATCCGCTTCGAGCTGTTGGAGGAGGACGCGCCGAAGACGACCGAGAACTTCCGCCTGCTCGCCGAGCGCGGCTACTACGACGGCGTCATCTTCCACCGCGTCATCAAGGGCTTCATGATCCAGGGCGGCGACCCGACGGGCACGGGCAGCGGCGGCAAGTCCGCCTGGGGCGGGCGCTTCGACGACGAGATCGACAAGGGCTCGCCGCTCTACGAGGGCGCATACGCGAAGGGCACGGTCGCGATGGCGAACGCGGGGCCGAACACGAACGGCTCGCAGTTCTTCATCATGCACACGGATTACCCGCTGCCGCCGCTCTACACGAAGTTCGGCCGCGTCGTCGAGGGCCAGGACGTGGTGGACAAGATCGCCACCACCCCGACGCGCCCCGGCGACCGGCCCGTCTCCGACGTGGTGATGAATAAAGTCACCGTCGAGGAGCAGGGTTGAGACTCAGACGGTTCCGGGTTGAGTGCCTGTGGATCGCACTCACCACGGAGACACAGAGGATGCGGAGGGGGCACAGAGGAATCCTCTGTGTAAACTCTGTGCCCTCTGTGACTCTGTGGTGAGTGCCTGTCCCTACCACCCAACCCACACCCGCTGCATGACGTCAGTTCCCCACCTCTAAGGGTTATGCCCACGCATACAAGTGCCGCGCAGCCTGTCGCGCTGACCGTCGCGGGGTTCGACCCGTCGGGCGGCGCGGGCGTGGTCGCTGACATCAAGACCTTCACGAGCTTCGGCTGCTTAGCGACGGCGGCCGTCACGTCGCTCACCTTCCAGAACACGACGGGCGTATTCGGCGTCGCCAACCAATCGGCCGAGACCGTGCGCCGGCAGGTGCTGCCCGTCGTCGAAGACCTGCGCGTCGCCGGGATGAAGACCGGGATGCTCCCCACCCGCGAGATCATCTCGGAGGTCGCGCGCCTAGTGCGCGAGACGAGTCTGACTGACACCGCGCCGGTCGTTGACCCAGTCGTGCGCTCGACCTCCGGCCACGATCTCATAGACGACGACGCGCTCGACGCATTGAAGCGCGAGCTGCTGCCGCTCGCGCGGCTCGCGACGCCGAACCTGCCGGAGGCCGAGCGCATCACGGGCATGAAGATCGCGACTGAGGAGGACATGCGCCGCGCCGCCGCCCTCGTGCGCGGGATGGGCGCGCGCGCAGTCCTCGTCAAAGGCGGCCACCTGTCGGGCGACGCGCTCGACCTGCTCGACGACAACGGCGAGGTTCGGCTCTTCCGCGCGCCGCGCATCCGGACCGACTCGACGCACGGCACGGGCTGCACTCTCGCGGCGGCGGTCGCCGCCTGCCTCGCCCGCGGCCTGAGCCTCGTTGAAGCGGTCGATGCCGCGAAGCGTTTCGTCACGGCCGCCATCCGCCGCGCGCCGGGCTTGGGGCGCGGCTTCGGCCCCGTCCGCCACGACATCGCGGTCAGTTTCACGCCTGAGGGCGTTTTAATCGAAGAAGAGTGAAGTCGGAAAACTTCGCGCCGCATGCGATTACGAAAAGGCCCGCAGCCTCCCGTCGGCTGCGGGCCTTTGTTGTCAGTACGTCCGCAAATGAGATCAGGAGCCGAACCAGTCCGTGTCGTAAACGGCCGTCTCCCAGGCGGCCTGCGCGGCGTCGGCCGGCATGAGGAAGAGGCCGGACTCGACCCCCTTGCGCAGGAGCTTTTCGGTCGCGGCGGCGTCCTGCGGGCGCGCGAAGAGGTAGCCCTGCCCGTAGGCGCACCCCAACTGGCGCAGGCGCGCGAGCTGCTCGGCCGTCTCGACGCCCTCGGCCACCACGTCCTTCCCCATGTTGCGCGCGAGCAGGATGATCGTGCGGACTATCTCGTCGTCGCCGGCCCGGTCGCCGCCCGTCCGGCCGATGAAGGAGCGGTCGATCTTCAGGGTCTTGACGGGGAACCGGTGCAGGTAGGCGAGCGACGAGTAGCCGGTGCCGAAGTCGTCGATGGCGAGTTCGACGCCCAGCTCGCGCAGCTCGTCGATCATCGCCGTGATCGTCCGCGCGTTCTCCATCACGACCGACTCTGTGATCTCCAGTTGCAGGCAGCGCGGGTCGAGGCCCGTCGCGGCGACGACGCGCTCGATGCGCTCGAAGAGATCGGGCTGCGCGAACTGCCGGCCCGACAGGTTGACGCTCAGCTTGAGGCCCGCGTGGAGCGGCGAGAGGCCGTGCCACGCGCTCATGCGGCGGCACGCCTCTTCGATCACCTGCTGGCCGACCGAGACGATGAGGCCCATCTCCTCGGCGACGGGGATGAACTCGCCGGGCGCGATGAGTCCGCGCTCCGGGTGCTGCCAGCGCGCGAGCGCCTCAAGGCCCGTGATGCGCCCCGTGGAGAGCGAGACGATGGGCTGGTAGAAGACGCGGAACTCGCGCCGCTCGACGGCCCGGCGCAGGTCGTTCTCCAAACGCATCTGCGAGACTACGCGCGCGTGCATCGCCGAGTCGAAGACCTCGTAGGGGCGGCCCAGCGCCTTGGCGCGGTACATCACCGTGTCCGCGTCGCGCAGAATATCCTCCTCGTTAGCGTAGCCGGTGGTCGAGAGCGCGATGCCGATGCTGCCGTAGGCGAAGACCTCGTGGCCGGAGAGCGTGAAGGGATGGGCGAGTTCCTGCTGGATGCGCTCGGCGACGCGGGTGGCGTCGGCCGCGCAGTCGATGGCGTTCAGGAGGATCGCGAACTCGTCGCCGCCCAGTCTGGCGACAGAGTCGTTCGCGCGCAGGCAGTTCTCCAGGCGGCGGGCGAGGGCGACGAGCATCTGGTCGCCGACCGTGTGGCCCAGCGAGTCGTTGATCACCTTGAAGCGGTCGAGGTCGAGGAAGAGGACGGCGAAGAGGCGCGCGGGGTCGCGGCGGGCGGACTCGACGGCGCGGCGCAGGTGCTCGGTGAAGAGCGCACGGTTGGGCAGCCCCGTCAGGGTGTCGTGGAAGGCGATGTGGCGCAGGCGCTCGTCGGCCTGCCGCCGCTCGGTGATGTCGCGCGCGATACCCTGCACGCCGACGGCCGCGCCGTCCTGCATGATGAGCCGCGTGCTGATCTCCAGGGGCACGCGGCGGCCGTCCTTCGCCGTGATCTCTAACTCGTAGCGCGTTGACTCCGCGCCGCCCTTGCGCGTGAGCATCTGGCGCGCGAGCGGGAGGTGTTCGGGGACGACGACGCTCGCGATGTTCATCGCGCACGCCTCCTCGCGCGTGTAGCCGGTGACGCGCTCGCCCGTCTTGTTGAGCGAGGTGAAGTTGCCCCGCAGATCGTGCGTGTAAACGATGTCGTTGGCGTTCTCCAACAGCTCGCGGTAGCGCTCCTCCGATTCGCGCAGGGCGTCCTCGGCGCGCACGCGCTGCGTCACGTCGTGCGCTAGCACGACGCGGCACTCGCGCCCGCCAACGAAGAGCTTGTGCGCCGAAATCTCGACGCTGATCAGCGTGCCGTCCTTCTTGCGGTGCATGCGCGGCGCGGTCACGACGCTCGCCTCCCCCGGACTCATCAGCCGCTCAATCAGGGCCGGCACCTCGTCGGGCGGGCGGATGTCCCGGATCGTCATCCGCAGAAACTCCTCGCGCGCGTAGCCGTAGTGGCGCACGGCCGACTCGTTGACGGCGAGGAAGCGCAAGGTCGCCGGCTCATAAATCCACATCGGGTGCGGGCTGTTGTCGAAGAGCTGGCGGTAGCGCTCCTCGCTTTCGCGCAGCGCGGCCTCGGCCCGCTTGCGGCCCGTGATGTCGCGCGCGATGCCCTGCACGCCCGCGGGGCGGCCCGCCGAGTCGCGCATCAGTTGCGTGCTCACTTCGAGGCTGATGCGCTCGCCCGACTTCGTCCTCATCTCCGTCTCGTAGCAGGTGGTCGTCTCCCCGCCGCGCACCTTGCGGGCGAGCATCTGCTCGACGAGCGGCAGGCACTCCGGCTCGACGATGTCGCGGAAGTTGAGGCCGCGCACCTCCTCCTCCGTGTAGCCGGTGAGTCGCTCGCCGGCGCGGTTGAGCGAGGTGTAGTTCCCCGAAAGATCGGTCGTGTAGATGATCTCGCTGGCGTCGGCGAAGAGGCGGCGGTAGCGCTCCTCCGATTCCCGCAGGGCCAGCTCGGCCTCCTTGCGCTCGGTCACGTCCTCGACGCTGCCCTCGTAGAAGAGCACGCGCCCGCCCGCGTCGCGCACGGCGTAGTAGCTCTCGCGCGTCCAGATGAGGCGGCCGTCGCGGCGGCGCACGCGGCACTCGAAGCCGGAGACCCGGCCGCGCTCGCGCATGGTGCGCGTGAACTCGTCGCGGGCCGAGGGGTCTGCGTAGTAGTCGTCGGCGATGCTGCGGCACTCCGAGATCAGTTGCTCGGGCGAGTCGTAGCCGAGCATCCGCGCGAGCGCGCCGTTGACGTTGAGGAAGCGGCCTTCGGGCGTTGACTGGTAGATGCCGTGGACGGCGTTGTCGAAGATGCTGCGGTAGCGAAGCTCGGCCTGCCGGAGCGCCTCCTCGGCCGTCTTGCGCTCGGTGATGTCCGTGACGAAGCCTTCGAGGGCGACGAGCGCGCCGTCCGCGTCGTGGATGCCGTGGCCCTGCTCCCAGACCCAGCGCACGTCGCCCGACGCCGTGCGGATGCGATAGACGAGGCGGAAGCGGCGGCCGTCCGCGACCGCCTCCTGCACCTCGCGCCAGACCTGCTCGCGATCTTCGGGGTGGATCAGATCGGCGTAAGCGATGCGGCGGTTTCCGACGAGGTCCTCCGTGGCATGGCCGGTCAGCTCCGCGCAGCCTTCCGAGACGTAAAGCATCGTCCAGTCGCGGTCGTTGCGGCAGCAGTAGATCATGCCGGGCAGGCAGTTGATGAGGGCGAGCAGCGTGCGCTCGGCCTCGGTCGCCGCCGTGCCCAGGCCCGCGGCGCGGCGGAGCGCTTCGAGGCCGGTGAGGCTCGCGTCGGGGTGGGGTCTCGTCGGGGTTTTCATGCGGGAGGTTTTATGCTTCTTCGGACAGGGCCGCCGGGTGAGAGGCCCGCGCGTCAGAGCGCGGAGCGGCGGTTCATCAGCGCGGCCTCGGTTGCCCTTCACAACCGGGTGAGTCGCCGACAGACGTGGATTGACTTAATTCGCGGGAGAGCTACGGCGGCTGCTTGACGTTTGCGGTTTACGAGGGGTGAGGGAGGGGCAGGCCGGTAAACTAGCGGCCTCATTTAATTTAATCCATCAGCAAGGGGCTTGGCAACAAGTTTGACACGACTTTTCCGGCCGGGCGTCCCGGCTGCCGCGCGAAGCCTACCTTAAGCGCGCACGTTTGATTTCATCGACCACTTCGCGGAGGCTGCGCGGGTCGCCGAGCAGGCGGATGGCCGCGACGCCGCGCGCGCCCGCTCCGAGTGTTTCGGGGAAGTTCTCGCGCGTGACGCCGCCGATGGCGAGGACGGGGAAGGGCGCGAGCGCGCGGGCGGCTTCGCCGAGCCGCTCCAAACCGACGGGCGGGCCGTAGGCGCGCTTCGAGGGGGTGTCGAAGACGGGGCCGAAGAGCGCGAAGTCCGCGCCGCCTTCGCGCGCATCTCGCGCCTCCTCAAACGTGTGGGCGGAGACGCCGACGAGGAAGCCGGGGCCGAAGACCCTGCGGACGGTCGCGGCGTCGAGCGAGCGCGTGGCGAGGTGGACGCCGTCAGCGCCGGCGGCGCGCGCGATGTCGGCGCGGTCGTTGACGAGCAGGCGCGCCGCCGTGCCACGCACGGCTGCGGCCGAGCGCGCGGCGAGTTCGTAGAGGACACGCGGGCGCAGAAGTTTTTCGCGCAG
>DATHBT010000126.1:0-2287 GCA_035295985.1 Pyrinomonadaceae bacterium | reverse complement strand
CGCAACATAAAGTTTTCTGCCTGCGGGGACAGATCAAAAGCGCAGGAGCGTCCCGGCGATGGCCGACTGAAAGAGCCAGATGAGCAGGAAGGCGACGATGGGCGAGATGTCCATGAAGCCGAGCGGCGGGATGATGCGGCGCAGCGGCCCCAGCAGCGGCTCGGTCGCGCGCACGAGGAAGCGCATCACGCGGTTGCCGTATGAGACCTGCCCCCAGGAGAAGATGATGCGGATGAAGATGAGCAGGCTGTACACGCTCAGCGCGCCGTAGAGCAGGTGGCCGACGAGCCGTATGGGGCGTCCCGCGCGCACGCTGTTCGTCACGCCGGCGAGCGTTTCGATGATGGCGGTCGATAGTTCGAGCGCGAGCCAGCCGACGAGGATCGCGATCAGGATCGCGACGAGCGGGGCCATGTTGGGCGAGAAACCGAAGCCGAGGAGCGCGCGCCGCACGGGCGTGAGGAACGGGTCGGTCAGGTTCCGCACCGTCAGCACGGGCCGGCTGAACGGGTTCAGGTCGGCGTAGTTGAGCGCGAGCCTGACGAGCAGCAGCACGATGATCGCGACGATGACCGCGACGACGGCCATGTTCACGAAGTAGAGGACGGCCTGGAATAACAGATCTGTACTCGTCATAAACTCATAGCAACCGGCGATCACGTCCTGCGGTGACTGACGGCGGCGAGGGGGGTTTCCCACTCCTTCAGCGTCGGCCAGCGCGGCAACGCTCCCACTTCAACGCGCCGCGGCACGCTCGCCGAAGATCGCGGTTCCGACGCGCACCATCGTCGCCCCCTCCTCAATCGCCACCTCGAAGTCGTGGCTCATGCCCATCGAGAGTTCGCCCGCGCCCGCGCGGAACGCGCCCGCCTCGCGCAGCCCGTCGCGCAGCTCGCGCAGCCGGCGGAAGTACGGCCGCGCCCGCTCCGCGTCTTCGTAAAACGGCGGCATGGTCATCAGCCCCGCCAGCCGCACGCGCGCGCACCCTTTCAACTTCTCGACGAGCCGCGGCAGCTCGTCTTCCGTCGCGCCCGACTTCGTCGGCTCGTCCGCCAGGCTGAGCTGCGCGAGCACGGGCAGTTCGTCCCTGCCCTCCTCCTCGCACAAACGCTCCACCCGCGCGACGAGTTCGGCGGAATCGACCGTGTGGATCACGTCGAAGAGGCGGACGGCGCGGCGCGCCTTGTTCGATTGCAGCGGGCCGATCAGATGCCAGCGCGGGCGCGCGCCGGCGAGCCTCGCGACTTCCCCGGCCTTCGCCTCCGCCTCCTGCACGCGGTTCTCGCCGAGGTCGGCCGCGCCCGCCGAGAGGGCCCGCGCGACGAGTGGGGCCGGGTGCGTCTTGCTGACAGCGATGAGGGTCACTTCGGATGGGTCGCGCCCCGCGCGCTCCGCGCTCGAACGGACGCGGGAGCGCACCCCCGCGAGGCGCGCGCGCAGACCTTCAAAGCTCCCTGCCGCCTCCGTCATCGAACTGTTTCGTGGCAACGATTCCGCAACGCGAATATAACAGCCGGCCGCGCGCCGTCGCAACGGGCGTCCCCTTTCGCTGCAAACGAGTCCGCTTGCCCGACACACGAAAGGGTGGGCCGTGACACTTTATCGTGTAGCCACCCGCCGAGATCGTTGTCCCCGCGCCGTTTACGGGCGGTTTTTTCGCGCGCGCGCCTCTGGCACGGTGCTTGTTACTTTGTGGGGGGAGTTTTGAGTGGTTTTCACTAATGAAGGCGCGCAATTGAACGCGAGGAGGGTTTGAGATGACGAGAAGCAAGTTGATGTTGGCGGGCATGTTCACGCTGGTGCTCGGCCTGTTCACTGTGCTGCCGGCCGACGCTTCGGCGCAGGGCTGGTGGGACAGAGATCAGGATCGGCGCGACGACCGCCGCGACCGCCGCGACGACAGGCGTGACCGGCGTCGGGACAGGCGTGATGACCGGCGCGACCGCCGCGACGATCGGCGCGACGACGGCGTCTGGAACCAGGGTCGCTACGGCGGCAGCGACCGCTGGGAAGGCCGCCGGAACCAGGGCCGCTACGGCGACAACTACCCCGACTACGGCGGCAGCTTCGAGCACCGCCAGACGGCGCTCAACGCCGGCTACAACGAGGGCATTAAGGAAGGCCGCAAGGATCGGCAGCGCGGCGAGCGCTTCGAGTACCGCGATGAGAGCGACTACCAGAGCGCGACGAAGGACTACAATTCGCGCAGGGGCGACCGCGACTCCTACCAGCGCTACTTCCGCGAGGCCTTCGCCAGGGGCTACCGCGACGGTTACAACGGCTACTA
>DATHBT010000125.1:0-12180 GCA_035295985.1 Pyrinomonadaceae bacterium | reverse complement strand
GAGGCCACGTCGTCGCGCCTGATCTCTTCGTCGGCCGGGCGCAGACGCTCGCGGCGCTTGGCGTCGAGCCGCGCCTCCTCGTCGGCCTCGTCCATCCCCTCGCGGAAGGCGCGCTTAGACTGGCCGAGCGCCTTCGCCAGTTGCGGCAGCCGGCTCGCGCCGAACAGCAGCACGACGATGATCAGGATGATCAACATCTCCTGCCCGCCGAAGTTGATCGCCAAAGTAGTTTCCGTCATCACTCAGCCTCTCGCCGACCGCCCGTCACGTCAGTCGGCATAGTTCCCTTCTCCGCCGTTCGATTCGTAGAACAGGTATTTGCGCCAGGTCTCGTCGGCCCGCCCGAGGTAGCGCATGATCTGGCGGCTGACGTGGAGCGAGAAGCCGCGCGGGCGGCGGCGCAGGTGCATCCCGGCCTCCTCGGGCGTGCGACTGCCCTTGCGGTGGTTGCAGCGTTTGCAGCACGCGACCAGATTGTCCCACGTGGACTCGCCGCCGCGCGAGCGCGGATAGACGTGGTCGAGCGTCAGCTCCGACGGCGGCAGGTGCTTGCCGCAGTACTGGCAGGTCGAGTGGTCGCGCAGCAGGATGTTCTTGCGCGAGAGCGAGCGGTTCTTGTAGGGGATGTGGATGTACTCGGTCAGCCGGATGACCGAAGGCGCGTGCATCGTGATGCGGGAGGAGTGGAGCATGTGGCCGTTGTGCTCCTCCATCCGCGCCACGCCCTTGAAGATCATCACCACCGCGCGCCGCTCGCTGCACACGTTGATCGGCTCGAAAGATGCGTTCAGGACTAAAACACGTCCGGTCATATTGCCAACAGATAGTACAGGTCACGAGCGACGGGTGACAAGGAAAATTGCCGTTAATCGTGACAGTTGACGGATGACAGGTACGGAGCCGTGAACCGTAAACCGTGACAGATAACAGGAGAGAAGATGTCTTCTCCCGGTCGCCCGTCGCGGTTCACCTGTCACGCATTTCTGAACCTGTCCGTGGCTTCGACAAGGGCGGAGCGGTTGCCGGGTTCGAGGGCGGAGTGGCCGGCGTCGGGCGTGATGCGCAGGTCGGCTTCGGGCCAGGCGCGGTGCAGCTCCCACGCGCTCTGGATGGGGCAGACCACGTCGTAGCGGCCCTGCACGATGACGGCCGGGATGTGGCGAATCTTGCCGACGTTCTCGATGAGGTGGTTGTCGGTCGGGAAGAAGGCGTTGTTCATGAAGTAGTGGCACTCGATGCGCGCGAAGGCGATGGCGAAGTGCGGGTCGCCGAAGTGATCGATGAGGCCCTGATCGGGCAAGAGCTTCGAAGTGCTCCCCTCCCAGACGCTCCACGCGCGCGCCGCCTCGATGCGCGTGGCCTCGTCGTCGCTCGTCAGCCGACGGTGGTAGGCCGAGAGCATGTCGCCGCGCTCTTCCGAGGGGATGACGTTCAGGTAGTGCTCCCACACGTCCGGGTAAATCCAGCTCGCGCCCTCCTGGTAGAACCAGCGAATCTCTTTGGGCCGGCACAGGAAGATGCCGCGAAGGACTAAAGCGCGCACCCGCTCGGGGTGCGTCTGCGCGTAGGCGAGCGCGAGCGTGCTGCCCCACGAGCCGCCGAAGACGACCCAGCTCTCAATCCCTAAGTGGCGACGCAGGGTTTCGATGTCCTCGACGAGGTGCCAGGTCGTATTCTCTTCGAGGCTCGCGTGCGGCGTGCTGCGCCCCGCGCCGCGCTGATCGAAGAGGATGATGCGATAGGCCGCGGGGTCGAAAAAGCGCCGGTAGTCGGGCACGGTGCCGCCGCCGGGGCCGCCGTGCAGGAAGACGACGGGCGTGCCCTCGGGGTTGCCGGACTGCTCGTAGTAGAGCGTGTGGACGGGCGAGACCGGCAGCATGTCATGCTGGTACGGCTCGATCTCCGGGTAGAGGTCTTTCATGGCTGGAATGTAACAGAGGTTAGAGGCTAGAGGCTAGAGGTTAGCTGGCTGGGTAGTCGAGGTGGTCTGGCCCAGCGGAGGTCAACGTGGCGCGGCTCGTCCTTAAAGCCCCTCTCAACCCGACCGGCAGCGCGTCCGTGTGAACCCAGTCGAAACCCCTACTGACGGCGTCCCACGCAAGTTCGCCGCCCGTGAGAACGATGAGGAAATTCTCCGCCGGGTGCCCGCCCAACCAGCATTCCACCTCCTTCCAGACCCAGACGGAGCGGGCCGACTCTGCTCGCCCTTCCGCCTTCCCCGCCCCCGCGCGGCCCGACGCCGGACGCTGATTAGTCAATACAGACAGCTTTGACTGCCACGGGAGGGCCACACATCGCCCTCACGGTCACCAGGTGGGTTTTACCTGTCTAACGACCCTGCTGCCTCGATCATCTCCGACGCTACAAAATGTTGTTGCAAGCGCCGTCCCGCTGTTATAGAGTCCGACCCGCCTAATCTTTTAGGGGCTAGAGTCGCTAAAGTGGATATTTTCGCAGCAACTAACGACTCTGGCCTCTCTTTTAAGCGTCCGGGGCCGCGTGCCCTTCCTTATGATCGGCGCAGCCTTTAACCTCATCACCAAAGAGAGTCTTTGATGAGATGTTTCAGTAGGCAAGTCCATGAGCGGAGGAGACGCTATTAAAGCTGCCTTTTCTGGTTATGCGTGGTAGGCCTCACGGCCTTTACATCCCAGACTGCGCTCCCCGCGTTCGCTCCGTATCCTTTCCGCCGAAGGAACGACACCGGGTTGGTCGTATGCGCAAGGCGGTCGGTGCGGTTACTTTCACCACCGAGGACTGCGGCGGCACGCCTTCCACCCGACTCATACTTCAGCCAACAACGTCGCTAGGGGTCATGGTCACGCCACAGTAATCGCGCGGCTGTTCAAATCCCGCGCCGGTAAGTGCTTCCGGGGAAGCGGTAACACGCGTAGGAGGTCTAATGAGCGATCAATCCAGAAGAGTGCTGTGCGCTCTCCTCGCGGGCGTCGCCCTACTGGCGGGCGGTGCCATCGGGTACAGCTACAACACTCAATCGGTCACGTGGCTGCGCGACGCCATGCTGGTGAACGGCACGGGGCAAATCGTCACGCTGACTATCGCCCTGAGCCTGGGGGTTTTCGGGTTCAGCGAGATCATGTCCTGGATGGCGGGTAGTCACGCCCGGCGGTGGTCTGAGCCTCTGCAGCGCGCCAGGGAGGCCTTGCGCTCCGGCCCCCCACCGATGCACGGGGACGTCCCGCCGGTGCTGCAGGCGCGGCTGCGCGAGCAGTTGAAGGAGATAGAGGCGCGCGCCGAGCACCACTTCCGCGTCTTCACCGACTTCTACCGGTGGCACTTCATCGCCATCGGCACCTTCTCGCTCTCGGCCCTGGCGGCGGCCGTCGCCCTCTTCTTCATCACGCAGGACGGATGGGCCAACGCGCGCAACGGCAAGTTGGTCACCGTCTTCGTCGTCACCACGGCGTCCGCCGTCCTCTATCGCTCCTTCATCGGGGTTTACAGGCAGGCGGAGAACACCGCCGACAACAAGCAGCTTTACAAGAACTACGTCGCGCTCGGGAACGAGGTGCGGAGCTTCTGCGCCCTCGGCGGCTACCGCGTCGGCGACGAGCTGAAGACGGCGGCCGACTTCATCGACCACGTGGATCATAAGCTAGCCGAGTTCAACAACGTCAGCGTCGGCTTCGACGCAACGAAGGTGCCGACCTACGAGGGGCTACTCGAAGGGATGCGCAAGTCACCCGGGGTGGCGAGCCCGCCCCCGGCGCAGGGCGGCGGCGAGCCGCCGCACGGGGGCGACCCCGGCGGGCGAGAGGCGGAAAAGGGCGAGCGGGTGTGGGATCCGCGTCGCCCTGAGCTGGGCGGCTACCACGTCGTCCAGCCCGGCGACAAGCTCTGGCACATCAGCGAGCTGTCGTACGGAGACGGCAACAGGTGGGACGTCATCGTTAACGCCAACAGCGATCTGGTGAAGAACAAAGACTACATCCAGGCGGGGTGGAGGCTGTGGATCCCCCCGGCGGCGGCGGCACGGCTCGGCCGTAACGGTGAAGGCGGCAGGCCCCCGAAGGAAGAATGACGGCCTGCGCCTGAGAACAATACCGCGCGGGGCGCAGGCCCACTGATGCCTGCAGGCGGGGGAACTCGCCCCGTGAAACCGTCCACTGACCAGGAGTACCTCATATGCGAAGGCTGTTCGTCATTTCTGATCTCCACTTGGGCGGGCGCCCGGATGGCGTCAACGAAGCCGGGGAGCCTGTGACCGGGTTCCAAATCAATAATTCGTACCCGGCGCTCGTGGAGTTCATCGACTGGGCGGGAGCCGTCGCGAAGGAAGACACCGCTACCGAGACCGAACTCATCATCAACGGCGACATTGTAGATTTCCTGTCCGAGGACGACTTCGGCGACGGGCTTAAGGGCGCGCAGATATGGACGGCCGACGAGGCACAGGCCGTCCTCAAGCTCCGGCAGATCGCGCTCCGCACGCGCGGCGGCGACGGGCGCGGCGTCTTCGACGCCCTGCGCGACTTCCTGGCGGCCGGCAACCGCCTCACGCTGCTGCTCGGCAACCACGACGTGGAGCTCTCGCTGCCGCGGGTACGGGAGGAACTCCGCGATCTGCTCGTCGGCGGCGACGCCCGCATGAAGTTCATCTACGACGGCGAGGCGTACACGCCGGGGCGCGTCCTCATCGAGCACGGCAACCGCTACGACCGCTGGAACATGATCGATCACAGCGCGCTCAGGCAGGAGCGCTCGGTTCGTTCGAGGCGGCTGGAGGTGGACGAGGCCGTGCGGCAGAAGCGCTACTTCGTGCCCCCGGCCGGGACGCACCTTGTGATTCACTTCATGAACCGCATCAAGGCGCGCTACCGCTTCATCGATCTGCTCAAGCCTGAAACGAACGCCATGCTGCCGCTCTTCCTGGCGCTCGAGCCGGACCTCAAGCAGTACCTGGAAAAGATTGTCAACGCCTCCCCCATCGTCAAGCTGCTCCTCAAGCACGGCCTCGACGGCCCCGTCAGCATGAAGTGGGCGGGCGACATGTCGGCCGCGGCCGTCGAAGCGGCGGAGGAGATCACGCTCGACAAAATTCTGCTCGACACGTTCGACGAGGCGGGAACCAAGGGGGACGCCAGGCTGTTCGGTGTGGACGTGAGCGCGGCAAGCGGCGACCTGAGCGCGACCGCACCGGGCGGCTCCGGCCTTGAATTCACCGCCGGGGATTTGAGCGTGCTCAGCTCGCTCAGGGAGCAGGTGGCCGCCGCGCAGCAGTGGTTCGTCACCCGCGCCGGTCAGTTGAAGGGAACCTACGAGAGCGCCTCGACCCTCCTCAGGATGAGGCGCGCCGAGACGCCCGAGGAGCGCTACGAGCAGCTCCACGCCGCGCTCCGGCGACTCAACCAGCACGACCGCTCCTTCCGACTCGATCACGAGGAGAGTAACTACCTGGACGCCGCCCGCAAGACGGCCGCCGACGGCGATTTCGACGTGATACTCTACGGCCACACCCACCTGCCCAAGAAAATAAAGCTGGAGGACGGCGCGCAGCCCCGCTGGTATCTCAACACCGGCACGTGGTGTGACGTGATCCGCCTGCCCGACGCCGTGGCCGGGGATTACGACACAGCGAAGCCGGTCATCACCGATTTCGCCGACGCGCTCGGCCGCAACGACTACAGCCGCTTCGTCCGGCGCTACCTCAGTTACGTGGAGCTGCTCGTGGACCCGGAGGGCCGGCAGCGCGTAGCGGAGCCGCAGCTTTACTCCTACTGCGGCCGCGGGCGCGAGCGTTCAGCACCTCTCACGGAGGCCGCGCGCTGAGAAGGAGGCGACATGCTGGAGAAACTGACGGCGAAGATTTACAGACGCGATCCAAAGAAGGAGTGGGGCACGGCCTGGCTCTGCTCCGACAAGTATGCCCTGACGGCCGCGCACTGCGTCGGCGACAGGAAGACGAAGGAAAAATATCAGGGGCCTTTCACGCTAAAATTCGACTGGGGGGAACTCCAGGCCGAGATTCTGCACTGCGACTTCAACGTGGACGCCGCGCTGCTCACCGTCACGGGGGGCGACATAATTCCCGAGAGCGTGCAGATTGCCCTCAGGGGGCTGCCGGAACTGGACCCGTGGCCGTCAGGCCCGGGCGCGCTCGGTTGGCAGAGCTTCGGCTTCGCCCAGGCGAACACCGCGGGGCTCTTCATCGCGGGCGTCATCAACGCGCCAAGGGGGCGGATCGAGGACGACGATGGGATACAAACCGCCATCCAGTTGACTTGCGATCAGGGCGGGTACGACTACCTCAAAGGGATGTCCGGCGCCCCCGTCACGTACGACGGGAGCGTCGTCGGCCTCGTGAGGTACGGGCTGCCTGACTTGAAGTTCAAGGTCATCTACGCCGCCCCGATCATGGCGATAGCCGAAACCTTCCCGGAGGTGAGGGAGATCATCGATGCGAATCTGAACTCCCGGGTGGACACCGTCAGGCCGAATCTCCTGCCCGGATCAGAATCGCACGGCGGCGCGAGGGGGGGAGGCGCGCCGGATAAAAGGTTGGCGGTCGAGGGCCCGACGCCCTACGGGCGGGACGACGAGATCGACGGGATCAAAGAAGCCCTGAGCCAGGCCGGGGCTCGCCTGCTGACGCTGGTGGGCGGCGCCGGCTCGGGGAAGACTACGTTGGCGCGCCACGTCGGGCGTGAGCTGGCCGGCCGTTATAAGAACGGGGCCTACTTCGTTGACCTGAGCCTCGTCAGCGATCCGGCGCGCGTCCCGGCGGAAATCGCCAACGCGCTCGGCGTCAAAGAGGCCGAGGGCGGCTCGCTGAAGGAGAGCCTGATCGTTTACCTGAAGGGCAAGTCCACCCTGCTCATCCTCGACGGCTTCGAGGAGCTGGACGGCGCGAAGCCGCACGTCGAGGAGCTGTACGAAAAGTGCCCCGGCCTGCAGTTCATCATCACGCACCGCAGCAGGCTGGGGTGGGAGAAGGAGCGTGTCTTCGAAGTCGGGCCGCTCCTTACGCCGCAGAGCGCCAGCGATGCGACCGTCGAGTCGTTGGAATCCCTACCCTCGGTCCAACTGTTCCTGGCCCGCCTGCGCGAGAAGAGGCCGGAATTTGAGGCCGACTCCGAATGCGTCCGCGTCGCCGCCGAGATCTGCGCGAGGCTCGGCGGGCTGCCGCTGGCGATCGAGCTGGCCGCCGCGCAGAGCGCGATGACGGATTACGATCCGGCGGCCGTGCTGGCGCTGCTGGGCGGTCTCGACGGGGCGACGACCGAAGAGAGGCAGGCCAGGGCGGTCGAGATGAGTTACCGGGAGCTCGACGAGAACGCGAAAGCCCTCCTCCGGCGGCTCTCGATCTTCAGGGGCGGCGCCCCCCGCGACGCCGCGGAGGCCGTCGCCATCGGCGCGGGCGGCGGTTCGCCGACAGGTGTGCAGGAGAATTTAGACCTCCTGCTCAAGAAGAGCCTGCTCTCGGAAGAGGAGTTGCAAGGGCGGGGCGTCCGCTACCGCATGCTGCGCCCTGTGCGGGAGTACTGCGCGGCGCGGCTCAAGGAGGCCGGCGAGGAGCCGACGGTGCTGCGCGCCCACGCCATCTTCTACTCGCAGTTGACGAAGAAGGCCGAGCGCAGGCTAAACCTCCTGACGAGCGCCGAGCGTAAGAGATGGATGGAGCGGCTTGAGGCCGAATACGACGAGATTCGCGCGGCGATCAACTGGGGCCGCGAGAGGCCGGGCGAGTCCGACGAGGACACATACAACATCGAGCTGGTCCTGCAGATCGTGGGGAACATGTTCTGGTTCTGGAACCTGCGCGACTATTTGACCGAGGGCAGGAATTTGGCCGAGGCGGTTCTGGCACAGGCCCGGCCGCGCCTGAAGGCCGAGAGCGAGAGCCTCGGCATGGCCCTGTACTGTGTCGGCGGATTGGCCTTCCTGCACGGCGACTACGAGAAGGCGTGGGCGTGGCTCAACGAGAGCGTCGAGGTCTGGGGGAAGCTCGGCAACAGGCGGCGGCTCGGCTACGCCCTCATCATCCGCGGGATGGTCGCGCTCAACCAGGATCGGATCGAGGCGGCGCGCGCCGACGAGCAGGCGTGCGCCGAGCTGTTCCGTGAGGTGGACGACAAGTGGGGCCTGGCCCTCGCGCTCAACGATCTGGGAAACGTGTGTGTGGAGGCGAACGAGCTGGACAACGCCCGCTCCAATTTCATTAAGAGCCTGGCCGTCTGGCGGGAGCTGGGCGACCGCTGGGGTGAGGGCCTGACGACCGGCAACCTCGGCAACCTGGCCTTCCGCACCGGCGAGTACATCACCGCCAAACAGGCGCTGATCAGCGCCTCGGAGATGCACCGGGAGGAGGGTAACCAGTGGGGCTACGCCGAATCCACCAAGCGGCTGGGTCACGTCGCCCTGGCCGAAGGGGCGGCACGGCGGGCGGCCGCACTTTTCTACGACAGTCTCGCGCTGCACCAGAAGATCGGCCGCAAACAGCTCGTCGCCGACTGCTTGGACGGGGTGGCACAGGTCGCCACGATGGTCGGGCAGCCGAAGAGGGCGGCGCGCCTGTTCGGGGCCGCGGAGGCCATCCGCGAAGGCATCAAAGCGCGGATGTCGCAGCCGCAAACGGCTTACCGCGAGGACAAGATAAATGAAGCGCTGACGAGCGCCGCCGTGCAGGGGATAACCGACGAAGAGTTCGAGGGGGCCCGTTTGGAGGGTCGGCAGTGGGGGCTTGAGGACGCCGTGGCGACGGCTGCCAGATACGCCCTTGAGTGGAGAGCCTAAGGGCCGCCCGCCCCCACAGGAACACGGCGTCAGCGCGCGCCGCCGTGCCAGATAGCCTACCGCAACAGTACGCGATCCTGCTCGAACGCGATGGACACGGCGAGCAGTGCTCGAAACTCCTTATAGCCCGTCCGGCCAGGAAAGAAGGCATGGAGGAAGAGCAGCGGCTCGCCCTCTGGGCCTGTTGCGACCGAAGGGTGGCCTGGCCCGTGCCAATCCGCCGTCGATCCGAGGAGTGGCCCGGCCATCTTCCTAAAAGGGCCCAGGGGGGAATCCGCGATAGCAACGCCGACGCCGTACAGGTCTGTCGAGAAGTCATTCCCGGCGTAGAACAGGTAATATCTTCCCCGCTGCTTCGTCAACCACACCCCCTCAATCAGGTGCGCCTCCCAAACCTGATCATTTTCAATGACCTTCGTCCGTTCCCCCACGAGGCTCGCGCCGTCGGGCGACACCCTCCGGGCGTAGACCGGCGTCTTCATGGCCCGCAGGATGTCTCTGACTGCGTCCTCGATGTCAGCGCCTCTCCGCTCGTGGCACGACCCTGCCAGCAGTCCTCGAAAGGCGGAAAATTCGCAGGTGACGGCTTCGATCAAAGTGTGCTGAACGAAGAAGCGTTCCATCGGCTCAAGTGCCCTGATCCACGGCCACAGCGTGTGCATCAGGGATGAGGTGACCTGATCCTCCTTAAGGGGGAAAAGCTCGGCTACGAGTTGCGGGTGCTCGTAGAACAGGGCGTTAAGGCGGCTGGGCCAGATGTCGTTATTGTCTTCCTTCCAGTACAAGAAGGCGGCGCCGTCGTCCTCGACAAAGAGGTGGGGATCGATAACGTTACCGCTGAGTAGAGGCTCCTCCGCGGCGGCGAACGGCCCTTCGGGGGCGGCGGACTTCGCCACACCGATTGAAAGGGAATGGCTGTTTTTGTCGCGGGCCACGAAGTAGACCCTGAACTCGCCTCCGACGAAGTGCATCTCCGGGGCCCAGTAGTCGCTCACGCGCTCGCCGTCAACCGCCCACTTCGGCTTCCTTCCCTCCGGGAAGACGAAGCCTACCAATTCCCAACTCACCAGATCTGGCGAGCGGATGATGGGGAATGATTCGGGCGCGTCGTTCGACGTAACGAGAAGGTAGTACCAGCTTCGCCCGCCATGATTGTCCCTCACAGATAGGACTGCAGGGTCCCCGTAACCGTATAGAACCCGTGGCCCTAAGTTCTTTGTGATAAGCGGACGGTATTTAGCGCCAGAGGCGGGCCGTGGGGTCTGTAGCCGCTTCCGCGGGGGGCGGCAGCCAAAATCACGCGCCAAGCTACCGAATAACTGAGTGTAAGACTTATGCTCCCTGCCCGCGAGATGGTAATCGCGTGTCTTCAACGAGCGGGAAACCGGATCGACTCCCGTAACTTTAAACGAGAGCTGCGGATTATTCGGGTCTGTCGCTACCGTAATAGTTACTGTAAAGGGGAACGGCGCGCCGGCCTGCGAGGTCAGCGTAATGGCACCGCCTCCAGCGTGGCCCCCTGCGTCTTCCATGCACTCCCCTCTACTCGATAGTTCCGACATTAGCCTACAGAAACTTGATCTTCAGCCTGCCCCGGATAGGCTGGCGCGCGTTATATGATGCCCGTACGATTCGCCCGGCGCGAGAAATTCCATAGTGGGGAGTCCCCTGCACTGATAAACTTTATGAGAATAGTACAGAGAGCGTTCAGGCGGGATGATACTTCAAAAGCTATTTTTGCAACATTGCCTGCAGAGGGGTCGTGTTGCGAGAAATACTCAGAGACGAGAAGAGGTCAGATAGTGAGTTCCGTTATGCGGCGATGCCGAAGGGGCTCTCGACGAACTTCGGCGGTCGGGTGCATGCCGGGATAAGGCAGACGCTCCCGGGCTGACTCCACTCATTACTTTATTTCAACCCGCTCTCTCCGCCCCGTTGAGTTTCTTCTTACCGCGCTGGAGGCGCGGCGTCAGCCAGCCGCCCAGGGTGTCTAGCACGTCATCACTCAAAGACGTGGTGACTAGCGACGAGTACTCGCTCCACGCCCCAGTCTCTGCGAGCAGGAACAGGTGATTAAGTCTCGGGAAAACGCGAGACTGTACGTCGCGGTTGCCCCCGCCGCGGGCCGCGCGTTCGAGCAGCGACGCGTGCTCAGGTGTTATCTGCCTGTCGAGCCCCCCCTGCAGGATCAGTACGGGCTGTTGGAGGCGGCGGACGAGCGGCAGGGGGTCGAACGTCAGGAACTCTTTGAACCACGGCAGGAAGCGCCGGAAGTCGGCGGGCATCGCGGAGACGTCGCCGCCTTCGACGACGGCGCGTAGTATCTGCCGCTGCTGCTCGCGCAGTTGCGCCTTACGCTCCTCGGTGAAGCCCGGCGCTTGCGAGAGCGCGTACTCCTGCTGCTCCAGGTTCACCTCCAGCCCCGTCTTGCCCATCGCCCCCATGAGCACCACGCAGCGGACGCGCGGGTCGGAGGACGCCACCATCAGGGCGATGGAGCCGCCCTCGCTGTGGCCGACTAAGGCGATGCGGTCGGGGTCGATCTCGCGCCTGCCGCGCAGGAAAGCAATCTGCGCCCTCGTGTCGTCGGCGAAGCCGGACGTCGTGGCGCTCTCCAGCGTCTCCTTCCCGGTCGAGCCGCCGACGCCCCGGTCGTCCACCCGCAGGACGGCGATCCCGCGCGCAGCAAGGTGCTCGGCGATCTGCTTGAAGGGCCGGTAGCCTTCCAGCCCCGGCATCGGGATCTGGCTGTCGCGCGTCTGCTGGCCGGAGCCCGTGATCATCACGACGGCCGGCGCGGGCAGCGGTGCCTTCCGGGGCAGGAGGAGGGTGCCTGCAAGGGTGTAGCCGTTCGTCTTGATGGCGACTTCCTCGGCGGCGAAAGGCCCGCCCTCTTGCGCCCTCAGCGCGGGGGAGAGGAAGGTTAAGGACGCGCAGAGAAGTAAGAAGCGTCGGGGATTAAGCAGTCTGCTCATTTTTTCTCTCCTTCGTGTGGGGGAGCCTGCCGGCCCGGTATCGCCGCGGGCGCACTAATGCCGTGGAAAGCAACGCGCCCTGCCTTCACCTACCTTCGCCGAGTCTCACGATCAGCTCTAGCAGGTCTCGGAGTCTATCGAAATAGATGATGATGATCGTCGGGACGATGATGAGCACGGCCCCGCCCAGGGCAAGTCCCGCCTGCGCCCACAGTCGTCTCTGCTCGAGCGCGGGCGGGGGCGTCCGCCTGAGCGCCAGCCAGGCGAATGCGACGGCGAGGGCGGCCTTCTCCATCCCGGCGAGGTTAACGAAGCAGGCCAAACCGAGGATAAGCGAGGCGGTGGCGTAGGCGTACTTCTGCCCGACGACCACGTAGGTCTGAGGCTCTTCGACGACTCTGCTCATTTTTTCTCTCCTTCGTGTGGGGGAGCCTGCCGGCCCGGTATCGCC
>DATHBT010000124.1:0-7699 GCA_035295985.1 Pyrinomonadaceae bacterium | reverse complement strand
GCCCCGCTCTTCGACGAGCATTCGGCCCGCACGGCCGCGCCCGTCGTGCCGCTCGAAGAGGTCGCGCGTCGTCGGCGCTTCGCAACCTGGGCGGCGGGCGGCTGGCGCGACACCGTCCGCTCGCCGCAGTTCCGCCGCTCGTGGCCGCTCGCGCTGCTCCTCGCCGCCACGCTCGTGGCCGCGGTCGCCGCCGCCGGCATCTACAAACGGGACGACGCCGCACAGACCGCCCCTGCGACCGGCGAGGCGACAGCCGGGACTGCTACCGACACGGCCGCCGACGCGGAGAAGACAGCCGCGCAGCCGGCGCCCAAAGAGATCGACGACTCGCGCGTGCCGCGAGACGCGAGGCGCGCAAGCAACGTCTCACCTGACACGGCGGCGGTCGGCAACAGGGAAGCGTTAGCGGCCTCCGCGCTCGGCAACCCTCTCGGCAACGTGGGCGACGAGCGGCCGGACGTGGCCGCGTCGGGCCGCGACGAAAGGAATGGCGAGCGCGACAAGGGCAAGCGGCAAAAACGCTCGAAGCGCCGGCAGGGCGCGAGTCGCGGCGGCGCAGTCCTCTTCGACGTGATCAGGTAGCGGCGGCCGAGCCGCCGAGACGGCGTCAAACGTTTACACTCGCGGGGCGCGGAGTTCGACGACTCCGCGCCCCGCGTTTTATGCCGGCGACTTCCCCGGCCCGCGTTCCTTCACACGCTTAACGCGCGCGCCTCACCCGGCCCCGTCATCTTCTCTCGCGCCGTCCCTCTGAACCAGTGCGCGCACCGCTTCGAGCGTGTCGATCTCCGCGGGCGTCTTGTCCGCGCGGACGCGCAGGATGCGCGGGAAGCGCAACGCGTAGCCGCTCTTGTGTCGCTTCGACTCCTGCACGCGGTCGAACGTCACCTCCAGAACGATCCGCGGCTCGACGGTTCTGACGCGCCCGTGCGCGAACTCCTGCACGGTGTGCGCGCGGAACCACTCGGTCAGCTCCGCCAGCTCCAGGTCGGTTAAGCCTGAGTAAGCCTTGCCCACGTTCAGCAGCTCCGGGTCGTCCTCGGAGCGTCGCACGGCGAAGGTGTAATCGGACAACAGGTGGCGTCGCTTGCCGTGGCCGACCTCGACGGCCGTCACCACCACGTCGAGCGTTGCGAGCGCGCGCTTCAACTTCAGCCACTCCCGGCCGCGCTTGCCCGGCTTGTAGGTCGCGCGCGGGTCTTTGATCATCAGCCCCTCGTTGCCACGCGCGCGCGCCGCCTCAAACTCGGCATCCAGTTCGTCGGCGTCGCCGATCAGCCTCGCTTCCGACAGCCGGAGCGTCCCCGCGTTTTTAGCGGCCCACTCACTATCGTCCATCGCGCCGACCGCGCCCGCGATCAACTCTTCGAGCGCGCGGCGTCGCTCCGACAGAGGCGCGTCGAAGAGGACGCGGCCCCGCGTGTAGAGCAGATCGTAGGCGACGAAGACGACGGGCACTTCCGTTAGCAGCTCGTCGCTCACGGTCTTTCGGCCGAGACGCTTTTGCAACTCGGCGAACGGCAGAATCTGGGAGCCGCGCGCGGGCAGGATTTCGCCGTCGAGGATGGCGTCCGTCCGAAGTCGCTCAAGCGGCCCGACCAGCTCCGGGAAGCGGTGCGTCACCTCGTCGAGCGTGCGGGTGTAGAGCGCGACGCGGCCCCCCTCGACGTGCGCCTGCCCGCGTATGCCGTCGAACTTGTCCTCGACGAAGAACTCTTCGGGCATCGTGCGCCGCACGTCCGCCGGATCGGCCGCCGCCGTCGCCAGCATGAACTTGATCGGGTGAAAGAGGCGCATCCGCGCGCCGGCCAGATCGTCTCGGCGCGCGCGCACGGCCGTCTCGCCGATGTCGCCGACGAACATGTTCACGCGCGCCACGTCGGCGAGCTTACGCTGGAACGCGCGCGCCAACGCGTCTTCGACAAGCCCCTCCTGCAACCCGATCCGCAGGTCGCCGACGAGGAGTTTCACGACGTACTTGGCTTCGAGCGGCGTCGCGCGCCGCAAAGCCTCGACGAGCACTTCCCTCTTGTTCTTCGTCCCGCGCGTCTCGCTCAGCCGCCCGACGAGGTTTTCCACCTCGGCCAGCGTGAAGGCGGGTTTGACCGCACGCCCGCGCCCGGCCTCCTCGAACGCTTCGTATGCCACCTCGCCGGAGTCGCCCAGGCGCACGTAGCGCGGGCGCAGGTTCTCCACGTCCAACCCGGTCACCTCGCCGATCGCGTCGCGCAGCATCCCGCCGCCGACGTTCGTCGTGCGCGGGTCGTTCAGGGCGAACTGGTGGCCGGCGAAGAAGCGAGCAGCGCGCACCAGGTCTTCGTCCGAGAGCGTGTGGAAGTATTCGCCCAGGAGCGCGGCCTTCTCAAGCTTCTTCGTCGTCGCCGCGACCCGTTCGGCCACGCGCGCGAACGCTTCGAGCGCGCCGCTCGCGCCGGGCGTCCCGGTGGGCGTGCCGGTCTTCTCTTTCTTCGTGCGGGCCATTAGGCTCTCATCAACTCCGCCGGCACGCGCACGGCCTCGTGCTCTTCGGGCGCGCCGAAGATGTCGGGGTGGATGACGCGCGCGAGGATTTCCGCGCCGCGCACAACGCGCGGGCCGGGCCGGCTGAAGTAACTGGTCGCGTCAACCGCCCAGACCTCGCCCGCGCGCACGGCCGCGAGTTCGTGCCAGCCGGAGGGGAGTCGCGCCGATTCGAGAGCGCGGAGGGTGTCCTCCTTGTAGTAGCCACAGGGCGCGAGGACGATCCGTTCGGGGCCGTAGGCCGCGATCTCTTCCGGGCTGGTCGTGCGCGAGGATTCTCCGGCGCGGCCGAACGAGGGGTCACCGCCCGCGAAGGCGACCTGTTCGGGAACCCAGTGGCCGGGCGCGAAGGGCGGCTCAATCCATTCGAGGACGAGCGTGCGCGGGCGCGTCTGGATTTCGGTGAGCGCGAGCGCCAAGGCGTCCAGCCGCGTCGTCAGGTCGCGGACGACCGCGTCGGCTTCGGCCTCGCGGTTCGTGAGCTGGCCGACCGTTCGGATGTTGCCGAAAATGTCTTCGATGGTGTGCGGCTCGAGCGAGACGACGCGCACGCCCGCGTCGAACATGCGCGCCGCGCGCTCGACCGTTTTGTAGCTGACGGCGCAGACCTCGCACAGCTCCTGCGTGATGATGAGGTCGGGTTTGAGTTCGCGTAGCAGCCCTTCGTCGAGATCGTAGATCGAGCCGTGGCCGTCGAGCTGCGAGCGGACGGCGTGGTCTATCTCGGCGCTCGTCATCGTCTGGTGTGAGATGCGGCTCGCGGTCACGACCGGCTTGCCGACGACTTCGGGCGGGTAGTCGCACTCGTGCGTGACGGCGACGAGCGAGTCGGCCAGGCCGAGCGCGCAGACGATCTCCGTCGCCGACGGAAGCAGCGAGACGATGCGAGGCGTTTCCGTGCTCATCAGAGACCTCCGAAAAGGCTGTTAGCTTTTAGCTGTTAGCTTTTAGCAAAACCAGAACCGAGATGGAAATGAAAGCTGTTGACTAATTTCCTCCGGCTAACAGCTAATAGCTTCAACGCGTCTTTTGCCCGGCGGCCGGCGCGCGCTACAATGGGCGTTCAGGCGATCCAACCTAGAACTATCAGGGGGTGTTTGACGTGGAGGACAAGCCCACCAATCTGCCGCAGTCGCGGCCCGACGGACGGCCGCTCAAGCCGTTCACGGATGTGCTGCTCGAACGGCGCGCGAGCAACCACTTCACGGACGAGGAGGTGCCCGAAGAATACCTGACCGCGATCCTGCGGCTCGCGGCGCAGGCCCCTTCGGGGTATAACTTGCAGCCGTGGCGCTTCGTCGTCGTGCGCGAGGCGGAGAACCGCCAGCGCCTCAAGTCGGTCGCCTTCGGCCAGGAGAAGGTGGGCGAGGCTCCCGTCGTCGTCATCTTCGTCGGGATGAAGGAGGAGTGGAAGCGCACGGCCGACGAGGTCTTCCGCGAGGGCGCGGAGCGCGGAGCGGGCCGCCCCGACAACGTCGAGCAGTACAAGGCGGGCGCGTTCCAGTTCCTCGAAGGCATGCAGCACATGCCGACGTGGGTCAACCGCCACACCGCAATCGCGATGACGACGATGATGTACGTGGCCGAGGCCTACGGCTTCGACACCGCGCCGATGGAGGGCTTCGACGCCGAGGCCGTTAAGCGCGAGTTCGGCATACCCGAAGAGGGAGAGGTCGTCGCGCTCCTCGCCATCGGCCGCGCCGAGCAGCCCGACAAAGCCTACCCCGGCCGCCTCCCGCTCGACCGCATCGCGTTTAGCGAGCGTTTCGGCGAAGCGTGGAAATAGTAGCTGTTAGCTGTTAGCTGTTAGCTGTTAGCTATTAGCTATTAGCCGGAAGAGAAGCTTCCAGTTTACGTAACGCGCTTTGTGATTTGGTTTTGCTAACAGCTAACAGCTAACAGCTAACAGCTTCACTTGAGGTTGAGTGATGGCAGAACAGACTGAGGCGCGTTTCGGCGGGGTGGTCGATCACATCGCGGTGCGCTGCGAGGACTTGCACAGAGACGCGCGCGAGTACGAGCGGATCGGCTTCCGGGTCGAGACGATGTACGAGGACTGGGCGATGCTGCGCGACCCGCGCGGCTTCGGCGTGGCGCTGCTGCCGCCCGGATCGAAGCACCCGCCGCACATCGGCCTGAGAGTCGAGACGCGCGAGGAGCTGGAGGAGGCCGCGCGCCGCGAGGGGCGCGAGATCAAGGAGCACCGCGACCGCACCGTCTCCTTCTACACGAAGGGCGTGTCGGGCCAGGCGGTCGAAGTGATCTACTACCCGCCGGACTACGGGGAGGAATAGTTTTCAGTTTTCAGTTTTCAGTTAAGACGAACTGCTTGGCTGAAAACTGAAAACTGAAAACTGAAAACTGCTGAACGAAGTGACGCTACTTTTCCTCGAATCAATCGGGACGACGGAGCTGCTGCTGATCCTCGTGGTCGCGCTGGTGGTCTTCGGGCCGCGCCGGCTGCCGGACATCGGCCGTAAGATCGGCAAAGGCATGAACGAGTTCCGGCGGGCCTCCGACGACTTCAAGCGGACCTGGGAGCGCGAGGTCGAGCTGGAACGCGCGACCGAACGGCCGCGCCTGAACGATTCCGCCCCCGCCGTCGCGGCCGAAAGCTCCGCGGCGGCGGAGCGTGAAGAAGACAGCGCCCCGTTCGTCTTCGAGAGCGAGAACTCCGTCGCGCGCGGCCGTCGCGGCTCGTCCTACGAGTCGGCGGACGCGCGGCCCGAAGTCGAGTCGCCGCAGCCGGAAACGGCGCAGCCTGCCGCAGAGTCACCCGCGCCGCGCCAGGAACAGCTCGGCAAGTCCGACTGGCTGTGAGCCGCGCCGCAACGCGATGGCCTCCACACTCCTAGAACCGGAGCGCGCCGACGAGGGGCGCGAGGAAGAGGCTGACGGCCCGGCCGGCGGCCAGATGTCCTTCCTCGAACACCTCGACGAGCTGCGCCGCCGCCTCGTCCGCTCCACCCTCTTCGTCTTTACCGCGTTCTTCCTCTGCTGGTGGGTCTCCGATCAGCTCTACAACTTCCTCGCCCGCCCCGTGCGCGTCGCGCTCGCCGACGCGCAGCGCCGCCAGCTCCCCCTAGGCGGTCTGACGGGCGGCGAGGCCGTCCTCCCGCTCAGCTCTTTAAATGAAGGCGACGCGGGCCGCTACGTCTTCGCCGACGCGACGAAACTCGGCCAGAGCATCATCCCGCCGGGGACGAGCGTGCTCGCGCGCGTCGCGCGCGACTCGCAGGGGCAGACCGGCCTGTTCACCGACGAGCCGCTGTTCGCCGGCAACACCGTCATCCCGAAAGGCGTGCGCCTGCCCTACGATCCGAAGCTGCCCGCGGACGCGCTGCCGGGCATAGACGACCGGCTCGTCGTACACACGGCGGTCGAGCCGTTCTCGCTCTACGTCAAGGTCTCGCTCTACGCGGCCGTCTGCCTGTCCGTCCCCTTCCTGCTCTGGCAAATCTGGGCCTTCGTCGCGCCGGGCCTCTACCCGCACGAGCGCAGTTACGCGCTCCCCTTTGTCGTGCTCTCGTCGCTCGCCTTCGTCGCCGGCGCGGCCTTCGCCTACTACGTTATCTTCCCGCCGGCCATCGAGTACCTGCTGGGCGTCGGCGAAAACTTCCGCCTCTTCCTCAACGCGGCCGACTACTTCGACTTCATCATCCTGATCATGCTCGGCATGGGGCTGGTCTTCCAGATGCCGGCCGTCACCTACGTGCTCTCGCGCATCGGCCTGGTCTCGGCCGGGATGCTGGTGCGCGTCTGGCGCATCGCCCTCGTCGTCATCCTCGTCGCCGCGGCGGTGCTCTCGCCCACGGCCGACGTTCCCAACATGATGCTCTTCGCCGCGCCGATGATGGTCCTCTACGCGCTCTCGATCTTCGTGGCGTGGATTTTCGGCCGTAAGCGCAGGGCCGCCTGAGGCGAGGGGCGCCCGTTCGGATCGAAGGCGGGCTTCAGAAGGCTTGAGCGCTGGCGGTGGGACTCAGGCGGCTGACCGGACTCGTGCGCCGCGCCTGACGTCGTTGCGTCCGCGGGCGGGGCGCTGTTTTAGCGCTTGCGCCTGAAGACGAAGTCGCCGCCGTCGTGGCCGGAGTTGCGTAAGGGGTTGTACTCGGGCGTCTGGTTGGCGCGGCCGGCGACGCGCTCCTGAACGTACTCGCGGAACAGCTCGGCCCCCGTAAACACGTCCGCTTCCATCTCCTCCAGCCCGCGCAGCAGCGCGCCCGCGAAGACGGAATGCCCGCCCGCGCCGCCGTCGGCCACCGGCTCGTTGCCGCCGCTCGCCATCAGCATTCGGGCCTTGTTGCTCATCATCTTCTGCAAAAACCGCTCCCGCCCCGAAGGCGCGCCGAGCGAAGCCTCGAGGCCGCGATAGATCGTCCCGGAGTAGCAACTGTCGGAGACGATCAGCAGGTGCTTAGCCGGGATCACCTTGGTGTTCGTGGTGATGTCGTCGGCGCTGATCCAGTTGGTGTTCTCGTCGCGCCGCGCGTCCACGGGTAGCCAGTAGCCCTTATCGGCCTCGCGGTCGTGGATGCCGTGCCCTGCGTAGTAGATGAGCAGGTTGGAGTCTTCCGGGAGCGCGCGCCGGTAGGAGTTGAGCGCCGAGACGATCTCCTGACGCGTGGCGTTAAGGAGCAGCCGGGTCTCGAACCCGTACTTCTCGCGCAGCACGGCCTCGACGGCGCGGGCGTCGGCCTCCGCCGTCCTGAGCTTCTCCATGAACTGGTAGGCGTTGTTGCCGATGACGAGGGCGTGGTAGCTGGCCGTGCCGAGGCGTGCGGGCGGGGGCGCGGGGACAGTCGGGCGTTTATCCGGCTGCCGGGGCTGGGCGGCGGGACTGTCCGACGGCGCGGCCGGGGGCGGGGTGGGCCGGGCCGGAGCGCCCCGGTAGTTGGCGCGGACGGCGGCGATCACTTCGGGGCGCGCGCCGGCCTCGCGCAGTTCCTGCTCGGCATCCGCGGTCAGCTCGAAATCGACGCCGCGCGTCTCGATCTGCTGGACTAACTCCGCCACCGTCAGCCCGTTGATGCGAACGGCCCGCACCAGCCCGTTCCTGGTGATCGGCTTCTTTGTCTGCGGCTGCTCCGAGGCGCCGCCCGATTTCGTCTGGGGCCATGCCGTGACGGCGGCAACGAGCACGAGGGCGGCGGCGAGTAAAGCTCTTTTCACGGGTGTG
>DATHBT010000123.1:0-8086 GCA_035295985.1 Pyrinomonadaceae bacterium | reverse complement strand
CGGACGTGGCCGTCGCAGACGAGCGCGAAGAGTCGAACGAACCCGCGGGGGACGTCAGCGTGCGCGGCACGGGCATTCTCGCGCCAACGAATGCGGGCGCGAACCGCGTCGGTGGCGCGCTCTCGGCCGCGCTCATCGACGAGCTGCCCGTGCTCGCCGTCGCGGGCACGCGCGTCGAGGGCGGCATCGAGATTCGCGACGCCGCGGAGCTGCGCGTCAAAGAATCTGATCGCATCAGCGCGACGGTCGCGAACCTGCGCGCGATGGGCGCGGAGGTCGAGGAGCACGAGGACGGCCTGACGGTCGCAGGCCCCGTGTGCTTGCGCGGCGCGCTCGTGCGCTCCTACGGCGACCACCGCGTCGCGATGGCCGCGGCCGTCGCCGCGCTGACGGCCCGCGGCGACACGGAGATCGAGGGCGCGGAGTGCGCCTCAGTCTCCTTCCCCGAATTCTTCCCCCTGCTCGAATCAATCGCCGTCAGATGAGAGAGCGCGACACGAACGGGCCGGGACGCGAGCGGCACGCCCGCGTCGTCATCACGGGCTTCATGGCCGCGGGCAAGACGACGGTCGCGCGCGCGCTCGCCGCCCTGCTCGGCTGCCAGATGGCCGACACGGACGAACTCGTCCGCGAGCGCGAGGGCCGCACGCCCGCCGCGATCATCGAGGCGGAAGGCGAGGCGCGCTTCCGCGAGATCGAGTCGCGAGCGCTCGCCGACGCGCTCGCGTACGACGGGCCGCTCGTCGTCGCCACGGGCGGCGGCACGTGGGCGGTCGCGGTGAACCGCGCGCTCGTCGCGGAGCGCGGCTGCCTCGCCGTCTGGCTCGACGCCCCGTTCGATCTCTGCTGGCGTCGAATCACCGGCGAGGTTGAGTCGGCCGAACGACCCCTCGCGCGCGACGTCCACCAGGCCCGCGCACTCTACGACGCGCGCCGCCCCTCTTACGCCCTCGCGCCTGTGCGCGTGCCCGTCCGCGAGGGTGACACCCCGGACGAGACCGCTCGCCGGAGCGCGCTCTCACTCGCCGCGTACGGCTAACCCCTACTTGGTAGGCCCGACACCCACCGAAAGTGCGTTGACTTATGCTACCGGACGCGCATATGCTCCGGCACTTAAGTGAGCTTATGACCAGGGCAGGATCCTCACGATTGAATGCCCCCCACGCTGTGATACTCACGCGCCTCGCGTGGATTGCCGCCGCCCTGATCACATCCATCGCGGCGACCGCCGTCGCGAGCCGCCAGACTGCGCGGCAGTCGTCCCTGCTTGTAACCCCTTCTTGGGCAGAGTGGTTCTTCATCCCCGTCGAGTCCGATCCGCCGCTCCAGTCAATCGACATCGACCTGAGAGCCGTCCACGCCGCGGACGCACAGCACATCTGGGCCGTAGGCAACCGCGGCGTCATCGTTCATAGCAATGATGGTGGCCGCACTTGGGTAAAGCAGCAGATCACGCTTGGCCCCGCGCCGACGGCCACTGCGTCCCCGGGCGCGGGCCAGCCACCTTCCCCGACGCCCGCCGCCTCCACGACACCCGCCTCGGCGCAGGAAGACTTGGTCGCAGTCGTCTTTAAAAACCGGCAGTACGGGTGGGTGGCCGGGCAAAGGCGCGGCACGATCTTTTCCACGCAGGATGGCGGCCGCACTTGGCAGGCCGGATTGATCCCGTATCCGGCAGAGCCGGATGAAACTTCGTTGTTAACTGTAACTGAGTTCATACCCACGGAAGACGGTTCGCGGGCGTCGGCTTTTATCGGAGGCAGGGCAGCCGGGAACATTCTTTATGACGCGAGCGCGACTCCAGGTCGGGCCAGAAGTGACGGCCGCCGCCAGTTTCGCGTGTACGAACTGTCTAATGTAGGCTCAATACAAGAGCACAGTCTGCTCAGTTCTCTCAGGCCCAACGCCGCCTCCTTTTCCCCGTCCGAGATAGATTTTCCCGGCTGCCCGTGTCGCATCAATCACTTAACTTTCATTATCGACTCACAACCCAAGTGGATACTGGCCGTCGGCGACGGCGGGCGGATTTTCATTTTTGAAGATAATCATTGGCGTGAGGTGTCGGTCGGCATAACCGCCAGCTTACATTCCGTGATGGTCTACAGCGAGGACTTAAAGCCCGGCCTCACCTGGATCGTCGGCGACGGCGGGACGATCCTCCATTCAAGCGATGGCGGCCAGACGTGGCGGCAGCAGTATAGCGGAACGCGGACGCGGCTCAACGGCCTTGGCTTCTTGGACAAGCAGACGGGGTGGGCCGTTGGGCACGATGGGTTAATCCTCGGCACGTCGGACGGCGGTGAGAACTGGGTGCGTCTGACCCGAGAGAGCAGAGCGCCGCAGCCGGAATGGCGCAGGTCGTGGCCCCCGTGGTATTACGCGAGTTGGCTGGTGGTGGGGCTGCTGCTCGTGCCGGCCGTGCGTAGGCCGCGCAAGGAAGAGCCGCAGGCGGAGGAGTCTGTCGCGGACGTGCTCGTCTCCGACCGGCCGCTCGAAGTGGGCGACCCCGATCCGCTGGAGTTTCGGTCGCTCGCGTTCGGGCTGTCGCGGTTTCTGCGTAACGAGAAGACCGTGCCGCCGCTGACCATCGCGATCACGGGCGAGTGGGGCACGGGGAAAAGTTCTTTGATGAATTTGCTCCGCGCGGACTTGCGCGGGTGGAAGTTCCGGCCCGTCTGGTTCAACGCTTGGCACCACCAGAAGGAGGAGCACCTGCTGGCGTCGCTCCTCCAAAACATACGCTTGCAGGCCGTGCCCCGCTGGTGGACTCCGCGCGGCGTCAGCTTCCGCGCGCAACTGCTCAGGCTTCGCGGCGCGCGCCATTGGCTGCCCGTCCTCATCGTCCTCTTCGTCTCGGCCGCGCTGCTCGCTTACGCCTACCGCAGCCGCGGCGATCTCACGGCGAGCTTCGAGAGTTTGAAGCACACGGTCGGCGCGCTCTTCTCGTCGGCCGGCGGCGCGGCCACGTCAACCGGCCAGACGGCTAGTAAAGCGCCGCTCCTCGCCTTCCTCGTGAGCCTCGTCAGCCTCACGGTGACGATCTGGAAGGGCGTGACCGCCTTCGGCGTCAACCCGGCCAGCCTGCTCGCCTCGACTTCGGGCCTGCGCCTGCGCGACCTCGACGCGCAGACCAGCTTCCGCCAGAAGTTCGCCGCCGAGTTCGCGGACGTGACGCGCGCGCTCGGCGTCCGCAACATGATCATCTTCATAGACGATCTCGACCGCTGCCGGCCCGAGAACGTCCTTGAAGTGCTCGAAGCCGTCAACTTCCTCGTCACCTCCGGCGACTGCTTCGTCGTTTTGGGGATGGCGCGCGAGCGCGTCGAGCGCAGCGTCGGCAACAGCTTCAAGGACGTGGCCGAGGCGGCGCTCGCGGACGCGGGCGTGGACGCGAAGGAGGGCGCGGCCGAGGCGGACGATAAGACCTTGGCCGGACGGGTCGAGGCCGTGCGCCGGCAGACGGAGTTCGCGCGCCAGTACCTCGACAAGCTAATCAACATCGAAGTGCCCGTGCCGCAGCCGACGCTCGATCAGGCGCGCGAGCTGCTGGCCGGGGCGCGTGCCGAAGCACCTCGCGAGCGCGAAGGGCGGCAACGTCTCAAGTCGCTCGGCGAGCGATTCGGTCTGCTGCTCGCGGCCGTAGCAGTCCTGCTGTTGGGCTGGTTCTGGGGCAGCGCCCGACTCGCAGAACTGCTCCAGCCCGCCGCGACGCCGACCCCGCCGCCCGCCGCCACCACGCCAACGCCCGCGCCGACGCCCGCCACGACGGCGACACCTTCACGCGCGAGCGACACCGCGTCGAGTCCGACCCCGACGGCGACGCCCGCGCCGACGCCCGACGAGGACGAGGCGCGCAAGGCCACGCAGACGGCCGAACTGATCCAACCCACTGCCGCGCGCCGCAGTCTGACCGACTACTGGGCACTGATCCTGTTCGTCGCGCTCGCGGCTGCCGCCTGCGCGTGGCTGCTCTCGCGCCAGCCCGATCTCGTCGTCAAAGACTCGAAAGAGTTCGAGGACGCGCTGCGTATCTGGCACCCGGTCATCTACTCGAAGCTGCGGACGCCCCGCTCGATCAAGCGTTTCATGAACCGCGTCCGCTTCCTCGCCATGCGCCAGCGCCGGCAGACCGAGCGCAAGTCCTACTTGTCGCAACTCGCCGTCGCCGTCAAGCGCCTCTTCGGCGTCAAGCCGGAGGAGACTGACGAGCCAACGACCGAAGAGCGGATTCCTGAATCCGTCCTCGTCGCGCTCGCCGCGATTCAACAGTGGGACGCCAAACATATTAACGATAAAGACCTCTTCGCCGGAAACATCGTGCGCTCGCCGGGTAACACTTCGTGGTTACTCGTTAACGCTAAAATCGGTGACATTAGGGAGCCTTTAAAGAATCATTCCGACAAGTTCAAAAACGACGGGTTCACCGATCCCGAACGTATGGCGAAGTACCGCGAGTCCTTCCTTAAACTCTCCGTCGGGGTTCGTGTAAACTGAGGCCCGCGAGAGAGCAAGCCCCCGCCAAAATCTGTCGAGGGAAGACCGCGACGCACGCGCTTCGGCCGCGCGTCGCGCGAGGACTATTCGGGCATGAACGAGCAAGCGTCGGACGCTAAGGCACTCAAAGTTGCCAGGACACTCAGGAACGCCGACAACTGGAAGCAACTCGCCCGCTGGAACGATCTCGGCTACTACGAGCTACAGACCGGAGACACCGGCGACGTGCCCGTCCGCCTCTTCCTCACGCCCTCGCTCCTCGCGGACGCCGAGGAGACGCTCTACCGCCAGATCGTCAACGCCACGCGCTTCCCCCGCGTCCGCCTCGTCGTGATCACGCCCGACACGCACTACGGCTACGGCGTCCCCGTCGGCTGTGTCCTCATCACCGACGGCGACGGCGGCTCAATCGCCATGGGGCCGGTAGGCTACGACATTGGTTGCGGGATGATGTCGGCCCGCTCGGAGGTTGAGGCGGAGGCGGCGACGCCGGAGAAGCGTCTGGAATTTAACCGCGCGGTGATGTCGCGCGTGGACATGGGCGCGGGCGGTAAGAGTGTCAGGCTGCGCAACCTCTCGAAGTCTCAGTTTCAGGAGTTGGTGCGCGGCGGCGCGGAGTATTACGTCGAAAAGTACGGCGCGACGTTCGACCGCAGCCGCGCGGAGCGCCACCGCATCCCCGTGGAGGATTCGTGGGAGATTCCGTGGGGCGGGAAGGGCAGGCCCGAGCGCGGGCTGGAACAGCTCGGCAGTCTCGGCGGCGGCAACCATTTCATCGAGTTGCAGCGTTCGGAGCAGACGGGCACGCTGTTCCTGCAAGTCCACACCGGCAGCCGCGGCTTCGGCCACGGCCTCGCCACCAACTACTTCGAGCTGGCCCGCGAGGAGCGACCGCACGAGATCACCGACATAGACCTCGGCTACTTCACGCCCGACTCGCGCCACTACCGCGACTATCTGAACGCCGTCGCGGCCGGCGGCAACTACGCGATCCTCAACCGCCTGATCATCTTCGAGCAGGTGGCGGACGCCTTCCGCGAGGTCTTCGGCCGCGAGCTGGAACTCGTTTACGAGATCAGCCACAACCTCGTGCAGCGCGAGTGGCACCCCGACTTCGGCGAGGTGTGGGTGCACCGCAAGGGCGCGACGCGCGCCTTCCCCGCCGGCCACCCCGCGCTCAAGGGCACGGTCTGGGAGGAGACCGGCCACCCCGTCCTCATCCCCGGCAGCAACAAGGACTGGAGCTACATCCTCCGCCCCCTCGAAGGCGCGGCGAACAGCGGCTACTCCGTCAACCACGGCGCAGGGAGAAGGCTCTCGCGCGGGCAGGCCGTGCGCGAACTCTCGCAGCGGCAGATCGACGACGAGTACCGCGCGGCCGGCGTCCTCGTCAACACGGACGGGCGCGTGCCTCTGGACGAGGCCGCGCCGGCCTACAAGTCGTCGGCCGAAGTGATCGAGGCGGTCACGGGCGCGCGGCTCGCGCGCGTCGAGCACGCGCTCTGGCCGCTCGCCTCGCTCAAGGGCGTTGACGAGCGCAAGAACAGGAAGCGTTTCAAAGGCGGCAGGGGCAGGCGCGGGCCGCGCGATCCCGCCGACCCGCTCGCCGGCCCGAAGAAGACGAGCGAGCACTACTGAGCGGTGGCACGCCGCCCGGCCTTCCGACCATTCACGCATGCCGAGAGCCGACTTCTTCCAGCGCCTCGGAATCTTCGCCGCCCGCGGCTTCCTGAGCGCAGAGGAGTGCCGGGCCGCCGTCGCCGGCCTGGCCGCCGCGGGCCGCGCGCCGGCCACGATTTACCGCGACAGCGACGACCAGGAGGTTGACGAGCGGTCGCGCAGGGCGTCGCGCCTCGCCGCCCCCGACGATCTGACTTCGCGGATCGGGGCGCGCCTGTCGGGGCTGCGGGCCGCGCTCGAAGAGAAGTTCGGCCTGCCGCTCGGCGATTACGAAGAGTTGGAGTTCCTCTCCTACGGCGTCGGCGATTTCTTCGGCGCACACCTCGACGCCTCGCCGCGCCAGAACGTCGCGGCGCGCCTCAGGCGTCGCCGCGTCTCCGTCGTCCTCTTCCTCAACGGGCAGTCGGACGACGGCTCGCCCGGCACCTTCTCCGGCGGCTCGCTCGTCTTCTACGGACTCGTCAAAGACGCGCGCGCCGCGCAGGTGGGCTTCCCGCTCGTCGCCGAGCCGGGCCTCCTCGTCGCCTTCCCGTCCGATCTGTGGCACGAGGTGACGCCCGTGACCGGCGGCGAGAGGTACACCGCCGTGACTTGGTTCGCCGACGGCCGCGGAGAGGAAGGGCGTCCGATCCTGTAATACGGCTGACTCGCAGCCGCGCCGACACCTTAAGCCCCCACCCCTGATCGCATCGCGCGTACGGGCCGCGCCCACCGCCCGCGCGCCGCGTGCCCGACTTCCGCTCGCACGGAGGCGCTCCACATGCACATGAAGAAACTCTCACTCTCCACAGTCGCCGCGCTGCTCGCGCTCGCCGTCGGCGGCGGCGCGGCCCAGTCGCGCGTCGCGGCTCAGAACAAGGGCGCGCTGCAGTTCATAGCCGGCGTGCTCAGGGCCGACGGCGCGCTCGTGCCGTTCGCGGAGTACAGGCACGGGCTGTGGTGGAACCCCTGGCCCGAGCCGCCGCAGCAGAGCGGCGGGGGCGACGAGCCGCAGACCAAATCTCTGGGCGGCCACCCGGAGCCGTGGTTCCAACAGTGCGGGAAGTCTCCGACGACCTGGTACGTCAGGCCGCGGGCCGACTCCGTGCTGACGCTCAAAACGTCGGGCACCGTCGAGATCGGGAACCACTCGCAGACCAACTGGGCACTCGTGACCGACTACCCGCAAAAGCGGGAGGCCGAGAAGAACGCGCACCACGAGAACGCGGGGCTGGCGCTGAACGTCGATTTGCAGATCGACGGCATGATCGAAATCGAGCCGGGCGGCGAAGAGGCGCGCAGCGTCCTGGCCTACGTCAAATCCGCCTTCGACCATTCGGAGGCCGCGGAGGCTAGGCGGCTCGCGGCCGAGCCTGGGCCGAGCCACATGGGGGCGGCCGAGTGGTTCCCCCAATCGAGTGAGCGGCGCGCGCGCGTGGCGCTGACGGCGACGAAGCTGTACCGCGACAGATCGGGCATCGACGGGGCGCACGTCTATTACGTCGAGGTAGAGAAGCGCTACGAGAAGCCGCGCGGCTCGCGCGACGGCTCATGCGAGGGCGTCGCTTTCCTGGCGGGCTGGGTCCTGAAACGCAAAGACGGCGTCATCGGCATGCTCGACGACAGCTTCGGCCTGACCGACTGCGACGGCAAGGAGCGCGGGAACAGCGTCGAACTGTTCGGAGTCCTGAGGGCGGACGGCCGGACGTTCCTGCTGACCGTCGAGCACGGGTGGGAAGACGAAAGCTACATTATCTACGAGTTGAAGGACTTCGCGCTCACCCGCCTGCTCGTAACCTTCGGCGGTTAGCGCATCCGCCGCACGGCGAGGCCGCGCCGGCTTACGGCTGGTTCTTCATTTTTTTTGGGCGTGAGGGGGAGAAGCGCCGCCGCGGCCTGACGCAGCCTTGTTTTCGATAAACGCACCGATGCC
>DATHBT010000122.1:0-10934 GCA_035295985.1 Pyrinomonadaceae bacterium | reverse complement strand
GGCGCGGCGCGCTCGCTTCGCGCTCTACACGAATCGGCTGCCCACCTGGCAGCACCGCCTGCGGGTCGGCGCGAGCTGGTTCTTCGGCGGCACGAAGGCGCGCCCGCTGGGACATTGAGACAGTGGTCAGTTGTCCGTAGTCAGTAGTCAGTTGTTCATGCTGCGCAGGCTTTCGCGTCTCGATTACGGCGGCCAAGCCTATTAAGCTCAAACAACGGACACCGGACAACTGACCACGGACGGTTTTTCAGTTATGGCAAGAGGCTGGGGCAAGTCGGCCGAAGAGGTCGAGCAGGAGGCGGAGGAGCGCGCGAAGCAGAGGGCCGCGCCCGCGATTGACGTGTCGCCGGAGGCGCGGGCGCGGCGCGAGCGGCTTGAGACGCTGCGCTTGTCACGCTCGCGAACGCTCGAACAGCTCGAACGCTCCACCAACCGCGCGCACCGCGAGATGTTGCAGCGGACGCTCCGCTCGCTCGAAACCGAGATCGAAGAGTCGGGCGGCGAGGGGTAAACGCGCTTCGCGCCGGAAGGCGGCGCTGCGGTCGGACAGACAAAGAAGCGGCGGGCGCGGCTCGCAATCAAACGAGCCGCGCCCGCCGCTTCTTTGTCTCTTGCCGCGCAGTTACTGCTGGCGCATGACGGGCGCGGCCGGGATGACGGGGCGCTTCGGCGGGTTGCGCCGGAGTTCTTCCAACAGGTACTTGACGGCCGCTTCGAGCGAGGGGTCTTCGCCGCGCGCGACGGCGTCGGGGCGGTCAACGACTTCCACGTCGGGGTCAACGCCCACCCCTTCGATCACCCACTGGTTGTTGAGATCGAGGAAGCGGAAGGTGGCGGCGCTCAGGCTCCCGCCGTCTGCGAGCGACGGGTTGCCGGAGATGCCGATGAGTCCTCCCCAGGTGGTCGTGCCGAAGATGCGGCCGAGTTTTCGTTCGCGGAAGTAGTAGGGGAAGGCGTCGCCGCCCGATCCGGCGTAGCCGTTCGTGAGCATCGCCTTCGGGCCGTTGTGGGCGAAGGCGGGTGTGGAGGTCGCGCCCGTGCCGCGCCGCGTCCAGTAGTTGAGCGGGCGGCGCTCCAACAGCTCGATCATGCGGTCGGGGATGAAGCCGCCGCCGTTGTAGCGGTCGTCGATGAGCAGGGCGTCCTTGTTCGCCATCGCGTAAAAGCCCTTGTGCAGCTCTCGGTTCCCCTCGACCGCGGTGTTCGGCACGTGGATGTAGCCGATGCGCCCGCCCGACAGCCTGTCCACCATCTCGCGGCGCGACCGAACCCAGTCGAGGTAGCGCAGGTTCGACTCGCTGCGCACCGGGCGCACGCGCTCCTCGCGCGGGGCGGAGCCGTCCGCGTTGCTGCTGAGCGAGAGGGTCACGACGCGCTGCGCCTTGCCTTCCAACAACTCGTAAAAATTCTTCACGCCGCGCGTCGTGCGGCCGTCAACGGCGACGACGAGGTCGCCGACCTTGGCCCTGACGCCCGGCTCGGTGAGCGGCGAGCGGAAGCTGTCGTGCCAGTTCTCGCCCGGAAAGATTTTACTGATGCGGAAGTAGCCCGAAGCGTCGGGCACGACTTCGGCGCCGAGCAGCGCGCCGTCAACCCGCGTCGCGGCCGGCGCGCTTTGGCCGCGCTCGGCATAGACGTGGCCGGCCATCAGCTCGCTCCCCACCTCGGAGAGCAGGTACGTCAAATCCTCCCGGTGCGCGACGTGCGGGACCATCGCGCCGTACTTCGCACGAATGCCCTTCCAGTCAACGCCGTGGAGGTTCGGGTCGTAGAACCAGTCGCGCAGGATGCGCCAGGCGTCGGTGAACTCCTGCGCCCATTCGAGTTTCGGATCGATCTTCATCGTCATGCCGTCGAGGCGGAGCAGGCCCTGATCGGTTTTCTGCGCGGGCGCGACGGGCGCGACGCCGTAGTTATCGCGCCCCTGCTGGAAGATGATCTTCTTTCCGTCGGCCGAGAGGTCGTAGTCGTTAATGCCCTCGATGATGGTCTGTTCGGCCTTGGCTTCGAGGTTGTAGAGCGAGAGCTTTCCGGGGCCTGAGAGGTAGAGCACGCCGTCTGATGTGGCAGACAGGCGACGGTAGTTCGTCGGCTGGCCCGGTACGGCGCGCACGCGGTTCTCGAAGCCGTCGAAATCGATCCTGACGTTTGCGGCCGGGCCTTGGGGCGACGGCTGCGCGCCCGGCTGCCCTTCGGTCTGGGCGGCCGGCGCGGGCGACTGCGCGGGCGAGGGCTGTGGCGACGATTCGGGCGACGGCGAAGGAGACGCGCCCGGCTCGGGCGACTGCTGCGGGCGCGCGCCCTGCGACGGCGGCGGCTGCGCGGGGCCGGGCGGGCGCGTCAGCGGCCTCTCCTCGGTCTTGTAACGCTCCTCGTCGCTCGTCGGCAGGAAGAGCGCGGGGCCGTCCGCCGCGAGCAGGCCGACGTAAACGCGCGTCGGGTTCGTGTAGAGGTAGTTGAACTCCCAGCCGCTGAAGGTCAGGTTGAAATCGCGGTTCGAGAGGAAGTAGAGGTAGCGCCCTTTAGGGTCGAAGACCGGCTGCGTGTCGCTCGTCATGCCGCCGGTGAGCCTGCGCGCCCGGCGCTCCGCGAGCGAATAGACCCAGATTTCCGAGAACTGGTTCTCGCCCGCCTTCGTGTAGGCGACCCAACGCGAGTCGGGCGACCAGACGTAGTAAGTGATGTCGTTGCGCTCGCTGCGGTCAACGTCCGTCGTCTGCCCCGTCTCGACGTTGACGAAGCGCAGACGCTGCTTCTTGTCGCCGTAGGCGAGCATGCGGCTGTCGGGCGACCAGACCGGGGGGAAGCGCCAGATGTCACCGTCGCTGGTGACGCGCCGCTCCGCGCCCGTGCCGTCCGAGGGGCGCACGTAAATCTCGTACTCGCCCGAACGGTCGGACAGGTACGCGACCCAGCGGCCGTCGGGCGACCAGGCGGGCGCGAGTTCCCTCACCCCCTGCGAGTCGGTCAGGTTCCGCACCTCGCCTTCTTTGGCTGGCGCGGTGTAGATGTCGCCGCGCGCGCCGAAGAGTGCGCGCACGCCCGCCGGCGAGAGCGCGTAGGTCTCTACGTTCTGCTTGACGTTCTGGAAGTACGGCACGGTGTCGGGGAAGTCGCCATAGACTCGTATGGGCACGCGAGCCTCGCGGCCCGATTTCGCGTCCAAGCGGTACAGGTAGCCGCCCGACTCGTAAACCAGTTGATCGCCCGCGCCGCTCAGCCACGTCGCGTCGAAGTCCGCGTGGTTCGTCACCTTGCGCGTGCGTTTCGTGCGCGTGTCGTAGGCGAAGACGTTCATCGTCCAGTCGCGGTCGGAGAGATAATAGATCGTGTCGCCGAGCCAGACGGGGATCATGTCCTGCGCGCGCGTGTCCGTGATCTGCTCCGAGGTGTTCGAGGCGAGATCGTAAATCCACACGTCGGGCGACTGGCCGCCGCGGTAACGCTTCCAGCCGCGGAACTCGTTCGAGATCGGCGTGAAGGCCACGCGCCGCCCGTCGGGCGCGTAAGAGACGCCGCCCGACTCCGTGATCGCGAGCGGCTGCTCGATCCCGCCCTCGGCGGGCACGACGTAAGGGCGGCCCAGACGGTCACTCGGCCCGACGCGGTTCGCGCGGAACAAAACATTCTTGCCGTCGGGCGTCCAGCCCAGCACGCGGTTGTCCCAGCCGCCGCGCGGCGGGAGCGGCCCGACCTCGTTGCGGAAGGTCAACTGTCTAGGTTCGCCGCCCGCCGCGGGGATGACGAAGACCTGGCGCGTGCCGCCGTACTCGCCCGAAAAGGCGACCCAGCGGCCGTCGGGCGAGAATTTCGGGAACAGCTCAAGGCCCGGATGCGACGTGAGCCGGCGGGCCGTGCCGCCCGCGCCCGGCACAGTCCAGATGTCGCCCGCATAGACGAAAGCGATCTGATCGCCGTTGATGTCGGGGAAGCGCAGGAGGCGCGCAAGATCATTTTCGCCGCGCACACCCTGCGCCGGGGCCGTCGCCGCGCACACGAAGAGCAGCGCGGCGAGGATGAGGTGACGGAACATTGATGACTCCTTAGATTCCTACAAACCGGGCCGGGCCGGCGGGCCAAGTTCGGGAGGCTCTTACGTCGCGGGGAGAGGCTAGGTTTCGCGGCAGACTACGGACGAACGCGGAGCGCGCTGGGGACGCTTACAGCCGTGGCCGCCCCCGCTCACAACTCGCTCGCGTTGTCCTGCACGCCGTCGCCCTGCGAGCCGTCGAGGATCGTGCTCATCCCTTCGTTCTCTTCGACGGCGGTCGGCGCGTCCGGCTCGGCCGCGTCGCCGCGCTCGTCCTCGCGGTCGCGCTCGACGGCCGTGTCGTCTTCGCGTCGTTGCTCGTTCTGCATCTTAGCCACTCGATCCTGAGTTTATAAAGGCGTCCTTCGTTAAAACCGTAGGGTCAGGGCTTGTCCCTGCCCGGCTGTTGTCCTAAGACTCAATTTGCGCTGTCGTGCCGGAACGGGCAGGGACAAGCCCTGACCCTACAATTTTTCGGCGCACTCAGGCTTCGACGGTCGCGGCCTCGCACGAGTCGAGCACGGGCGCTTCCTCCGGCTCGCTCGCCTCACCTTCGCCGACATAGGTGCGCCCGGCGGCGACGGTCTCGAAGTATTCCTCGATGCGGTCGAGAACTTCCGTGACCGAGTGCGAGTGGTAGATGACCTGGCGGAAGCGCGCGCCGCCGGGCAGGCCGCGCGTGAACTGGCCGGCCAACTGCTTCATCCGGCCGATGGCGGCGAACTCAGGCATGTCGGCGCGCAGCAGCTCGAAGTATTCGAGGAGCACCGCGCGCTTGTCGGCCAGCGTCGGCTCGTAGGGCGTCCGGCCGGCGAGGGTTTCGGCGATCTGCCTAAAAATCCAGGGGTTCGCCATCGCGCCGCGGCCGATGAGGATGCCGTCGCAACGGGTCTCGCGCCAGCGCCGGAGCGCGCCCTCAATCGTCGTCACGTCGCCGCTGCCGGAGACGGGAATACGCACCGCCTCCTTCACCTGCCGCACCAAATCCCAATCGGCAAGCCCCTTGTAAGCCTGCTCCTTCGTCCGCCCGTGCAGTGCCACGTGCTCCGCGCCGCACGCCTCGGCGAGCCGCGCCGTCTCGACCGCGTTGATGTTGTTGTCGTAGAAGCCCGCGCGGATTTTGACGGTGAGCGGGATCGTGATCGCCTTTTTAATCTCTCTGAGGATCGCTTCGAGGCGCGGCAGGTCGCGCAGCAGCCCCGAGCCGCCGCCGTGCTTGACGACCTTCGGCGCGGGGCAGCCGCAGTTCACGTCCAGTATGTCCGCGCCCACTTCTTGAGCCATCTCGGCGGCCATCCGCATTCGCTCGGGCTGGCCGCCGAAGATCTGCACGGCGAAGGGGCGCTCGTAGTCGAAGAAGCGCATCTGCCTCCGAGACTTCGGGTTGTTGCGCGTCAGCCCCTCGACCGAGATGAACTCCGAGACGGTCAGCCCGATCCCGCCGCGCCGCTTCAAGAGGGCGCGGAACGGCACGTCCGTCACCCCCGCCATCGGCGAGAGCACGAGCGGCGGGCTGATCAGAACGTCGCGGATGTGGAAGGGCTTCATCAGAGAGCGGTCAATTGTCCGCGGTCAGTTGTCCGTTGTCCGTGCTGCCTCAGCCTTCGCGTTCCATCGCGGGCGGCAAGACTATGAAGCTGAAACAACGGACAACTGACCGCGGACGACGGACAAATTTTATTTCCTCAGCTCGACGCCCGACGCCGTGAAGCTGACTTCCGTCGCCGTGCCGTCGGCGTTGCGCGTGAGGCGCGCGCCTTCCTTCTCGAAGTGGTCGGCGTCCTCTTTGGTCAGCGTCTTGACCTCGAAGATGCCCTGGGCGCGGGCGCGCAGGCCCGCCGAGTTGAAGGGGACGAAGAAGGCGTGCTCCTTCATCGCGACGCGCACGCCGCGCGCGCCCTTCTCCGGCGCGAGTTCCAGCCAGCAGCCCTGCTTCTGGCAGACGCGCTCGACGACGCCCTCGACGACGACCGACCTGTCCGCGAACTTCGCCGGCTCCTTCAGCACGTCCGCGAGTTTGACGGCCGCCGCGTCCGCGCTGACGGCCGCGCCGCGCGTGATCGTCTGCCCTTCGGCGAGCGTGACCGGGGCGGCCTGCTCCGACGGCTGGCCCTGCTTGTGGCCGTGCTCCTGCGCGTGGCCCGCGCCGTGCTTGGCGTCGTGCTTGTCGCCGTGGCCGGCCGGGTGCGACTGGGCCGCGGCGGCCGTCGCGAGTGCGGCCACGAGCGCGGCCGGGATCAATAGTCTCTTCGTCATCGTTGTGGTCAGTCCTCTTTCGGTTAGAATGGCTGCGGCTTACGACTTTTTCGCAAGCCGCGATTATAGCAATGCGCCGCAGACTCATCCAATCGCTCGGCATCGCGTGGACGCTCGTTTACGCCACTTTTGTTGTGTGGCTCTACAGTACCGCGCCGCGCACGTTCGCGGAGATGCGCACAGAGGCGAGCGCGGCCGTCGGCACTTACGAGGTTGACCGCGCGCGCTTCGAGGCGGCGCGCGAGCTGTTCCGGCGCGAGCAGCACCGCGCGGCCCGCGACGAGTGGGGCAGGGCCGACCCGGCGCGGCGCGACCCGCGCACGCAGTTCTACATAGCATACAGCTTCTACCGCGAGGGCTGGGGCCGCCTCTACAACGATGACGCGCTCTTCCGCGCCGGCCTCGAAGCCGTCAACCGCGCCATCAGCCTCGCGCCCAATGGCGCGCTCGCGGTCGAAGACCCGGAGCTGAAGATCAAATCCGCCGCCGAACTCAAGGCCGAGCTTGAGCGCGGGACGGAGCGCGACTGGGGCGACCTCAACCCCGCGAAGGTCTTCCGCGAGCGGAAGTGAGGAGAGGCTATTAGCTGTTAGCTGTTAGCAAAACCAAAAACTGTTGCGAACGCTGAAAGCCGGTAACCGTAGCTGAATGCTTTTTCTTCTGGCTAATAGCTAACAGCTAATAGCTAACAGCTTTTTCATGGCTAATAACCGCGAGACGAATCTGCTGCTGGTGCGGCACGTCGTGCTGCCGACGATCTTTCTGACCGTCGCGCTGCTGGGGGGCTTGCGCGTTGACGCCGCGACGCGGGCGCTCGTGTTCGTCGCGCCGCCGCTCGTCTCGCTCGTGCTCGCGGTGCTGTTGGCGAGCCTGTTCGCGCGGGGTCGTCTCGTCGAGTTGGGGGCGTGGCTCTCGGCCGAACGCCCCGCGGCCGAGAACGTGTCGCACGCGCTCACCCTGCTCGCGCTCTTCTTCGCGTCGGCGCAGGCTTTCAACAGCGTGCTGCCGGAGGCTGGCATCTTCCGCTGGCTCTTCTCTTTCTTCTTCCTCTGGACGCTCTGGCAGAGCCAGTTCGCCGTCCCCGAAGCGCGGCGGACGCTCCGCTCGCTCGCCGCCCTCTTCGGCACGGCCTTCCTCCTCAAGCATATGCTCATCGCCGCGCTCTACGACCCGGAAGCGGGCTGGCTCAGGCGCGTCGCCGCCGCGCTCTTCGAGGGCGTCACCGAGGGCACGGTGGGCGAGCGGCTGACCTTCGCCCCGTCAACCGGCTACGTCAGCTTCTTCGCGCTCGCGCTCTACATCCTCGGCCTCGTCCTGCTCCCGCCCGCGCCCGAAGACGGCCCCGCGGACGGACGACGCTCGCTCGCCGCGCCCGCAGGAGGCCGAGAGCTTTTGGAGGATCGCACGCGCGCACGCGCCATCGCCCCCGCGGAAGAGGCGGGACGACTCCCGGCCGATACGGGGGCACGACGCCGCGACAGCGCGGAGGCCGACGAAGCGTAGGCGGAGACGGCAAAAGACGGCGGGTGACAGGGCGTTTCGCACCCGTCACCCGCCGCGCGTTGTCGGTCTGAACTTTACCGCTACCAGTTGACGACCAGTTGCTCTTCCGAGGCGCGCCACGCGGGCAAGTCCTCGCGGATGCTGGCGCGGTTGAGCCGCTCCGCGTCGGAGAGCAGGCGGCCCGCGCCGAGGGCGACGGCCGCGAGCGGCTCGTCCGGCACGGCGACGTGCAGGCGCAACTCCTTCTGCAACCGCTCGGCCAGCCCCTTGAGCAGCGCGCCGCCGCCCGTCAGGATCAGGCCCGTCTGGTAGATGTCTGCCGTCACCTCCGGCTGCGAGTCCTCCACGGCGCGGCGCGCGAAAGCGACGATCTCGGAGAGCACGGGTTCGAGCGCCTCGCGCACCTCGTCCGAGGTCAGCTCGACGACCTTCGCCAGCCCCGTCGTCACCTCCTTGCCGATCAGCTCCATGCGCAACGGCTCCCGCCCGTCGCCTTCGGGCGCGCCCGCGCCGAGCTGTATCTTCACCTGCTCGGCCGTGCGGATGCCGATCTGCATCTCGTGGTGCGAGCGCACGTACTCGCGTATGGCCTCGTCCATCGCGTTGCCGGCGACCTTGGCGCTCGTCGAGGAGACGACCGCGCCGTTCGCGATGATGGCGACGTTCGTCGTCCCGCCGCCGACATCGACGATCAGGTGCGCGCGCTCGTCGTCGCAGTCGAGGCCCGCGCCGAGCGCGGCGCACAGGCCGGCGTCAACGAGATCGACGCGGACGGCCCTGGCGTCGCGCGCGGCGTCGCGCACGGAGCGCTGCTCGATGGTCGTCGAGGAGCCGGGCACGCCGATGACCATGTGGCTGCGCTTGAGGTGATCGCCCTGCACCTGGCGGATGAAGGCGACGAGCATCTTCTCGGTCGCCTCGAAGTCCTCAATCGTGCCGTTGCGGACGGGCCTGTGGACTTCCACGTCCTTCGGCTCGCGCCCCACCATCTTGAAAGCCTCACGCCCGACCGCCAGAACCTCCCCCGTGTACTTGTGGATCGCCACAGCCGACGGCTCGCTCAGGACGACGCCGCGGCCGGGCGCGTAGATCAGGGTGTTAACCGTGCCGAGGTCGATGGCGAGGTCTTCGGAGAAGAAGCTGCTCAGAATGTTCATAAACCTTGTCCCCTTATGTCTTCTACGGAAGCCGACCTACCCGACGGGAGAGAACTACACCACTCTTCAGGCGTTAGCCGTGGCAAACGGCATACCAGTTTAGACACGCCGAATTTGCCCGCGATTCCCGGCCGCCGGGCGGCGGCCCCGCGTCCGTTTCTCGAACGCACCGGCACGTTTTTATCCGCGCACGGTGCGCGAAAGGCGAACAAAGGCGGGCGCGGGGCGTGGAGACCGGATCGGAAGGAGGGGTGTGACGAGGGGCGGGGTTTGCGAGGGATCAGGTTGCGTTTGGGTTAAGGAATGGGGTCATCCTCGATGCGCTCGTCGGCGAGGACTTCGTAGAGGGACGCGGCGTCGGCCTTTGAAGGCTGGCGCACCGCGGGGACTGCGGCGACGCGCACCGTCAGCAGCCGGCCCCGCCTCCTGATCCTGACGCGGTCGCCCACGCGCACGGCGCGCGACGAGCGGGCGGGAGAGCCGTTGATCTCGACCGCGCCCGCCTCGCACAACTCCTGCGCTAGGGTGCGCCGCAGCACCAGCCGGCTCGCACGCAAAAACTGATCGACACGCATAAGACTCGCGACAGGTAAGCCGTGACAGGTGACAGGAGGAGAATCGCAGACGGTAAGCCGTGACGGGTGACGGGAAGAAACCGAAATCTCTTTCCCGTCACCCGTCACGGCTTACCTGTCACGGCTTTTCAGTTCTTCTTCTTGTCGTCCTTCTTGCTGCCGTTGGCCCTGGCCGGGCCGCCCTTCGGAGGCGCGGTCTTCAGGATCGCGGCGACCGACTCCCGGTAAGACGGCGCGATCTCGACGTAGGCGTCGCGCATCAGCGTGGCGACATAGTCCTCGCGCTCCTTCGGCAGGCGCTCGACCGTGATGGCCTCGCGCACCTTGCGGTCGTCGAAGGCGGCCTCGCCCGCGGGCGTGCGCTCATCGACGCGCAGGATGATGTAGCCGTTATCGATCTTGATGGGGTCGGTGATCTGGCCGGCCTTCAAATCCTTGATGGCGGCGAGCACGGCCGGGTTCGAGACGTCGGCGAGCGTGAACGAGCCGAGCCGCCCGCCCGTCTTCGGCGCGGTGCGCTGCCCCGCCTCCTCGCGCTCGGACTGCACCATCGCGACGGCCTTGAAGTCGCCCCCGGCGCGCAACTGCTTGACCAACTCGGCCCCGCGGGCGCTCACCTCGGCATCGTCCTTGCCCACGGTGCTCAGGAAGATTTCCGAGATGGTCAGCGTCTCCGGCTTGCGGAACTTGTCCCGGTTGCGCTCGTAGTAGGCCTTCACCTCGGTGTCCGTCAGGCTCCAGTAGATTTTGCGGTCAACCTCCTGGCCGAAGACGAACTGCTTCATGATCTCGCCGCGGAGCGACTGCCGGACGGACGCGGGCGACACACCTGATGCGTTCATCGCCGCCTCCAACTGCTCCAAGGTCTTGAAGCCCTCCGACTTCATCACGTCGAGCATCCGGCGGTTGACCTCGGCCTCGACCTCCTCACTCATCCCGATCTCCTTGCCCTTCTGGACGAGGAGCTGCTCGTTGATGAGCGTGGCGATGATCTCCGGCTGGCGCTTGGCGACCTCGGCCTCGGCCTGATCGAGCGGGATGCCCTTGGCCTGCGCCAGCCCCTGGGCCGCCTCGCGCATCTCGCGCTTTAAGGCCGAGAGCGTGATGACCTCCGTGTTGACCTGCGCGATCACCTCGTCGACGACGCGCGCCGTGCCCTCCTCCTGCGCCCGCGCCGCGGGGGCTGCGACGGTGGCGGACGCCAGAAGCGCGAACGCCGTCAGGAACGCGCGCGCGTAAAATTTCGACTTCACGATTGTTTAACTCCTTAGGTGGGGCCTCGCGACGCCGGGGGTCGCCGCCCGTCTGCGGTTAAAAATTTCGGGCCTACTGTTCCTGATCAAAGTTACAGGTCTCAGGTTACGAGTCCGAAGGACTGAACTGCACACCCCGAGACTCGTAGCCTGAAACCTG
>DATHBT010000121.1:0-25881 GCA_035295985.1 Pyrinomonadaceae bacterium | reverse complement strand
GTTGCGCTGATCGCGGTTGAACTGGTTCGGGCAGCCCCGCAGCACGCCGAGCCACGCCTGGCGCCCCGACTCCTCCGGCTCGCGGTAGAGGAAGTCCAGGTAGTGCATCCGCACGAAGTAGTCGTCCACGTCGATCGGGTTCGGGGCCGAGGCCGACGTGTCGTTCTCCGTTATGGTGACGGTCGTTGAGGTCGATGCGCCGAGGTTCGTGCCGACTGCGTTGCTGAGGGTGACGGTGAAGGTCTCGTCGCCGTCCGGGTGCGCGTCGTCCCAGAGGAAGATCACGATGTCCTTGCTCTCCTCGCCGGGCGCGAAGCGCAGCGTGCCGACGGCCGTCTCGAAGTCGCAGCGCTCGGTCGCCTGACCCGTCACGGCGTCGCACCTCACGCCGGCCCCGCCCTCGCTCGTGGCGAAATCCACCGTGCTCTCGCCCGATATGTTGCCCGTGCGCGTGACGGTCACGACCACGTTCGGGCTGGACTCCGGGACCGTCCGCGCGCCGCTGAATTGCACGCTTGACTGCGGCGGGGGCGGCGTGGGCGTCGCGGTCGGCGTCGGCGTCGCGGTCGGTGACACCGTCGGCGTGGGCGACGCGGTGGGCGTGGGCGACGCGGTCGGCGTCGGGGTCGGCGTCGCGCTGCTGCCCGTGACGGTCACGCAGCGCTGGTTGCTGTAGGGGCCGACGATGGTCGTGCCCGCCTCTGACGGGTTCGGGTTCGGGTAGAGCGCGGCGATGCGGTAGGTGTAGGTGCCGTCGGGCCGGTTCGTGATGTCGAACGAGGTGGCGGCCGGGCCGGTGTCGGAGAGCGTCTGGAAGTCGTCCGAGCTGATGCGGATGTCTTCGATCCACCAGCCGGGCGCGGAGACGGCCAGATCGCTCGTGAAGCGGAAGCGCACCCTGATCCTGCGGCCCGCGTAGGCCGACAGATCGAGGATGCGCGACCCGGAGAAGAAGCCGGAGAAGGAGGCGACCGTGTTGTAGGTGTTGAAGTTCCCTTCGGAGTCGGCCTGGCTCACCTCGACGTGGCCGAAGTCGAAGCCCTCCTCCGTGTCCTGGTGCGTGGTGAAGGTGAGCGTCGCGCCGCCCGCGGGGAGCGCGATGCTGCCCACCATCGTCAGCGAGTTGTTCTGATCGGCCGTGTCGGGGATGTAGTAGGCCGGGCTGCCCGTGTCCGGGTTGGCGCTGGTCGTCCACTGGGGCGGCGTGGCCGTGTCGGCCCACTTCGAGTTGGCCCCGGCGACGAGCGGCTCGTCGGCGTTGTCGAAGTAGATGACCTGCGAGCGCGTCGCCTCCTGCACGCGGAAGCCCGTCGGCGGCGGCCCCGTGTAGGTCCAGCGGATGCGGTAGTTGCCGTTCGTGTCGCCGGAGCACGTGGGCTGCGGCGGCGTGGGCGAGGCCGACGGGCTGGGGCTGGGCGTCGGGGTCGGCGTGGCCGCCGGCTGCTCGTTGCCCTCGGGCGCCAACTGGTTGGGCGCGGCGATGTCGGGGAAGGTGGCCCGCACGGCGCGGTAGAAGAAGGGCATCCGCAGCGTCCTGTTGCCCGCCGCGGTGTGCGTCGCCGCCACGTACCACTGGAACTCGGTCGGGTCGCCGATGATCTGCGTGCCGTCGGCGACGACGCGCACGAGGAACGACGCCTGACCGTTCGCCGGCACGTTGATCGCCGAGATGGCCGTCTGCCCGTCGGCGCTCGTGAAGCTCACCTTGAAGCGCGAGGACGCGCCCGAGGGGTCGTCCACGAGGCGGTTGTTCTCGACCGACAGGTTGTAGGTGCCGCCGCCCTGCCCGTTCGTCACGTCGCGGATGATGACCTCGTGCGCGCGCGTGACCGTGCCGTTGACGCCGACGACGGGAACCGTGCCGAAGCTGGCGGTCGGGATGAGCGCCACGAGCGGCGTGGGCGAGGCCGCCGGCGAGGGCACGGGCGACGGGGTCGGCGTCGGCGTGAACTCGCTCGGCGTGTTTTCGAGCCGCGTCGGGGCGACCATGATCGCCCTGGCGTCGAGCGCGCCGGCGACGTTGATGAGGCCCGAACCCATGTCGTTGATCGAGGCGACGGAGTTGATGCCGGGGCCTTCGGGGACGCCGAGGCCGCTGCGCAGGTTCGTCGAATTGTTCTGGAGCAGGGCGCGCGCGACCGTGACGGTGTCGAAGCGCCGCTGCGTGTAGTTGGCGGCGGTCGTCGTGATCGAGTCGAGGAGCAACTGCTCGCGCACGCGCTGGCGGATGAGCGCCATCGCGCCGGCCGTGATCGGGCCGGAGAAGCTCGTGCCGTTGACCGCGATGTAGCCGGTGAGCGAGGCCATGCCGATGGTCTCTTCGGGCGTGCCCTCGGAGGTGGCCGCGCCGATGATGCCGACGCCGGGGGCCGCCACGTCCGGCTTGACGGTGCGGTAGCGCGCGTCGAAGTCGTTGGGGCCGCGCGAGCTGAAGCTCGCCATGCCGGGCACGAAGGAGGCGAGGGTCGCGCTGTCGGCCAGGCGCAGCGGGTACTGCGAGATCGTGCCGTTGGGCACGTCGTCGAAGGTGTCCGCGTCCGGGCCGTCGCTGTCGTCGTCCCTGATGCGGTTGACGAGGTAAGCGCCGTTGGCGGGGCTGATGGTGTAGGTCGGGATGTTGTTGACGACGACGACCGCGGTCGCCGACTCGACCGAGGTCACGATCAGGATGGCGGCCGGGTTGAGCGCGGCCACCGGGTTGGCGATTGATGCGAAGGTGCCGCTGCCGTAAACGACCGCGATGCGGTTCGTCACCGAAGACGGGACGGGGGCCGGCGGCGTGCCGCGCCGATCGACGAAGACGTAGTGCGCGGAGAGGTTCTGTTCGGGGAGCGGGCCTCCGCCCGCGACGGGGAAGAGTTTGAGCAGTTGCTCGCCCAGCGAGGTGTTGGCGGCCGAGGCCGCGCCCTGTTCGGGCGACGGGCCGGGCACAGCCGCGGGCGGTGTCTGGCAGGTGGCACCGGCGGAGGGCGCGTACACCTCGCCCGTGATCTGCTGGCAGGCGAGCAGGTCGCCGACGGGCGTCGCCCCGGGGTCGAGGCTCGCGGCGACGGAGATGGCGAGGGCCGCGACGGAGGGCGCGCCGGTCGTCGCCGCGCCGGGGCCGTCGTTGCCGGCCGAGGCGACGACGATGGAGCCGGCGAGCGCGGCGTTGTTAGCCACGCGCGCGCTCGCGCCGGCCGGGTCGCCCTGCGTGTCGCCGAGCGAGAGGTTGATCACGTCGGCCACGGGCTTCTCGACGGTCGTGCGCTCCGAGCCGCCGTCGCCCGTGCCGACGAGCGTGAAGGGCGAGGCGGCGTCTTCCATCGCCAGCTCGGTGTCGCCCGTGCATGCGTTGGCCGGGCCGCAGACCTTGTAGGCCATGATGCGCGCCTGCGGCGCGGTGCCGAAGAGGAAGACGCCGTTGGGCGTCGGGCCGATGCCGTTGCCGGGCGTGCCGTTCGCGAAGTTCGTGCCCGTGCCGTAGCCGAAGCGGCGCGGGGTCGTGCCGTCCACGCCGTAGCCCGCGGCGCACGAGGCGACGTGCGTGCCGTGGCCGAAGTCGTCGGTGATGTCGCCGGGCGAGGAGAGCGCGTAGTAGTAGATGACCTTCCTGTTGTCGGCGGCGGTCGCCGGCTGGCCGGAGACGCGCGGCCGTGGCGTCGGCTGCGGCGTCAGCGCCTCGTTGGGATCGATGATCCCGTTGTTGTTCAAGTCAACCAGCCCCTGGCCCGTGCCGCCGAACATCGGGTGACGCCAGTCAACGCCCGTGTCGATGACGGCGATGTTCATGCCCTGCCCCTCAAAGCCGTCAGCCCTGCTGTCGTCGTGCAGTTGCGGGGCTTCGGGGTGGCCCGCCTCGCCCTTCGGCTGAAACTGCCTGCCCGAAGCCTCGACCTCTTTCGTCGCGCCGTAAACGGCCGTGCGCCGATCCGCCGGGTTCGCGTGCGTGCCGAGGATGTAGTCAATCGCCTTGTCGAGGTTGAAGCGCATCGGCTGGATTTCGGAGACGTGCCGGACTTCGGGCAGCGCGCGCAGCCGCGGCAGGTCGGCCGTCGCGACGTAGGCGACGAAGCCGTTGAGCAGGTAGGTGAAGCGGTACTCGACGTGGCGCACGGAGCCGTCGATCTGCTTCACGTCGGCGCGCCGCGGCAGGATGCGCACGTCGCGCCCGCCGAGTGAAGAGATGAAATCGTCCTGCGCGGAGGCGAGATGGAGGCCGTGCTCGGCGAGCGCGAGCGCGGACATGCGCTGGCCCTTCTGCTCGGCCGCGACCTTGCGGAAGACGCCCGGCTCGCCCTCGCGCAGCTCGACGATGACCGGCGTGATGTCGCCGCCGACCGACTCGCGGAAGCGCGCCACGTCCGCCGGCTCCTGCTGAGAGACTGCGGGCTGCGCCTCCTGCGCCGCGCCGGCCGGGGTCCGGGCCGGCGCGGCCTCCGCGCCGCGGCCGTTCAGGCCGGCCGTCGAAGGGCGGGTCGTGCCGAGGGCGAGGGCCGCCACGCAGAGGGCGACGAGAGTCAGCGCGCGCGTCGGCGCGAACATCCTGTGAGAACTACGGTGAGCGTTCATCTCTTCTCCTTACTCGGATCAGACAGGGCTTCACGGGGATCGCGCCCGGGAAAAGGCGGCGCGCCCCCCGGCGTAAAGGTCGGGATGGGCCATAACACGGGCGCTGGGGAGTCGCCTCGGCCTTCACAGGCCGAGGCGCGCCGCGGGCTAATTGAGAAATCTGTCGGGATTTCTAACGATGTGGGCGGATGCTAACACAGCCGTTCCGGGGCGGGCAATAGGTTTTGGCTATCCTTTCCGCGCCGCTTGTGGGCCGCCTGTGGCGCGCACGCGAGGCTCAGTAGGGGACGAGTTCACTGCGCGCGAAGAGGACGAGCTTGACGCCGGGGCGCAGCTCGTACGTGTCGCCGACGCGGCGGTAGCGTGCGCCGAGGGCTGCTTCCAACTCCGGAACCTGCTTGTCCTTGACGAGCACCATGTCGTCCGTCGTCTGCGCGACGCGCCCGATGTAGCCGACGCGCTTGAAGTCGCGCATGTACCAGGGCAGCGGCCAGTACTCCTGGTTCTCGACGGCGACGTTCAGGCTGGCGTTCTGTTTGTCGCCAGTCCGCTCGGCGATCCGCCCGATCTGCGCGATGAGGTCGTGGAACGAACGCTTGGTGTGGGCGTAAACGTAGGGGTAGCGGTCGTCGTCGTAGTTGACGAAGTTGACGCGGTAGGACTGGAAGGCGGCGACGGCGAGGCACAGGCCGAGCAGCGCGAGCGCGGGCACGCGCCAGCCGCGGCGTCGGTAGAGCGCGTCGAAGGCGTAGCCGGCGGCGAGGGCGAAGGGCGGCAGCATGCTCAGGACGAGCCAGGGCGTCTTGTACTTGATGAGCGAGTAGGCGGCGAGGAGGCCGAAGCCCCAGAGCGCGGCGAAGAGGGGGAAGCGGCGGCGCGTGCGCCACAGCGAGAAGGCGAAGCCGAGGGCGGCGAACGTGAGCAGCAGCGGCTCCTCGCCGAACTCCCACTCGCCCCGCACGTTCCAGTCGCCGAAGAGCCACTGGAAATACTTGTACCAGCGGTAGCCGTGGAAGCCGCTCTCGCCCGTCTTCTTCCAAATCTTGTACGCCTCGATGGAGTCGCCCACGCCCTTCGGGTTCGTGAAGAAGGACGAGAAGTAGAGGACGTTGACGAAGAGGAACAGCCCCGCCGACACGGCCGCGAGCAGAATGACGCGCGGCCAGCCGCCGAGCCTTTCGACGACGCGCAGCGGTCGCGGCCCTGCCGCTTCCGTAGTCTGCGGCGCGCGCCTGTCCCTCCCCTTCTTCGGGCGAGCCTCCTGCTCGCGCCGCGGCCACAGGCGCGCGGCGATCCGCAGCCAGATTTCGGTCGAGGCCCACGCGATCAGAATCACGCCGACCGAAATGAACGCCGTCTCCTTCGTCGCAAAAAGCAGCCCCGTCGAGACCGCGCCGAGCACGAGATGGATCGAGCGCGCGCCGTCGTAAACCCAGAGCAGCGTGAGCGTGGCCGCGAACGCGAAGGCGACGGCGGCGAGACCGAGCTTCAACTGCGCCGGGTTGTAGGCCAGCCACAGGGAGCTGGCCGCCAGCCCCGCCGCGGCCAACACCGCGCCGAGTCCGTACAGCGTGGCCGTCGAGGAGCCTGTCCGCCATTTCCCGTCCGCGTCGCCCGCCGCCGTTCTTTCCTCACCCGCCTCGTAAAACTTGATGGCAGCGACGACGGCCGCGACGGTGAAGAAGACGAACATCATCTCGTGGATGAAGTAGCGCGAGAAGAAGACCATCCCCGGCGAGACGGCCATCAGCGCGGCAGCCGCGAGCGCGCCGACCGTGCCCACGTAGCGGCGAAACTTGAAGCCCAGCCACACGGTCGCCACGCCGAAGACGAGCGGCACGAGGCGCACGACCCACGTGCCCAAAGCGTCGGCCTTCTGCGCCGCGTAGGCCAGCGGCAGCGTGAAGTAGTAGAGCGTCGGCCCGTGGTAGTTGGAAGGATCGTAGCGGTAGTTGCCAGAGCGCAGCAGCGCGAGCAGGAAGTGGCCGTTGACGCCCTCGTCGTGGTGCATCGGCCGCAGCTCCAGCACGACGACGCGGAACAGAAAAGCGACGGCCATGATCGCGAAAGCCGCGACGAGCCACGTGCGGCGCGAGATCGCATCTTCCGCGGGGGCGTGTGCCGCGGGCGTTTGCGTCGCCGCGTCGTCCGGCTGCGCCCACGGGCCGCGCGGCGCGCCGGCCGTCTGCTGCTGCCGCTGCTTACGGCCGGACTTTGTAGAGCCTGTAGCCACCTGCTTCCCCAACCTTCTGAAAACGTGAGAAGAACGATTCGTTGACCTGAAGTCCCGTGCGTTCGAGCGGGCCGACGACCGCGTACTCGACGTTGTGCCTGGCGAGCAACTGCGGCGCGTCGAGCGAGCCGGCGTAGATGCGCCTGATCTCGGCCTCGCGCGGTGCGTAGTCGATCCCTTGCGACCAGAGGTGGCCGCCGTAGCCCATCAGCGACTGCCGGCCCGACAGGTAAACCGGGTGATTATAGGTCGGGGCGTGGAGGACGAGCGAGCGCGGCGCGGTCTCGCGCCTCACCAGCTCGGCGAAGGCGACGCCGCCCGCGTCGAACTCCCTCTGCTCGCTCGCCCTCGACACGACGCGCCACACGTCGAGCGCGCCCGCGAACGTCAGGACGAAGACGAGCGCCGCCGCGCCCACGCGCGCGGGCCAGTTCATCCGCCACAGCCGCGCGAGCAGCAGCGCGACGAGCGGGACGGAGGCGACGTACCAGTAGAAGAGCACCTTGATGTTGTCCCACACCCAAGGGGAAATCTTCGCGACGTTGCAGATGACGAAGAGCAGCGTGAACGGCAGGTAGAAGACGAGCAGCCGCCGCGGCACGAGCGGCCTGTCGCCCCGCCAGGCGAGCGCGGCGACGAGCAGCGGGATGAACGGCCCCGTGTTCTTGAACCAGAACCAGAGCGGGTTCTGCGTCCCGCGATCCCAGCCGAACATGAACTCGAAGAAGCTCGCGGGCCGCGCCGCGCTCTCGCGCGTGGCCCAGAACATCTGCGGCGCGGCGATCAGGAAGGCCGCCCCGAAGAAGATGAACCACCCGCGCCACCCGCGCAGCAGCAGCGCCAGGCACCCCGCCACCAGCATCAGCACCACGAACGAGTGCGCGTGCACGAGCGGCAGCAGCCCCGCGACGACGCCCGCGCCCAGCATGCGCGCCTCCGCGCCGCTCAGCCTGAACGCGCCCGGCAGAAAGCCCAACGGAGAAAACTGCGGCGGCGGCGCAGACTCGTCAGCTTTCCGCTTCTTTCCCTTCCCCTTTCTACCTTTACCTTTTTCCCCGCCCTCTTCCGTCCCCGCATCTCCGCGCCGCACGGTCTCCCCTTCGCCGCCGGTCGCCAGCCACCACTGCGTGATGACGATGAGCGCGAGCGGCAGCCCCATCAGCAGCCCGCGCTGCGGCACGAGCAGCGTCGTGACGGCGTTGCCCCAGCGGAACGCGCCGTCGTGCGTGATCGTGTAGTCGTGCGGCAGCCGCCACAGGAACTCCCACACGCCGAGGCTGCTGTTCGTCGCCTCGCGCAGGAATCGCCCCCAACCCAGGCCGCCGCTCAGCAGCGTCAGCACGCACGTCAAACCGGCCGCCAGCCGGTCGCCAGTCAGCCTGTATGCGAGCCTGTAGAGCAGGACGACGAGCGCGAGCGCGAGCAGCAGATTCTCCCAGAAGAGCGCGGACTGGATGGACGCGCCCGCGCGCACTAACATCGCGGCGACGAAATCAACGGTGAACGGGTAGGTCAGACGCGCGCCCGCGTATTCCGGGTGGACGGGCGGGAAATTCTCGCCGTGGACGAAGCCGGAGATGATGGCGACGTGGAAAGGCAGATCGCCCAGGTTGTTGTCCACGCCCGTGTAGATCGCGCCGCCACGCTCGTACATCGCCCGCGCGAAGACGAGCCAGAAGACGACGAGCGCGCAGACGAGCAGCACGACCGCCGCCGTCTTCCCCGCCCCCGGCCGGTTGACGGCCGTGCCGAGATCGCTCCTCGCCGCACGCGCATCGAACCGGACGCGCTCACGCCAGTCCGCGCGCGCGAGCAGCGCGAGCGGCGCGGCCGTAATCAGTGTCGAGAGGATGATCGAGGCGGCGTTGAAGCCGAGGAGCGAGGCGAAGAGGAAGCCGAGGAGTCCGAGCGCGGCGAGACCCGTCGCCGCGCCCGCGGCGAGCCGGGTCAGGAAGTGTGCGTCCTCGTCGTAGAAGTAGGTGGCGAGGGTGGCGCCCGCCGCGGCGAGGATGATCAGCAGCCAGAACATTCCGGCTATCTTTACAGGATGCGCGCCGGAAAAATCAATCGAGCGCGCCGCGGCAGGCTCTGCCAGCGCGCCGCCTCGCCGCCGGGCGCGCAGCCGACACAGATTCCGTCAGGGGCTGTGTGTTCAAAAGCCCCCTGTTCGTTCACCTCGATCTTAACGACAGGGTGACTTTCCTTAAGCCCGGCGTGACAGACCTCTCCGCGCGGCCGGCGTCGAAAGTGACGCTGTTACCTGTCGCGCGCCAGGCGGGTGCGGGGAAAAAGCCGCGGCTGTCCGACTCGATCAGCACGGCGCCGAGGTATTCCCTTTTGACGACGCGCCGCGCCGCGAGATCGAAGACCACGGCGTAAACCTTTGTCGGCGCACCCTGCGTGACCTCAACGCCCCAGTAGGCGGCCGAAGAGCCGCAGAAGGAAGGGTTGGCGAACCATTCCCAGAGCGGAGGCTCGAGGGGGTCGAAACGGAACTCACCAGCGGGGCCGCTTGCCACCATCTCCTCGTAAAACACTTCGACCCGCCCGCCTCTCGCGCCCGCGGGCACGTCCGTGATGGAAGATTCTTCGACGCAACGCCTCACGAACAGCTTGGGGCCGGCGGCGTGGAGCGAGTCCACCCAGGCGACGAACACGCCGCGCGCGTAGAGCGGGTAGCAACGGCCGCCGGAGATGCCCACGCCGTCGTCGAACTCGACCGGGTTGCCGAGCCGAAGGCCGCCGCGGCCCGCGACCGGCCCTTCTCTCGGCACGGTCTTCCCGCACTTTTGTGCGCGCCCGCTCGCCGGGACGGCGAAGGCGGCTTGCAGGAGCAGCGACGCGGAGAGCGCCAGCAGGGTAAATCGGTGATCCGTTTTCATGGCCGAAACCCGCGGGCTACCGGGCGGCTGCGAAGCCGTAGCTCGCCGCGCGCCGAGTGGCGGGGCGGGAGGCCGCCGCCGCCGCCGCCGCAACAGTCGCCCGCGCCCTTCGCTTCGCGGGCCTGTCGTGCCGCGTGACGACGAACTGGCGGTAGTGGTCGAAGCGGTCGAGGATGGAACTGACGTACTGGACGGGTTCGACGCCGCGGCAGAAGCCGAACTTGACTACGGGGTCGGTCGAGTGCTGCTGCGTGGACTTTTGCAGCAGCCAGTAGGAGACGTGCTCCCAGCGTTCGGGATCGTGGCCGTGCTTTTCGGCGAGCCGCTGCGCGTCCTCGACGTGGCCCGCGCCCGTGTTATAGGAGGCGAGGATGAACTTGAGGCGCTCGTCCTCGTCGTCGATGCGCTTCGTCCAATGTTTCGTCAGCCATTGCAGAAACCTGACCGCGCCCTGCACGTTCTGCTCCGGGTCGTTCAGGTCTTCGACGCCGAACTCCTTCGCCGTGCGCGGCATCAGTTGCAGCAACCCGGTCGCGCCCGCCCACGAGCGCGCGTCGGGCTTGAAGCGCGACTCCTGGTAGGCCTGCGAGGCGAGGAGCCGCCAGTCCCAGCCGAGTTCGACGGCGTACTGCTGGAGCAGGTGGTCGTACTCGCACAGCTTGCCGGTCGAGGAGGTGAGGTACTTGCTGCCCGCGCGCTCGACGTGCTTTTTCCGATCAACGAAGTATTTCCTGTAGAGCGTGTTGAAGAGCGCCCCGTTCTTCTTCTCCTCGATCCAACTGTTGAGGGCCGCTTCCAACTCCGGCGCGTTGCGCCGCACGGCCCACGTGACGCTGTGCGTGCGGCCGACGACCGGCCGCACCTTAAGATTCTTGAACTCGGCCTCTTTGAGTTCGGCCAGGTTGGCCTGCATCACCGTGAACTCGACCTCGCCGCCCGCCACCTTCTGCGCCAGCGCCTCGTCACCTATCCGGCCGCCCAACTCGATGACGTGTATCTCGCCCGAGATGTCGTCGGCCAGCTCGATGAGCGTCGTCATGTAGGGCGACCGCTCGGGCAGGTGGACGGTCTCGCCCGCGAGCTGCGCGGGCTGCGTGACGCGCCGCGCGTAAATCTCCAGCTCTTCGGGGAGGGGCGCTTCGGGCGCGGGCTGCAAAGCCTGCTTCGCCGCCTCCTGCATCTTCGCGCCCTCGGGCTGCACCTCCTGCTGCACGAGCGCCGGTTCCGTCCGGTACAGCTCGCGCGTGAAGTTGACGAGCTTCCGGTCTTCGTCCGTCGGGACGAGCCGCGCGGCGGCGATGTCGCCGTCGCCGTTGTTGAGCATCGAGTAGAGGCTCTTCCGATCCGTGACGACGTGCATCTTGAGCGCGAGGCCCTGATCCTTGGCGAAGGCTTGCAGCAACTCGAACTCGTAGCCCATCGGCTCGCCGCGGTAGAGGAAGTAGGTGGTCGAGTTGTAGGGCGCGAGCACGGTCAGCGTGCCCTTCTGTTTGAGGTCTGCGAGGTCTCGCTTGACGGGTTCGACGGGTGCGGGCACGGCGGAGCGGCGGTCGATCTCGTCGAACGCCTGCATCTCGACCTTCCGCTTGCAGGCGGCGGGCAGGAAGAGCAGCGGCGCGGCGCAAAGCACGGCCAGCAGCAGTCGGGTTTGAAGTTTCATTACCGGGCCTCGACGCCCGCGCGCGCAGCTTGCCGCCGGCACACGGGCGGTGCTCGGGGGATTTCCGGGTTGTCTGGTGTGGGAACGGCGCTAGTGCTTTTATGCCAAATCGCCGCGCAAGTCAACCGCCACTTTGACCGCCGAAAACGGTCAGTGGTCAGTCGTCCGTTGTCAGTTGTCCGTTGTTCGTGCCGACTCGACCGACGCGCTTCGAGGAAGGCTCTCAAGCTATGTAGGCTCAAACAACGGACAATTGACAACGGACTAAGGACAGCCTTACCGGCGCGCCTGCTGGACACTGCGCGGAGGCGCGTTGTAAAAGAACGGGCAACGAAAATTCAGCATCCGAGGTCGCAGGAATGCTCCGCGCAGGCATCGTCGGGCTGCCGAACGTCGGCAAGTCCACGCTCTTCAACGCGCTCACGGCGCAGTCGGCCGCGCTCGCCGCCAACTACCCGTTCGCCACCATCGAGCCGAACGTCGGCGTCGTCCCCGTGCCTGACGCGCGGCTCGAACCGCTCGCCAGGCTCGTCAAGACGCAGACCGTCATCCCGGCTACGGTCGAGTTCGTGGACATCGCCGGATTAGTGCGCGGCGCGTCGAAGGGCGAAGGACTCGGCAACCAGTTCCTCGCCAACATCCGCGAGACGGACGCGGTCGTCCACGTCGTCCGCTGCTTCGAGGACGAGAACGTCGTCCACGTCGAAGGCTCGGTCTCGCCGCGCCGCGACGTGGAGACGATCCAGATCGAGCTGGCCCTCGCAGACCTCGCCTCGGCCGAGCGACGCCGCGAGCGCGCGCAGAAGTCCGCGAAAGGCGGCGACAAGGCCGCGCTCACGGAGATCGCCGTGCTCGACAAGCTCCTCCCCACGCTCTCCGAGGGCAAGCCCGCGCGCGCCGTCCAACTGACGGACGACGAGCGCGCCGTCGCGCGCGGCTTCTTCCTGCTCACCTCTAAGCCGACCATCTACGCGGCCAACGTGGACGAGGCCACGCTCGCCGCGCCCGACGACAACCCGCACGTCAGAACCGTCAGGGAGATCGCGGCGGGGGAAGCGGCCGAGGCGGTCGTCATCTGCGCGCAGCTCGAAGCCGAGCTGGTAGAGCTATCGCCCGACGAGCGGCAGGAATTCTTGCGCGCGCACGGCGTCGAGTCCTCCGGCGTCGATCTGATGATCAGGAGCGTCTATCGCCTGCTCGGTCTGATGTCGTTCCTGACGGCGGGCGAGAAGGAGGTGCGCGCCTGGACGATCCCGCGGGGCACGCGCGCGCCGCAGGCCGCCGGCACGATCCACTCCGACATCGAGCGCGGCTTCATCCGCGCAGAGGTCGTCTCCTACGAAGACCTGCTGCGCACCGGCTCGACCGCCGCCGCGCGCGAGCAGGGGCTGCTCCGCTCCGAGGGCAAAGACTACGTCATGCGCGAGGGCGACGTAGTCCTCTTCCGCTTCAACGTCTGAAGGGTGATTCAGCCTGCGGGCTAAGCCCCCGCCCCGGCACGCCTTTCCGTCCTCACCCTGAAATCGATCATCCTCATTATCTTTCCGACTCCCCGGACGGTGAACGGCGCGCGGGCCGCGCCCGCGGCTAATAAGTGGTATATAGAGCGCGTAGCAAGGGACCGGGGCCGGCGACTTGCGAGTTGCACGGGCGGGGAAGGTTTAGGGCCGTCAGGGTCGCCGCCCGCTGACGGGTAACCTTTCGCGGGCGGTGGCGGCCGGAGGAGAAAGGGTGGGCGTTATGCCGAAGGACGAGACGGCCGCGGCCGGGCCACTGATCCTCATCGTCGAAGACTATGACGACACACGCACAATGCTCGAATTGACCCTCCGGAAAAGAGGCTACCGGGTCGTCTCCGCCGCGGACGGGGAGGCAGGCTACGAGATCGCCCTGCGCGAGCGGCCCGACCTGATCCTGATGGACATCCACATGCCGGGCGCGGACGGGCTGTCGATCACGCGCAGGCTGCGCGGGCGGGAGGAGGCGCGCAGCGTGCCCATCGTGGCTTTTTCCGCTTACGGCGGCGAGATGCGCGAAAGGGCGAGGGAGGCCGGCTGCGACGCATACATTGAAACGCCGGTGGGGCCGGACGAGTTGATCGAGAAGATCAGCAGCCTCCTCTAAGGGGGCAAAATTCGGAGGGAGTTCGCGCGCTGTCGCGTCGGCCGACCGGGGCTTGCGGCCTTGCGCGGCGGCCGAAAGAGAGAGACCAAGTATGAAGAGCCATGAAAGTAGCCCTGAAATAACCATCGGCAAAGGCTCGAAGTGGGGGCTTACAATCGTCGCGCTCTTCCTCGCCGGCATGGCCGTCGGGGGCCCGGCCGTCACAGCTTCGTGAACTCGCGCGGCTACTACCTGCCCACGGCCGCCGCCCTCCTGCTCATGCTGCTCGCTTGTGCCCTCGCCGCCGTGAAGTCGGAGGAAGAGAAGGGCAATAAGGAATGAGCAGCGAAGAGCCGCGGTGCGGCCGAACCGCTAGCCGCGCGGGAAGGCGCGCCGGAAGAGGGCGACCATGTCGGCGAAGGCGAGGTCGGTCGCTTCGGGGTCGAAGCGCGGCCCCACGTCGCGCATGAAGGCGTGCTCGGCCGGGTAGTGTTTTTGGGAGAAGTTGACGCCCGCCTCGCCGAGCGCCGACTCGATCTTCCGCCGGCCGTCTTCGGGTATGTGCGGGTCGAGCGTGCCCCACACCAGGAGCAGCTCGCCCTTGATCTCGCCCGCGCGCTCAAGCGAGCCGGCGTCGGCGTCGCTGCCGAGTTTGCCCGTGTGGATGCCCGTGCCGTAGAAGCAGGCGGTCGCGCGAACGTCCCCGTGCAGCGCGGCGCGGAAGGCGAGGTGGCCGCCGATGCAGAAGCCGGCGGCGGCGAGTTGGTCTTCGCCAACCGACGGGTGACGTTTGAGGTAGTCGAGGACGGCGCGGCAGTCCTCGTCGAAGTGCGCGACGGGGGTCTTCTGCGCGTCTTCGAGGCCGCGCGTGCGGCCGGCGTCGTCGAAGGGGATGACGAGGCCGGGCGGCTCGATGCGGCGGTAGATTTCCGGCGCGGCGACGACGAAGCCGTAGCCGGCCAGCCGCGCCGTCGAGCGGAGCATCGTGTCGGTCAACTGGAAGATGTCCGAGTAGAAGATGACGCCCGGATAGCGGCCGGCCGGCTTGGGCGCGGCGACGAAGGTGCGGATCGCGCCGCCGCCGGGCGCGGGCACGTCAACGTATTCGCTCGTGATGATCATGTCGGTCGTTGCAGTCGTCCGCACCCACGGTGCGTGGCGAAAGGCTTCTCCTTATCTCCTTAATAAGTTCTGTATTCCGGTTCTGGGCCGCGTCAGCCGGGCGTGATCTCGAAGAGGTGGCAGCCGTGGCCGGGCACGTCGAGGTAGAGGCCCGGCCGCAACAGGTCATCGCCCGCGCGCAGGTAACGCGCCTCGCCGAGCAGGTCAGTCAGGAACCACTCGCGTCCGGCCAACGCATCGACGCCGAGCGGCAGGCGGCAGCGAGCGCCGTCTGGCGAGAGGTTTGCGACTACGAGACGAAGCTCCTCGCCCGACTCCCAGAGGCTCGCGACGAAATTGTGGAAGCTCGCGTCGCCCTGCCCGGCCTCGCGCGCTTCGAGCAGACGCCAGCGCCCCTCGTGGAAGACTTCGTGGCGGAGCGCGGCCAGCAGCCTGCGGTAGTGGCCCGCGAGGCGCGAATCCGTCTCCTCGTCGGGCCTGCGCCCGAGGTGAACCGAGAGTTTGTGGCGGCGGCCTTCGAGCTGCCCCTCGTGCAGAAGACGCAGGCCCGGCAGCGCGAGCGTCACGGCCGAAGCCGCGAACCCGCTCGGCGCGGGGAAGGCTTCGGCCGCGCGCGGCTCGTCGTGATTCTCGACGAAGCGCACCAGCCGCTCCTGGAAACCCATCTCCGCGCGCAGGTGCGCGTTGACGGCTTGGGCGTCCGCGTCGCGCAGGCGGTCGTAGAGCCGCTTGTCGTAGGTGTAATCGAAGCCCTGCCGCTGCAACTCGTACTCCATGTCCCAGTAAACCTCCGCGAGCAGGACGAACTCCGGGTGTCTCGACTTTATCCCGGCGACGGCCGCGGGCCAGAACTCGACGCCCGGCTCGTCGAACTCGCCGCCCCAGGTGCGCAGGAACACGTCGTGCGTGAGCAGCATCGCCATGTCGCAGCGCGCGCCGTCGCACCGTTCGGCGACTGACAGAAGCTCGGCCGTCATCGCCTCCCGCGTGTCGCGGCGGCGGTAGTCGAGCTGCACGGTGTCGGGCCAGCCGTCGAAGTAAGGGTCGCGGCCGTGCGCGAAGGCGCGGCCCGCCCCATCCCCGGCGGCGCGGAAGTAGTTCTGCGGCTGCCGCGCGATCTGCTCTTCCCCGCCCTGTAAGAGACGTTCGGGGTGCGTGGCGAACCAGGGGTGATCGAGCGCCATGTGGTTCGGGATGAAGTCGAGGATCAGTCTCATGCCCGCGTCGGCGAAGCGGCGGCGCAAGGCGCGCAGTTCTTCGTCGCCGCCGAAGGACGGCTCGACGCGGTAGGCGCGGATGGCGTATGGCGAGCCGACGATGTCTCGCTCTTCGAGGTCGGGCAGGAGGCGGCGGTACTCGTCGAGCCAGCCGGCGTGAGAGCGCGAGACGGCGCGCGCCGCGTGGCTGCGCTCCCAGACGCCCATCAGCCAGACGGCGTCGAAGCCGTAACCCGCGATGCGCTCGATCTCGTCCTGCGGCACAGCGCCGAGCGTGACCGCGCGCCCCCCGGCCCGGCCCAACTCCGCCAGCCAGACCCACGTGTTGATCTCGAAGACGGTGGGATACCTCGTCCCGAAATTTTTCACCGCGACCTCCCGGGCGCGGCTCGACCGTCCAACGTGTTCGATCCGCGCGTCATGAAAGTGTCTGCCCCGTCGTCGCCCGCGTGTGACGGCGGGGCCTTGCTACGGCCGGACGTAGTCAGTCCAGTGAAACAGGTAGGTTGCGTAGGCGTTGACGCCGACCGAGGCGGCGGCCAGCGCCATCTCGGTCACGGTCGCGAAGCGAGGCCCACTCTCCGCGAGGATTAGGAACATCCACGGGAGCAGTATCATCGCGTAACGGTAGGAAAACTGCCAGCCGCCGGGGTTGCCGTGCAGCCAGAGCACGACGGTCAGCAGCGCAATCGCGATCCACGCGATCCTCTTCAACTCCCAGTCGCGCGCGCCGCGGCGGAAGAGCAGCAGGAGGAACGGGCTAGCCAGAAAGATCGAGCCGCCGAAGCCTTTGGGCACGAGGTACGGGCGGGCGTCCGTCACGCGCCACGTCTCGAAGAGCATCGCCCACGTGTTGCGCGGGACGGCGCTCAGCGAAAAGAGTCCGTCCCTGTACCAGGGCTCGTTCAGCACGCCGGGGATGCGCGCGTAGCCGAAGTCGAAAGGCGAGCCGAAGCGGGCGTAGTTGTAAGCGAGCGTCGCGACGCCGAGCAGCAGGGGCGCGGCGGAGAACTTCAGGAGCGTCGGCCAGGAGGCGACGATTTCTCGAAGCGATTTGATCGAGTCGCGGCAGGCCAGGTACATGAAGACGGGCGCGAGCAGGATGATCTCCGTGCGGTTGCCGAAGGCGAGCGCGAAGAAGAGTCCGGCGGCGACGGGGCGCGGGCGGACGAGCGTGAAGTAGAGCGCGCCGAGCTGCCCCGCGACGGCGAGGCCGAGCGCGATCTGCCACGAGCCGCCGAACGTCAGGTTGCACCACGTCCAGGTGCCGAAGGGCACGAAGAGCACGAGCAACAGCCGCTTCCGCGGCGTCAGATCGTAGCGCAGCGAGAGCAGGTAGAGCAGCAGACTCGTCGCTCCCGCCACCAACGACACGACGAGGGCCGAGGGGAAAGTCCCGACCGCGCCCGCCTCCCTCAACAGCGCCGCGGGCAGCATCGACAGCACACTCCCCAACGGAAAGACCGAGTAGAAGCGACCGCCGTGCGGGACCATCTCGTTGAGCCACGAGGGCGGCTGCTCGGTCAGGCCGAGTTGGCCGCCGAGCAGCGCGCCAGCGATCCGGTAGGTGTAGTCGAAGTAGTCCTGCGGCCGTGGGTTCGAGAAGAAATAGACGAGGGCCGTCGCGAGCGCGATGCCGAGCGGCGCGAGCTTTGAGCGTCGGGCGAGGCGCGCGTCTGTGTGCGGGCCGGCGGGGTTGCCATCGTCGCCCCGCGTGCCCGCGCCTTCCGCAGTCTCCGCCGGTCGCTGCCCGCCGAGGAGGTACTGACAGGCCGTCGCGCAGACCGCAAAGGCGGCCCCGGCGAACGCGAGCCAGCGGCTGCCGGCAAGGAGGCCGGCGAGGGCGAGCGCGGTTCCGAGCAGGGCCAGGAGGAGCAGTAGAAGTTGCACCGGAACCTCCCCCGCCCCTGGAGACCTCACAGGCGCGTTTAAAAAGCGTGACGAGGCCGGAGAGCGACGGACGCTATAAACCGGGCGACCGTCGCCCGACGATTCAGCGCGGGACGCGTTTAAGCGCGAGCGTAAGGCCGTCTGCTATGGGGACGAGGCTGAGGCTGATGCGCTCGTCGCCGTGGAGCTTGCGGTTGAGGGCGCGGATGGCCTCAGTGTCTTCGTCCGACGCTCCGGGGTCGGCGACGCGGCCCGACCAGAGCACGTTGTCGATGCAGACGAGTCCGCACGCGCGGACGAGTTCGAGGGCGCGCTCGTAGTAGGCGTCGTAGTTCGACTTGTCGGCGTCGATGAACGCGAAGTCGAACGTGCCGGCCTGCCCGTCGCGGAGCAGACGGTCGAGCGTGTCGAGCGCGGGCGCGAGGCGAAGGTCGATCTTGTCTGCGACGCCGGCCTCCCGCCAGTAGCGGCGCGCGACGGCCGTCCACTCCTCGCTCACGTCGCAGGCGACGACGCGGCCGTCCGCGGGAAGCGCCAGCGCGACGGCGAGCGAGCTGTAGCCGGTGAAGACGCCGACCTCAAGAGTTTTGCGCGCGCCGAGAAGTTGGACGAGCAGCGCCATGAACTGGCCTTGCTCCGGCGCGATCTGCATGTTGGCCTGCGACATCGCGGCCGTCTCCTCGCGCAGACGCCTCAGCGCGTCGTGCTCGCGCAGCGACACCGCGCGCAGGTAGTCGTAAATCTGATCGTTTAGCGGCAGGTACTTGTTCGACATCGTTTCGGACTCCGGGCGAGACGGCGCGGCCGGGCGGCGAACCGGCAACGTAAGATACACCGCCCGCGCCGCTAACCGAAAAATTTCTCCGCCCGGCCGCCGCCCCCTTCAGAACGAGTACTTGAGCGCGAACTGGAAGCGGCGCATCGGGGTGACGGTGTCGGTGGCCGTGCCGAAGCCGGGCGCTTCGAGGAAGCGGACGGGGATGCCATAGTTGGCGCGGTTGATGAAGTTGAACACGTCAACGCGCAGCAGCAACTGCTGCCGCTCGCCGAAGTCGATGCGCTTGCTGACCGCCATGTTCAGGTCGAGGACGCTGCCAGCGCGGAAGGTGTTGCGGCCGACCGAGCCGTTCTCCTCGACGGGCGCGAGCAGCGACGCGGGATCGACGGTCAGGCGGTAGGGCTGCCGGCGGTCGCCCGTCTCGGCGATCCCCTGTGTCGTGTTCAGCCTATCCGTCAGGTTGCCGTCCAGGTTAACGTCGAAGATGGAGTTGACCGTGAAGGGCTGGCCCGTGCTGTAGCTCCCCAGGCCGGCGAATTGCACGCCGCCGAAGAGGAGGCGCGCCGCCGCGTTGTCGAAGCGCGGGAAGTCGTAGATGAAGTTGTAGGTGAAGCGGTGGCGGATGTCGAAGTTCGCGGGCCCGCGCTCGGCGGCGAGGTTGCGAGAGTCCTGCGGGAGGGCGGACGCGCCGGCCAGGTCGAACACGTCGGACACGTCGTCCGTCGCCTTTCCGAAGGTGTAAGAGGTCTGGTACTGCAACTGCCGGCGCAGCCGGCCGCGCAGTTGTAGCTGGAGCGAGTCGTAGCGCGAGGAGGTCGTTGTCTCGAAACGGGAGATCGAGCCGGCGGTCGCGATGGGCCGCCCGCCTTCGGGCGGGAGCGCGAGGCCGATGAAGATCGGCTGACCCGGCGCGTCGAAGGGGTCTTCGGGGTCGTCCTCCCGGTCAACGTCGAAGTCGAGGGGGATGAGGACGCCGTTGATGCCGAGGTTGGGCGTGTTGAAGCGCAGCAGCCGGTGGCCGCGCGTGCCGACGTAGGCCGCGGAGACGACCATGTTGCGCGCGAGCTGCTGCTCCACGGAGACGGAGAAGTGCTGCGCGCGCGGCGTCAGGAGGCGGCGCGCGGGTAGCGTCGCGCCGAAGATGTTGGAGTCAGGCTCCTCATCGCCGGTGACGAGCTGGTTGATGTAGTTGACGAGTTCGGCGGTCGTGAACGCGGGGTTCACTCGATTGAGCGTGCCGGGCTGGACGAGTTCGAGGTTCGGGCTGCTCGGGTTGAGGAGGAGCAGCGGGCCGAGCTGGTTGCCGCCGCCGCCGCCGGAGAAGTTGACGGTCAGGAAGGTCGGGAACACGTCGCGCGACTGGCTGACGACCGCGCCGAGTATCTGATCGTAGAAGATGCCGTAGCCGGCCCGGAAGACGGTCAGGCGGTCGGCGCCGAACAGGTTTGGCGCGTAAGCCAGCCCGACGCGCGGGGCGAAGTTCTTGCGGTCGGGGTCGAAGATGCGCGTGCGGCCCTCGATGAACTCGCGCAGCCCCGGCACCTCGTCGAGCGCCGGATCGTTGAACGTGCGCTCGATGCGGCGGGAAGACTCGGCGGGGGGCGAGTTGTACTCGTAGCGGAGGCCTAAGGAGAGCGACAGGTTGCGGCGCACGCGCCAGTTGTCCTGCGCGAAGTAGTTGTGCTGGTAGTAGCGCAGGTTGATGCGCGAGTCGCCGGTGGCGAGCGTCTGGAAGAAGCCGCTGGCCGCGCCCGCGGCGGCGAGTGACGCGCCGGTGATGAAGCGGCCCGTCGGCTCGATCTCGCCTTCCTCGTCGAAGCGTATGTCGGGCGCGCCGTTGAAGGTGACGAGCGGGCGGGAGTTGCGCGGCAGGTCGCTGTTGAGTTCCGTGCGCCGTAAGTCCGCGCCGAAGGCTAGGGCGTGGTCGCCCACCTGCCACGTGAATGTGTCAGCTAACTGATAAGTGTTGTTGACTCTCCGCTGCGGGAAGTTGAACACGTCCACGCCGACGGGGCTGAAGCCGGCGATGTTGATCTGTCCGACGGGGCCGAGCACGTCCTCCGCGCCGAACCCGGTGGAGGCGTACTGCACGGGGCCGGTGTTGGGGGTGACGGGATCGTCGGGGAGCGTGCCGTTGACTACGAACGGCGCGTTCAGGAGGAACGGGACGCCGGGCAGCAGCCCCGTCGGCGACAGGAAGCTTTGATCGCGCACCTCGCCGAAGTTGAGGCGCGTGCGGCCGTAGGAGAGTCGCAACTGGTTGAAGGCCGGGCGCGCTGAGTCGGGCGCGCTCACCTCGCTGTTGAGGTAGAAGGAGGAGTTCTGCGTCCGCACGCGGGGGCGCAAGCTGGAGAAGAGCGCGCCGCCGGTCGCCGGGATCGTGCGCGCGTCGTCCGTGAAGTTGTAGCGCTCGGCGACGTGCTGCTGTCGACCCTTCCACTTGAAATAGCCGTCAACCTTCGCCGAGCCGATGAATCCGCGGCCGTCCGCGGGAAGCGTCTGCGTGTAGGTGTTCGGGCCGTAGATGCCGAGCGGGTTGTTGGGGAACGGGAAGAGGCTGAAGATGGCGTCGCCGTCCAGACTGGTCGGGAAGGCGGTCAGCTCAGAGCCGGGGACGATCAGGCCGATGGGCAGCCCCGAAGCGCCCGTCTCGAAGAAGCCTCGCTCCTCGACCGTGGGCACGGCGAAGCTCTCCTCCTGCACGGCGTTCTGTCGGACGCCCTCGGCGGAGAGGAAGTAGAAGACGCGGTCGCGTTTAACGGGGCCGCCCGTGACGAGGCCGAACTGGCCGAGCGTGAAAGAGTCTTTGCCGCCGCTGCCGTTCGTGACGACGAGCGGGCGGTCGTCGATCAGCACGGGCTGGTCGAGGCCGGCGCGGAGCGCGAAAGACTCGTTGCCGAAGTTCGTGTCGAAGGGGCTGCGAGCGTTCAGTCGGCTCGTGTTCAGGAAGCCGTAGGCCGTCCCGTGGTGACCGCTCCCGCCCGACTTGGAGACGGCGTTGACCTGCGCGCCGATGTTGCGGCCGAACTGCGCCGGGGCCAGCAGCGTGATCGCCTGGTACTCGCGGACGGATTCAATCGGCTGGGAGTTTAAAGCGACGAAGCCCTGCCTGCGGACGCCGATGTCCTCGTCGTTGTTGTCCGACCCGTCCACGGTGAAGTTGTTGCCGCGCGACCGGAGGCCGTTAGCCGAGAACTGCCCCGAAGTGCCGACGCCCGCGCCGACGCCCGGCCCCGCGACCGAGCCGAGTGTTTGCGGCGGGGGTACGACGCCGGGGAGCAGCAGGGCCAACTCGTCGAAGGTGCGCGTGAAGGTGGAGGAGCCGAGGGGCAGCGACGACACCTCCTCCTCCGTGAACGATCCGCCCTGCCGGGCGTCCGAGGCGTTGATGCGGGCGCGCACGTCCGTGTCGCCCTCGGTCAGCGCGGGCGCGGCCGGCGTTGTCGTCGCTGTACCCGCGGGCGGGGCGGGGTCGAGCGCGACGGGCACGGGCACGACCTCGCCCGCACGCGTGATGAAGAGGCGCTGCACGACCTCCTGCGTGACGTAGCCCTGCGCGGAGACGCGGATCGTGTAGAGGCCGGGGCTGAGCAGCCCCTGGTAGAAGCGCCCGCGCGTGTCGGTCGTCTTCGGGATCACCTGACCCGTCTGCTGGTTGATGATCTGGACGGCCGCGCCCGCCACGGGTTCGCCCGTGTCGCTGTTCGTCACTGTGCCCTGGAACGCGCCCGTCAGGGTGTCCTGCGCGCGCGCGTTAGGCGCGACGAAGAGCGGGAGCGGCGACGAGCACAGCAGCAGCAGAAGCGCGAGCGCCACGCGGCCCGCGAAGAAGTTACGGCGCGGCAGGCACACCGACGGCCTGCCACCGACGCACCGACGTGCTAGGTGAGACATCCTTATTTGAACCTCTGTTGAGAAAGTGGAGAGCCGGGCCGGCGACTTTCGTCGAAAGGAACGGTTAAGGATTGAGTTCGGCCGCGGTCGCTCGTAGTAAGACGCTCAATTCAGTAGCACCGCGGCGCGCACTTAGTCAATCCCCGCGCGCGTCCGGGCGCACCCGCGCGGCGATGACGCGCTGTTTTTGTCGGCATGGAAGAGGCGGCGGGCAGGACTTCGTGCGGTCTGACTGTTAAGCGAGCGGCTCCCTGTAAGCCCGTCCGAGCGTGCGCGTGGTGTGATCCGTGACGCTGTGGACGGGGCCGGTCGTGAGGGCCGGCTCGGCGAGTTGCCGAGCGGGGGCCGGGCGCAGCCCGCCCGCCTTCGACTTCTTCGCCGCGGGCAGTCGGCCCTGCTCCCTCGCCTCGAAGAGCAGGCGCGACATCATGCGTATGAGCGTCAGTTCCGTGACGAAGATGCCGGTCAGCCCGAGGCCGGCGATAATGACGAGCGGGTCGGTCGGCACGCCGCTGCGGGCCAGGCCGCCGATGGCGGTGAAGAGGATGACGAAGCCGAGGATCATCGTCAGGCAGATCGTCGCGGCGATCCAGCGCACGGGGCTTGTCAGGTCGGTCGGCAGGAACACGACGCGCTCATCCTCGGCCTGCGCGAGGCCCGTCACCTGCGCGCCGCAGCGGTTGCAGTAGTTGAGACCGGGCTGAATCTCCGTGCCGCAACTTTGGCAGTACATGGGCTACTCCGTCGAAAGCCGTCCGCGCGCGCGAAGTGGGGCGGACGGCGCGCGGGGCGTTTGACTCCCTCGCCGCGCCGATCAGCGTATCAGCGCGCGGACGCCGACCAGCGCCAGATAGACGACGGCCACGACGACAGCCAGCTTGATCAGCGCCGCCGCCAGCCCCACCAGAAGACCCACGACACCCGTCACCAGCCCGATGGCCGCGCCCACCAGCGGCAGCACCACGACCAGCGCGAACAGCGCCAGGAAGATGATGCCGACAACTCTCAGCCCGTTATTCATGCCTGCCACCTCACTCAAAGTCCGGCGCGTTTGAAGTTTTAATGCCCGCGCCCGCTACACCTATACGAACATCCGGCGAGGCCCGTTCCGTTTACCGCGCGGGGCGAGCCGCAGGCGGCCCGCGAAGCCCCGCGCCGGGGATTGTGCTAATCTCGTTACGAACGAAAATTGCGGTGGCGACTGCGAAAAATTGCTCTTAGCAATGACGACTGTTGGCTAATGCTGCCACGGACGCGCCACCGAGTCAAAGTTTTTAACCGATGCCGCGACGCAAGACAGAGCGACTGTTCGCCGAGCCGGAAGCGCCGCCGCCGCGCGCGGGCGAAAGCGCGACGGCCGTCGCCCCTGACGCGCCGCTCGCAGAGCGGATGCGCCCGCGCACGCTCTCCGAATTCGTCGGGCAACAGCAGCTCGTCGGCGAGGGGCGGATACTGCGGCGTCTCGTGGAGGGCAAGGCCGCGCTGCCCTCGCTAATACTTTGGGGGCCGCCCGGCACGGGCAAGACCACGCTCGCCCGTCTGCTCGCGGGCCACGCGGGCGCGGAGTTCGTCGCGCTCTCGGCCGTCTTCTCCGGCGTCAAAGACCTGCGCGAGGCGATTGCCGGCGCGCGCGAGCGGCGGCACGAGGGGCGGCGGACGATCCTCTTCGTTGACGAGATTCACCGCTTTAACAAGGCGCAGCAGGACGCGCTCCTGCCCGCCGTCGAGGACGGCACGGTCACGCTCGTCGGCGCGACGACCGAGAACCCTTCGTTCGAAGTGATCGGCGCGCTGCTCTCGCGCTCGCGCGTCCTCGTCCTGAAGCCCCTCGAAGACTCGGACATCGAAACGCTCCTGCGCCGCGCCATCACGGACGAGGAGCGCGGACTCGCCGCCCTGCGCCCCGCAGTCTCGGACGAGGCCATCAAGCGACTCGCGCGCGCGGCGGGCGGCGACGCGCGCGTAGCTCTCTCGGCGCTCGAAGCCGCTGTAGAATCAACTTTGTCCGACCGGGACGGCGTCCGCCGCGTCTCCGAAGAGGCCGTCGCGGAAACGCTGGGGCGCGCGCGCTACGCCTACGACAAGGGCGGCGAGGAGCACTACAACCTCGCCTCCGCGCTCATCAAGTCTCTGCGCAACTCGGACGTGAACGCCGCGCTCTACTGGCTCGCCCGCCTCATCGAAGGCGGGGCCGATCCCCTCTTCATCGCGCGCCGCCTTTGCATCCTCGCCTCCGAGGACATCGGGCTGGCCGACCCGCAAGCCATCGTTCAGGCCAACTCGGCCGCGCAGATCACGCATCTGATCGGATTGCCCGAAGCCCTTTACCCGCTCACGCAGGCGACTATTTATCTTGCGCGCGCGCCGAAGTCGAACGCCGTCAAGCGCGCCTACTTCGCCGCCGCGGCGGACGCGCAGGAGACGGCGCGCGAACCCGTGCCGATGCAACTGCGCAACGCCATCACGCCGCTGATGAAGCGCGTCGGCTACGGCGCTGGCTACCGCTACGTCCACGGCGACCCGGCCGCGCGCGAGGAGATGTCCTGTTTGCCGGAGACGCTGAGGGGCAAAGAGTATTTCGACGGCGAAGGAGATGCGAGCGAAGAGCAACGGACGACGGACGACTAACTTTTTATCATGTCAGAGAGCAGAAGTGACAAGGAGCTCGCCTACCTGCACGACCTGTACGTGGCGACCGACTGGGGCGAGCGTTTCGCCGAGCTGATCGACGAGCACCTGAAGCTGCCGAAGGAGGGGCGCGCTCTCTACGTCGCCGCGGGCACGGGCGGCCACGCGCTAAAACTCACGGAGCGCGCGGGCGCGGACGTGACTCTGATCGGCGTGGACGAGCACGCCGAGCGCGTCGAGATCGCGCGCGCGAAGGCCGCGGCCGCGAAGTTGGAAGATCAGGCAGACTTCCGTACGACGCAGCTTGAAGCCCTAGCCTTCGAGGACGGGCAGTTCGAGCTGGTCGTCGCCGACGCCTCGATGGTCGCGCCGGAGCGCCTGCCCGAAGTGCTGGCCGAGATGGTGCGCGTGGCCGCGTACGGCGCGACGGTCGCGTTCAACCTCCCCACCGCTTCGAGCTACGGCGAGTTCTTTTCAATCTACTGGGAGGCGCTCGGCAACGCCGGACTCGCGGACGAATCATCGGTCGTCGAGGAGTTGATCAACCGCCTGCCGACCGTCTCCGACGCGAAGTTGCTGGCCGCGCGCGAGGGGCTGGAAGACGTACGCTCCTTCACGAACATCGAGGAGTTCGGCTTCGCCTCGGCCGAGGAGTTTCTGAGCGCGCCGCTCGTGCGCCATTTCCTCCTCAAAGACTGGCTCGACCCGCTCGCAGACCCGGCCACGCACGGGCGCGTGCTGTCGTCGATCTCGGAGCTGATCGACGGCGAGCGGCACGAGTCCAGCTTCGCGCTCTCCGTCAAGGCCACGCTCGTCATTGGGCAGAAGATGAGATAGGCCGACGAGCGGCAGATGGAAAAGTTGGGGCCGCCGCGGGCGATTCCCTCACCCGCGGCGGCCCCTGTGTTGTGTAGCTCGCCCGG
>DATHBT010000120.1:0-4752 GCA_035295985.1 Pyrinomonadaceae bacterium | reverse complement strand
ACAATGAAAGAAGCGGCGCGGCGTTCAACGTTGAACGCCGCGCCGCTTCTTTCATTGTCGCTTCTTATTTCGTCAGTCGATTTTGTCGCTTTCGCCGCGTGTGAGTCAGGGCGTCTTCCTGAGCAGCACGAAGTCGCGCTTGAGGCCCTCGACGTTGGTGAGCGTGCCCCTGATGATGCCGCCGTCGAGCTTGCCTTCCATGACCGAGTGGGAGCCGATCCTGACCTGCACGAAGCTCTCGACCTGCCGCCACGTGCCTTTGACGTTCGCCCGCTCCGTCTTCCCGTTCCTGAGCTGGTTGAAGCTGTAGCTGAGCTGCCCGTCTTTGAGGAACTCGATGGCGTACTCGCCGTCGATTATCTCCGGGCTTGTGCCCGTCCAGGACGTTCCGGCCAGACCGCCCTCGAAAGGCAGCTCTTCGTCGCGGCCGATGCCCGGCTCGTTCGCGGCCGTGGCCGCCGGAATCGTCGGGCGCGGCGTCCCCGCCGCCTCCGCGGCCTTCTCCGCGGCCAGTTGCTGCTCCATCCGCTGCGCGGCTGCTGCTGCGGCCGGGTCTTTGACGGAGAGCACCAGCTCGTTGGCGCGATAGCCGCCGATCTCTGCGAACGGCTTCTGCTCGCGGCCCTGGCCGAGGTCGAGCCTGACCTGATCGTTCACCTTCGATTGCAGGTAATCGACGAGCGAGGCCAGCGTCACCTCGCCGCGGTCGTTCGCCGCGTCGCCCTTGAGTCCTTCGACGAGCGCGAGGGTGAAGTAGCCGTGGCGCGGCGTGCGCCGCTCGTAGGCGCGGCGGCCGACCGCGGTCGCGTACACGGTGGCGAAGGCCTGCACCTCGCGGTTGCGCCAGTCGAAGTTGAAGGCCTTCGTGTAGGTCGTCGTCAGCGGGTTGTCGGCCGCGGAGCGCCCGGCGGACGGGTCGGTGCGGCAGGCGTCGAGGAACAGCAGCACCTGGCCGACGCCCGTCCTGCGTATCCAGTCTTTGATCTGCACGACGTTGATCGCCGTGTTCTCGAGCAGGTTCACGTCGTCGCTCACCTGCGCGTCCGAGGGCAGGAGGAACGCCTGGCTGTTGCGCTCGACGCCGTGGCCCGCGAAGGAGAAGAGCAGCAGCCCGTCCTTCGGCACGACGCCCGCGAGGTTGGAGAGCTTGCGGAGGACGTTGCTGCGCGTCGGCTGCCAGTCCGGGGAGCGGTTCGTCGTGAGCAGGATGACGTGCTCGGCGGGGAAGCCCGCGTAGCGCACGAGCGCGTCGGCGAGCAGGCGCGCGTCGTTGGACGCGCCGGCGAGGGGCACCACCTGCGGGTCGGCGTACTGGTCAACGCCGATGACGAGCGCGTAACGCTTCTGCCTGCCCGGCAGCGCACTGACCTGGGCGAGCGCGGCCTGCGCCGCCTTACTCTTTTCCACCTCCAGGCCGATGCCGCGCTCGCGCGACGGCTGCCGCGTGCCCTGCGCCGCGGCCAAGGCCGGGGTGACGAGGCAGAGGAAGAGAGCTGCGAGCGCCGAGCGCCTCGCGCAGCGCAGACGGGCGACGCCCGCGCCGCGCCCCTGTTCGTTGCGATCTTTCATGTCAGTGGTTCGACCTCCGCTACCGTTGTGGAAGGTTGGCGGCCCGCGCCGCCGGATCAGGCAAAGTCGTCTATCGCCCGGCCGTTACTGCTTGAGTCGGAAGTTGGCCGGCACGAACTCCACGGCCAAGAGCGCGCCGTCGGGCTTCGTCTTGGCGTCGGCCGCCGGCCGGTAGGTGACGACGACGTGGCTCTCGGGCTTGCGCTCGCCGCAGGTGATCTGGTCGCCTGCCTCGCGAGTGTAAGCCATGATGTGCAGGTCGTTGAAGCTCTCGGCGTGCAGCTTGAGCACGCGGCCCCCGGCCTTGAGGTGGAAGACGATCCCTTTCTGGGAGCACTCGATCCGCACGAGCAGGCCCTGCGCGCGCGCCTCGCCGGCGGCGGGCGGGCGGAGCGCGCCGTTGATCGCCTCGTTGAGGGCGTCGGCGACCAACTGCTCCTCCGTCTTCCCGGCATTCTCGCCGGCCTCGGCCGCCGGGCGCTCGGCGTCGAGCCGCTTGAGCCTCGGCCGCTCGCCGTCGTGCCCCTCGGGCTGTCCGCCCCGGCCCTCGCGCCGCGCCGCCTCGCGCGCCTCCTTGTAGCGCGCGGCCTGCTGCTGCGCGGTGTCGATGGAGCGCAGCAGCGACTGCGCGCTGTCGCGCATCCGCGGGTCGCCGCCCTGCCTGGCGAGCGACTCGGCCACTTGCCGCGCCGAGGCGAAGTCCCTGTCGCGCAGGTAGAGCTGCGCGAGGACGAAGGCGTACCGCTCGTTGCCGGGCGAGAGCGCGAGGGCCTTCTTCGCGTACTCGATGCCTTCGCCCACGCCTTCGCCGGTCACGAGGCTTACCCACGCGAGCAGGCGGTAGGTTTCGGGGAAGTCGGGCTTGAGTTCGGCGGCGCGGCGGAGCGCGCCGCGAATCTCGCGGGCCGCCTCGCTCGTGTAGCCGGAGGCGGAGCCGCCCTCGTCCATCCCCTCGCGGCTGAGCGCGCTGGCGTAGTAGTAGTGAATCAGGTAGTTGTCGGGGTCTGCGGCGAGCGCGTCGCGCAGGTGTTTCCTGGCCTCGTCGAAACGCTTCTGGCGGGCGCGGGCCATGCCGAGCGAGGCGTGGGCGGCGGCGAGCTTCGGATCGAGTCTGACGGCCTGCTCGAGGCGGGCGACCGCGTCTTCGGGGCGGTTCGTGTTGAGCAGCAGGTCGCCGAGCACGGCCTCGGCCTCGGCCTCCGAGAGCGGGGCGGCCCTGAACTCCGAGTCCAGTTCGAGCTTGCGGTCGAAGGTCGCGAGCTGAGTGCGGAAGGTGTGCGCCTCGACGTACTTCTTCAGCTCCTTCTCCATCCCGGCGAAGTCGGTCTGGAACGCCTCGGCGAAGGCGCGCTCGACGGGCGTGTCGCCGGTGACGAGCGCGAGGAAGCGGCCGAGCTGCGGCAGCCGCTGCCCGTTGGCGCCGAGGATGAGGTAGTGGACGAGCGCCCACGACTGGGCGTAGAAGACGCCCTTCGCCTCGCGCCGGTTGCGGTGCAGCGAGTAGTTGTCCGTCTCGAAGAGGGTCTTCAGGGGGACGAGGGGCCGCTGCCGGAGCAGGAAGATGTGGCTGTTGATGAGGCCGCCGAGGAGCACCTTACGGTCGTCGTCCACGTCGAAGGTGGAGTAGTACTCGGCCAGCCCCTCGTTGAGCCAGGGCGGCATGTTGCGGCCGCCGACGCTGTTCTCGACCAGCAGGTGGACGTACTCGTGGTAGATGATCGCGAAGGGGTTCTCGCCGCGCGCCTCCGTGGTCAGCGTGATGTAGTTGACGGCCTCGCCCGGCTGGAAGTAGCCGGCGACCTCTGAGACGCGCCCGTCAACTACGGGCTTGAAAGGCTTGTACGAGTTGTCGCTCTTGAAGACGACGACCGTGGTCGGCACGGGCGAGTTGAATTTGGCCGCGGGGAAGAGGCGGGAGAACACGTCGCGGAACTGTTCGAGGCGCGTCGCCACGCGCCTGATCTCCTTCTCCGGGGCGTTGCCGACGAGGTAGAAGTTCCGGGAGCGCAGGCTCAGCCAGTTGTCCTTGGCCGCGGCCGCGTGGGCCGAGGCGAGCAGCAGGCAGAAGGCGGTCGCGATGGCACAGGTCAGGCGTCTCATCGGGAAACTCCGTGTGAAGAGGGTTGGGCCGTCGCCGCCGCGGGCGGTGGAGCGTCGGCGGGCCGGCCGGACAGCCGGGCGAGTACGCGCGCCGGACGTAAGTCACGCGGCGCGCGGCCCTTAGGCGAGACTATACAGGGCGGTTTTCGGGGGAGTCAAAGGCGATGCGGAATGCGTGTTAGCGGAAGGTTTGAGCGACCTCTTTCCCGGCCCGCGGGGCCGTCGGCTGACTGAGTCGGCGGCTGGGATGTCTCAACGAATCAATTCTTCTAACCCGCATTCCGCAATCATCGTCTGAGGGCGGCGAGTTCGGTCGTCGCGCCGGCGAAGTCGCCCGCGGATTCGGACCGAACGGATCGGGCAGTATGACCTGACGCGGGCGCGAGTCAACGCGCGGGCGGCTTCAGAGGCCGGCGAGGTGGCGCGTGTCATTGAGGGCGAGGACGCGCAGGAAGCCGTCGTCGCGCAGGTCGAGCCGGTTGACGCCGCAGTTGGAAGTCCTCAGCCAGACGGGGCGAAGGGCCGGGGCGTCTAGCGCGCCCATCAGGTGCAGGACGAGGATGCAGAGCGTGCCGGTGTGGGAGAAGACGGCGACCGTGCCGCAGCGGTTGGCGCGGATGCAGGAGTCGAGGGCGCGGCCCGCGCGGTCGAGCATCTGGCGGTAGCTCTCGCCGCCCTGTAGCACGTGCTCGAAGTCGCGGCGCAGCAGCGCGGCATACTCCTCCGGGTATTGCGCCGCCGCCTCCTCGAAGGTCAGCCCCTCCATGCGCCCGACGTTTCGTTCGCGGAACGCCTCTGTGCGATTAACTTCCAGCCCGAGCGCGCGGGCGAGAGGCCGCGCGGTCTCGACGGCGCGGAGCAAGTCGCTCGCGTAGATCGCCGTCACGCCCTCTTCGGCGAGTGCGCGCGCCGTCGCCTCGGCCTGGGCGCGGCCCAACTCCGAGAGCGGCGTCGGCGAGTGCCCGCCGAAGCGACCCTCGGCGTTGCCCTGCGACTGGCCGTGACGGACGAGCAAGATTCGAGTCGATTCCATAAAAGTGATGAGTGATGGGTGATGAGTGATGAGTAGGAGCTCTTTCTCAT
>DATHBT010000119.1:0-5189 GCA_035295985.1 Pyrinomonadaceae bacterium | reverse complement strand
ACCACCGACCACCGACCACCGGACACTTGTCTCATTTCTGCGCCCCGAACCGCGCTTCGAGCGCGCGGACGATCTCGGCGTGCTCGGCTTCGACCTCTTCGTCGCGCAGCGTGCGCTCGTCGGCGCGGTATTCGAGGCGGAGCGTGACTGATCGCTTCCCCTCCGGCACGCGCTCGCCCTCGTAAACGTAAACGAGCGCGACGCCGCGCAGGTGCTCCGCCCCGACGGCGCGGGCCACGCGTCGCACCTCCTCGAAGGTCATGCGGCGGTCTGCGACGAGCGTTATGTCGCGCACGACTGACGGGAAGCGCGCGAGCGGGCGGTAGCGCACGGGTTCGACCGGCGCGCCCAGCAGCGCCGTGAAGTTCAACTCGGCGACGAAGACGGGTTGGCGGAACTTGTAGCCGGCCGCGATCTCTTCCGACAGCCGGCCGGCGAAGCCGACCGAGTTGCCTTCGAGGGAGATTTCGGCTGACTGCCCCTCGCGCAGGTGGCGCGCTCGCGCGGCGCGAAATTCGAGCGCGGGCAGGTTCATCGCGTCGGCGGCCGACTCGATAGCGCCCTTGAGATCGTAGAAATCCAGCTCGCGCGGCGCGGAGGCCAGGCCCTCTTCGAGCGCGCCGCCCGTGGCGACGAGGCCGAGCGAATCGCGCTCGAACGGCCGCCCCTCGCCTGCGCGCGCGGCGGCGAAGACGCGGCCCGCCTCGAAGAGGCGCACGTCGCGCGTGCCGTGGTTGAAGTTGTGGCGGACGGAGGCGAGCAGGCCCGGCAGCAGCGACGCGCGCATCCGCGCCGCGCCCTCGATGATCGGGTTGACGAGCGTGACGAAACGCGAATCCTCGCCGCCCTCTTGCATTTCGCCTCCCTCGCTTCCCTTCACTTCGCCTTGACCACCCTCGTTCTTCCGGGCGGAAATTCCGGCGTCGTCTCGTTGCGCGCCGCTGTCGTGCGATGTGCCGCCACCCTTGCGCGAGCCGTCTTCGCCGACGAGGCCGGCGGGCAGCTCGAACTGATCGTCGTGCGCGGCGGGGATGAAGCTGAAGTTGATGGCCTCGTCGAAGCCGCAGGCGGTCAGGGCGCGGCGCGCGGCGCGGCGGCGGTTGTCGTTCGCGCGGTACTCACCGGCCGTGCTCGAAGGCGCGAGCGCCGCCTCGATCCTGTCGAAGCCGTAGTGTCGCGCGACCTCTTCGACCAGGTCCTCCTCAATCGTCACGTCCGTGCGCCACGTCGGGGCCGTGAAGAGCATCGAGGCCGTGTCGGGAAGCGAATTGATGTTGACGGCCTCGCCCCCGCCCGCCGAACCGTTCCCGCCGCCCGACGGCGCGGAGAAGCCGAGCGACGAGAGAATGCGCACGGCATCCTGCGGCGGCACGTCCAGGCCGGTCAGCGCGCGGACTCGACTGAAGCGGAGCGGCACGGTCGGCGTCGCGATGCGCGCCGGGAAGATGTCAATCGCGTCCTCGCTCGCCGCGCCGCCGGCCAGCTCCGTGATGAGAGAGACGGTGCGCGCCTGCGCGCGCAGCAGCCCGTCGAAATCAACGCCGCGCTCGAAGCGGTCGGAGGCGTCGGTGTGCAAGCCGAGCGCGCGCGACGTGCGGCGGACGGAAGCGGGCGCGAAGTAGGCGCACTCGATGAGGACGTTCCGAGTGGTTTCGGAAATCTCCGTCTCCGCGCCGCCCATCACGCCCGCGACGGCGACCGCGCGCGAGGCGTCGGCGATGACCAGCATCTCCGGGTCAAGCTCGCGCCCCACGTCGTCGAGCGTCCGCAGCTCCTCGCCACCGCGCGCGAGGCGGACGACGATGCGCCGCTCGTCCAGCTTGTCGAGATCGAAGGCGTGAAGTGGCTGGCCGAGTTCGAGCATCACGAAGTTGGTGATGTCGGCGACGTTGTTGATCGAGCGCAGGCCGACGGCTTCGAGCCGCTCGATAAGCCACGCAGGCGACGGCCCGACGCGCACGCCCCGCACCACGCGCGCCGTGAAGCGCGGACAAAGGTCAGGCGCTTCGACGGAGACGGACGTGAACTCTTCGGCGCGGCCCGCGATCATCGCCGGCGCCATCTCCGGCAGACGCACGCCGCGTCCCGACATCACGCCGACCTCGCGCGCGACGCCGAGGTGCGACATCCAGTCGGGCCGGTTCGACAGCACCGCAATCTCGAAGACCGAATCGCCGCCCGCCTCCTCCACGCCCTCTACCTCAAGCCCGGCGAGCGTCAGCCGCTCGCGCAGCTCCGCCGGCTCCCACTCAAGACCGGTCAACTCGCGCAGCCAGTTGTAACTGATGATCATAAGTCAGCTATTAGCTGTTAGCCGTTAGCTGTTAGCAAAACCAGAAGCCGAGATGGAAATTGACGGCTGATTTCTTCTGGCTAAAAGCTAATGGCTAACAGCTAACAGCTTCCTAATTAAACTGTTCGAGGAAGCGCACGTCGTTCTCGAAGAGGAGGCGGATGTCGTCGAGCGTGTACATCAGGCCGCACATGCGGTCGATGCCGAAGCCGAAGGCGAAGCCGGAGAACTCTTCGGGGTCGATGCCGGCGATGCGAAGTACGTTCGGGTGCACCATCCCCGACCCGCCGAGTTCGATCCAGCCGCCGCCCTTGCAGAGCCGGCAGGTGTCGCCGCCGAGTCGCCCCGTGCCCCCGCACTTGAAGCACGAGTAGTCGAACTCGGCGCTCGGCTCGGTGAACGGGAAGTAGGACGGGCGCATCCGCGTGCGGGTCTGCGGGCCAAACATGCGCGCGACGAATTCGCCGATTGCGCCCTTCAAGTGGCCCATCGTGACGCCTCGATCAACCAGCAGGCCCTCGACCTGGAAGAACATCGGGTTGTGCGTGGCGTCGGGCGTGTCGCGCCGGAAGACTTTGCCGGGGGCGATGATGCGCAGGGGCGCGCCGCGGCGCTGCATCGCGTGAATCTGCACGGTCGATGTCTGCGAGCGCAGGGCGAAGCCGTCCGCCGTGTAGTAGGTGTCCTGAAAGGATCGCGCCGGGTGGTTTTCGGGGATGTTGAGCGCGGTGAAGTTGTAGAAGTCGGTCTCGATCTCCGGGCCGTCCTCTACCGAGTAGCCCATCGAGACGAAGATGTCCTCGATGCGCTGGCGCACGAGCGTGACCGGGTGAAGATGCCCGCGCCGCGGCCGACGGCCGGGCAACGTCACGTCCAGACGCTCGCGCTCGACGCGCAACTGCGCGACGTGGCTTTCGAGCGCGGCCGCAGCCTCTTCCAGCGCGGCCGCGATCTCGCGCTCGACCGCCTGCACCTCCTGACCGAATGTCGCGCGATCTTCCGGGGGAACGCGCCCGATCAACTTCTTGAGATTGCCGAGCGCGCTTTTCTTCCCCGCGTGCCGCGTCCGCACTTCCGCAAGCTCGCGCTGCGCCGCCTCAGCGTCCGAGAGCGTCAGTTCGCCGAGCGCCGCCGCGCCTTCCGTGCCGCGAAAACGAGCAAAGCGCCCGAACTCCTGCTCGAACGCTTCCCGCACGGCCGCCGGCTGCCGCCTCACATCTTCAGAACTCATAACGATTCGTAAGCCATGATCCGATAAAAGCTGTAAACCGTTAACCGTAAGCCGTGACAGGAAGAATCCGGTTCTTACCTGTCACGGCTTACGGCTTACCGTTGACGGCTTTTAGGCCGCTGCCGCCTGCTGCTTATTACCAATCGCGTTCTTCGCCTGCGTTGCTAACTCTGTAAAGGCTTCGGGCGAGTTGGCGGCGAGGTCTGCGAGCACCTTGCGGTCGAGTTCGATGCCGGCGAGCGAGAGGCCGTGCATGAGCTGCGAGTAGTTGAGGCCGTTCAGGCGCGCCGCCGCGCCGATGCGGACGATCCAGAGCGAGCGGAAGTCGCGCTTCTTGAGCTTCCTGCCTGTGTAGGCGAAGTTGAGCGCGCGCTGCACCGACTCGTTGGCCGAGCGGTAGAGCTTCGACTTCGTGCCGCGATAGCCCTTCGCCAGCTTCAGTATCTTCTTGCGATTCTCTTTGCGCTTGTTACCACGTTTTGCCCTCGGCATAACAATTCCCTCCTCAGATAAAACCTCATCTCACCCGCCACCGAGCTACGTCCCTGGGCGGGCCGCGCCTCAATCCTGCGCGACTTCGGCGGTCGGCTGCTTGGCTGCCGGGGCCGGCTTCCTGCTCCGGGAGACTTTCCCGTAAGGCAGCATGGCCTTGACGCGATCCATGTCGGCATCGGCCACGAGCGTGTCGATGTCGAGGTTGCGCTTACGCTTCTGCGTCTTCTTCGTCAGGATGTGGCGCGCGTGCGAGTGGCCCCGCTTGACCTTGCCCGTGGCGGTCGTGCGGAAGCGCTTCGCCGCGCCCTTGTGCGTTTTCAATTTAGGCATGATGACTCCTTTGTTCGTGAATAGTGAATCGTAAATAGGAAGAACTGTTTTTAACTGTTCACGATTTACGGCTCACTATTTACGGCTTCTCACGATGTATGTTCGTCCGGCTCCGCGCCCGTCGCGGCGGGTGCGGAGGGCTGGCCGGGCTGCGGCGTCGTCGGCACGGACGACGCGGGCGCGGCCTGCGGCTCTGACAAAGAGGGCGCGCTCGGCGGCGTCGTCGGCGTCGGCGCGGCCGGCGTCGGCTGTTGCGACGGGGCCGCCGGCGCTTGCTGCTGTGTCGGCGGCTGTGACTGTAGCGGCGCCGGCTGTGGGCCGCGCGGGGCGTTCGCCGTAGCCTGCTGCGGCTGCTGCGCGGGGCGCGGGCCGCTGCCGCCGGTCTTGTGCTTCTTGGGCGTGAAGATGAAGAACATCTGATTGCCCTCCATCCGGGGCCGCGACTCGACCTCGCCCACGTCGATCAAATCTTTCTCAAGGCGTTCGAGAAGTTGCGAGCCCAGCTCGCGGTGCGTGATCTCGCGGCCGCGGAAGAAGATCGTGGCCTTGACCTTGTCGCCCTCCGAGAGCCAGTCGTGCGCGTGCTTCATCTTGAAGCGGTAGTCGTGGTCGTCCGTGCCGGGGCGGAACTTGACCTCCTTGACCACGATGACGACCTGCTTCTTCTTCGCCTCGTTCGCCTTCTTCTTCGCCTCGTACTGGAACTTGCCGAAGTCGATGATGCGGCAGACGGGCGGATCGGCGGTGGCTGCGACCTCGACCAGATCGAGGCCCTTCTCGCGAGCCAGGCGCACGGCCTCGCGCGTGTTCATGATGCCGAGCTGTTCGCCGTCGTCGGCG
>DATHBT010000118.1:0-14993 GCA_035295985.1 Pyrinomonadaceae bacterium | reverse complement strand
TCGTCCTGCCAGCCGATGGAGATGGCCGTCACGTGCGCGACGTGGCCGATGATCATCTCGGCCGCCGCGAGCAGCTCGGTCGCGAACTGCCCGTGCGTGACGATGACGCCCGCCACCTGCCCCGGCGATTCCCTGTTCGCGGCCTCGTCCATCCCTCAAGCCTCCCGTCGTTGCGATCTGAGGTTAACTGCGACCTGCTCGGTGTCTGAAGAGATCGCGCGCGCGCCCGTCACTTGGCGGGCCTGCTCGCCTTCGTCTTCCGCGAGTCGCGGTGGACGACCGAGACCTCGTAGCCCTGGCGGCGCAGGTGGCGCGCGAGCGCGTTCGCCACCATCACGGAGCGGTGTCGCCCGCCCGTGCAGCCCACGCCCAAGGTCACGTAAGACTTCCCCTCGCGGCTGTAGAGCGGGAGCAGGTAGTCGAGCAGCTCGCCGAAGCGGCGCAGCGTCTCGGCCGTCTCCGGTTTTGCCTTCAGGTACTGCACGATCCGCCGGTCGCTGCCCGACAGGTGACGCAGATCAGGCTCGAAGTGCGGGTTGGGCAGGTGGCGTACGTCGAAGAGCAGATCGACGTCGCGCGGGCCCCCGTACTTGTGGCCGAAGCTCAAGACCTGCACGCGCATCGTCGTGCCGCCCGCGTCGGGGCTGAAGCGCTCGACGAGGTAGCGGCGGAGGCTGTGGACGTTGTGCTCGCTGGTGTCGATGATGAGGTCTGCGTGGGCGCGTATGTCGGCCATGGCCTCGCGCTCGGCGCGGATGGAGGCGGCCAGCCCGTCGTCGGTCTCATACGGGTGCGGGCGGCGCGTCTCGCTGAAGCGGCGCTGCAAGACCTGATCCGACGCCTCGAAGAAGAGGACTGCGACTTTGAGATCGCCGCGGCGCAGGCGCTCGATCCGCTCGACGAATTCTTCCAAAAAGTGGCCCTCGCGGATGTTGATGACGAGCGCGGCGCGGCGTATGCGCCGCTTGTCGTCCTCGCCGTCGTCCGGCTGGACGAGGCGCGCGAAGGTCGGGAGCAAGGTGAGGGGCAGGTTGTCCACGCAGAAGTAGCCGAGGTCTTCGAAGGCGTCCGTGGCCGAAGACATCCCCGAACCGCTTAGACCGGTGATGACGACCACGTCGGGCGCGGCCCCGGTCTCCGCGGCCTCCGGGGTCTCAAAGCCTTCGCGCCGCCCGCCTCCTCCGACGCGCGCCGCGGCCCGTTTCGTCATCTTACGGCTCGTTGCCTGCCGGCCGTTTGCTCGCCCCAACTTCGCGGTCGCCCCCGGAGTCATTGTCGCTTGTGGCCTCGCCCCCTGCGCCGAGCAGCGCGGCGTGGCGCGCGACGAATTGCTGGGCCGCATTGTAACCCCGCAGGCGCAGCAGGTGCACGCGCAGGGCCGTCTCGACGAGCGTGGCGAGGTTGCGGCCCGGGCTGACCGGCAGCAGTACCTGCGGAATTCTGACGCCCAGAATCTCGATCCTCGTCTCATCGACGCCAAGCCGCTCGACCTCCTTCAACTGGCCCCACCGTTCGAGGCGGATCGAGAGTCCGACCGCCTTCGGGCCGTTCCAGATGGCGGAGACGCCGAACAGGTCGCGGATGTTGATGATCCCCAGGCCCCGAATCTCCATGTGCTCCCGGAGGAGTTCGGGCGCTGCCCCGACAAGTTGCTGAGGCCCCGTGCGCCGCACCTCGACCGTGTCGTCGGCGACGAGACGGTGGCCGCGCTGGATCAGGTCGAGCGCGCACTCGGACTTCCCTATGCCGGACTCGCCCTCGATCAGGACGCCGAGGCCGTAGGCGTCGAGCAGGACGCCGTGGCGCGTCTCGCGCGGGGCGAGCGCGGCCTGAAGGTGCTCTGTGACGAGGTTGATGGCGACGGAGCTGACCAGGGGGGACTGCACGAGCGGGAGCGCGAACTCTTCGGCCGCCTCCACGAGTTCGGCGGGCGGGGTGAGTTCTTTCGTGATGAGGACGCAACCGATCCGCTCGAGGGCGAGGTTGCGGATCGCCTCGCGCCGCCGTTCGGGCGCGAGCTGGCCGAGGAACCAGATTTCGCTCTGGCCGACGATCTGGACGCGGCCCGCGTGGATGTAGTTGGTGAAGCCCGCGAGGGCGAGGCCGAGCTTCTGGATGCGCGGCGCGGTGATGCGGCGCGCTTCGCAGCCGCCCGCCCCGGCGAGCACGCGTAGCGCGAGCGCGGCCGGCGCGCCCGCGACGAAGTCGCGCACGCTGATCGAGGGGCTGTCAGTCGCGTCTCGGCTCATCGCCACTCGTGCGGAAACGAAAGACGCGGCGGCGCGGCGTCCAGGCGGAAGAACTTGCCGCGCCGCCGCGTCGTCTGTGTGCGCGCGGCCCGCTTACGGCTTGGCGGGCGTGGGCGAGGGCTGCGGCTGTTGCTGCGGCGGCCGCGGCGGGGGCTGCGTGCCCCCGGCCGGGCGGGTGACCAGGTCGAGTTCGATCTCGATCTGGTCGCCGAGGAAGTCGGGGTTGTCCCCGCGGTTGAAGTTGATGCCGTAGTCGCGGCGGTTGATGGTGATGCGCGAGGAGACGCCGAGCGTGGTAGCGCCGGTCTGCGGGTTCTTGCGGACGCCGTTGATCGTGAACGGCAGCTCGATCTCTTTGGAGACCCCGTGCATCGTGAACGTGCCGCGGGCCACGTAGCCGCCGCCCCGCTTCTCGACGCTCGCGCTCTCGAAGACGATCTCTGGGTACTTCTCGACCTCGAAGAAGTCGGGGTTGCGCAGGTGCGCGTCGCGCTTCTCGATCCCGGTGTCGATGCTCGCGGCCTTGATGACCGCCTTGACCGAGGACTTCGACACGTCCGCCTCGTCGTAAACGATCTGGACGTTGAAGTCCGTGAACTTGCCGCGCACCTTCGCCAGCCCGCCGAGGATGGGGACGGCGAAGGCGACGTTCGAGTGGGCGGTGTCAACCTGGTAAGTGACGGGCGCGGCCAGCGCGACCGCGCCGAAGGCGAGCGCGACCGCGAGGGCGGCCGCCGTCAGACTCCTCTTCATTTTCGGGGGAACCTCTCTTTATAAGCTGTTAGCTGTTAGCTGTTAGCTGTTAGCCGTTAGCAGGAAGAAAGCAAAGCAGTCATCATGCGTCCCGAGAGCCGTGCTCAGGGCGGCGACCGCCGTGAGCTAACAGCTAACAGCTTATTCACGGCGCGATGAGGCCGAAGTTGCCGTCCTTGCGCTTGTAGAGGACGCTGACGCGCTGCGTGTCCGAGTCGCGGAAGACGAGGAACTGGTTGTCGTCGTCCGAGAGTGCGAGAGCGGCCTCCTCCGCGGTCATGGGTTTGACGGGGTAACTGCGCGCGTTGATGATGCGGCCCGAGGGGCGCGGCGTTTCGACGCGGCCGTCGTCGGGCGCGAGCGTGGAGAGCGGGCGCGCCCCCTGCCGCCGGTCGATGAGCTTCTTCTTGAGCTTGACGGCCTGCTTCTCGATCTTGGCGATGGCGCGCGTCAGCGCCTGGTACATGTCGGCGTTCACGTCTATCGCCGTCAGCGTCTCGCCGCGCCAGTGGAGCACGATCTCGCCCTTGTGCCGGTTCTTCTCGACCTCGATGATGACGTGGGCCGCGGCGGTCGTGTCGTCGAAGATCGCGTCGATCTTGCTGAAGTGCTCCTCGACGTGGCGGCGCAGGGCCGGCGTCACGTCCACGTGACGGCCCGTGTACTCAAACTTCATTCGCTTCCCTTCCCCCCAAGCAAAAGTATGAACGATGAACGCAAAGCCGTCCGTCGTCAGTCGTCCGTGGTCAGTTGTTCACATCATCCGTGGCGCGCCGCCCGTCAGGCACGCGCAGCGGACAACTGACAACTGACGACTGACAGCGCGTCAGTCCCTCGTTCGCAGTTAACCTTTAAACTGGCGCCTTGCGCTCGCGCGAGCCGGGGATGTTCATCTGGTCGCGGTACTTCGCGACGGTGCGGCGCGACAGCTTCATCCCGTCCCGCATCAGAATCTTGACGACCTGATCGTCCGTGATCGGGTTGTGCGGGTCTTCGTCCTCGATCAGTTTCTTGATCTGGAGCTTGAGGATGCGGGTCGAGACCTCCTCGCCGTCCTCGTTCATCATCCCTTCGGTGAAGAAGCGGCGCAGCTCGATGACGCCCTGCGGCGTGTGCGCGTACTTGCGGTTGACGACGCGCGAGATCGTCGAGAGGTGCATCCCCGTGTCCTCGGCCACGTCCTTGAGCATCATCGGCTTGATGAACTGCACGCCGCGGTCTAAGAACTCGCGCTGGCGGCGGACGATGCACTCGACGACGCGGTAGATCGTCTGCCGGCGGTGCTCGATGTTGCGCAGCAGGTCGATGGCCGAGCGCGTCTTGTCCTTGATGAAGTCGCGCGTCTCCTTAGAGGTGTCTGGCTGGCCGAGGATTTTCGTGTAGCTCTGCGAGAGGCGCAGGCGCGGGCTGCCGTCGTCGGCGAAGTAGATGACGTAGTCGTCGTCCAGCTTCTCGATGAAGACTTCGGGGACGATCAGCACCGGCTCTTCCGACGAGTAGCGGCGGCCGGGGTAGGGGTCGAGCGTGCGGACATGCTCAAGCTCTTTGAGGAGCGTTTCGACCGACTCGCCGCGCTGCTTCGAGAGGTTGTGCAGCTTGTGCTGCTGCAAGTCCGAGAGCGGGTGCTCGCGGATGAGGCACGCCGCCAGCGAATCTGACTCGCCGCGCGTTTCGAGCTGGACGAGCAGGCACTCGCGAACGTCCAACGCGCCGCAGCCGACGGGGTCGAGCCGCATCACCTGCTGGCGCGCCCGCTCGACCAGCTCCTCCGTCCACCCGCCGAACTGTGCGATCTCATCGTTCGTCGCGTTGAGCCGCCCGTCCGGGTCGAGGTTCCCGATGACGGCCTCGGCCGGGTCAATTAACTCTTCCGGGATGTGGCTCATGCGCAACTGCCACGAGAGGTGTTCGGAGAGCGACTCGGGGCGCGTCAAAAACTGCTCGAAGGTCGGGCCGTCCTCCTTGTGCTCGAACTCCTGCGTCTTGTAGCCGGGGTCCAGGTACTCCTGGAACTCGCGCCCGAAGTCCACCTCCTCGAACGCGTCGCGGTCGCGCTCCGCGTGCTCATCGCCGTCGCCGAAGTCGGCGTCCGGCTGCGCCGCGTCGCCCGCCGCCTCGACGCCCTCCGCCTGTTCGACGACCGACAGATCGCCCGCGCCGTTCGAGCCGTTCAGCTCCGCGCCCGAAGGCTCTGAGGCGGGGATTGCGTCGGCGTCGCTCCCGCCGGAGGCGAGCTGATCGAGGATGTGCTCCTCGATCTCCTGCTTCTCTTCGTTGGCCGCCACCTCTTCTAGCACGGGGTTTTCGAGTAGCTGCTGCTGAATAAGCTCGCTCAGTTCGAGCGAGGTCATTTGCAGCATCTCGATGCGCTGGCGCAGTTGTGGCGTCAGCACGAGCCGCTGGGAGAGGTTGGTGGTCAGCTTGACGGACATAGTCCGGTGGCGGCAAAAGGGCCGCTTATCTGTAACCCTGTGTTGTCGAAAGTTAGGAGGCGCGAGGCGCGCGCCTGACGGGGGAGATTATAACCTAACAGGCGCGCGCGGCGCAGCCTCGGCCTCACAGCCTGAATTTCTCGCCGAGGTAGAGGCGGCGCACTTCCCTGTCTTCGGTCAGCTCCAGCGGCGCGCCCTGCCGGAAGATGCGGCCGTCGGCCATGATGTAGGCGCGATCCGTGACGCCCAGGGTCTCGCGGACGTTGTGATCCGTGATGAGGATGCCGATGCCGCGATCTCTGAGGTAACGGATCATCCCCTGGATTTCGTCCACGGCCTTCGGGTCGATGCCGGCGAAGGGTTCGTCCAGAAGAATAAACTGCGGCTCGGTCGCAAGCGCCCGCGCGATCTCCGTGCGCCGACGCTCGCCGCCCGACAGAGAGTCGCCGCGCGTGCGCCGTACGTGGCCGATGCCGAACTCGGCCAGCAGCTCCTCCAGCCGCTTGAACCGCTCGCGCCGGCGCAGTCCCAAAGTTTCCAGCACGGCGAGGATGTTCTCCTCGACCGTCATCCGACGGAACACCGAAGGCTCTTGCGGGAGATACCCGACGCCGAGCCGCGCTCTCAGATACATCGGAAGTTTCGTGATGTCGCGCTCGCCCAAGCGTATCCGGCCCGCGTCGGCGCGCTCCAAGCCGATAATCATGTAGAACGTAGTCGTCTTCCCCGCCCCGTTCGCGCCGAGCAAGCCCACAACCTCGCCCGGCTCTACGTGCAGGCTGACGCCGTCCACCACGCGCCGCCGCCCGTAAGACTTCACGAGATCGCTCGCCGCGAGCGCGACCGCCGACGGCAGCCGCGGGGCGCGGGCCACGTGATCGGCGCGCACCTCCTGCTCCGCCGCGGTTACGATCTCTTCAGTCTGTAAACTCACAAACCCCTCGACGCGGACGCTAAATCGCGCTTATTTCGACCAACGGCTCGCCGGACTGCAACAGTTCAATCGCCCGCCGCATCGTGGCCGTCAGAACTTCTTTGAGCCGTGTGTTTGAAGTGTTTCCGCACGTCACCCAGACTACATGCGGCGGCGGGCCATGGGCTTCGAGCAGTGTGACGAAATCGCTGTCTTTCGTCATTACGACTGCACCCGCCCCTCGCGCCGCGAGAAAAATCTCCCGATCCTTCGCGCCGCGCAGGCCCAAGTCGCGAACCGCGACGGCCGTCACCGCGAAGTTGGCGCTGAGCCACGCCGCGATAGCCGGCGACATCTGCGCGTCGATCCAGATCGTCATGCCGCGAGAATCGGGTGATCGAATCTGCGCGCAGCGTAACGGAGGGCGGCTTGTAAGTCTTCAGGTTCGAGGTCAGGCATCTCGTCAAGTATCTGCTCGGCGTTCAGGCCCGCGGCGAACAGATCGAGCACATCGACAACTCTAATCCGCATCCCGCGGATGCACGGCCGGCCGCCACACTGCTCCGGGTCAATCGTAATTCTCTCAAGCAAATCAGTCATTGCCACCCCCGGGCGAACTGCCGAAAGAATAACACAACCGAAAGCTTCCGCTCGCCTGATAGACGTGACTTACTCATTGCCCTGCTTCTTAACTTTATGCACGGAGCGGACGCGGCCCGTGGGCCGTCCGCCGGGCGTGACGGCCGTGTCTGAGACGACGCGGTTCTCGCGCAGGAAGACGGTGATGCGGCGGCTCTCGGAAGCGCCCTGCTCGTCGTCCACGACGCGCGCCGGGTCGCCCGTGAGCTGCACGGTCTCGTCGGCGGCGACGTACTCGGCGCGCTCGCCCGTGCCGCGCTTGCCCGGCTGCGTGACGACGACGTTTCTTTGCGCGATGGTGCGCTCCACCTCGTTCTGCTCTTTTTGCAGGATCACGTCCGCGACCTCCGACGTGATGCGCTCCGTGCCCTGCTTGATGTCAACGTTGCCCTCGTAGCGGATCAGCCGCTCCGAGTTCGAGTAGAACATGCGGGTCGAGGTGGCGAAGACGGGGACGACTTGGCGATTGCCGGAAGGGTCCTTCCGCTGCGCGCGGTAGAGTGCGCTCTGGACGCGCCCGTCGGCCTCCATCCGCTGCTCGGCGCGGCGCACCGTGATACGGTCGCCGCGCACGAAGTTGTCGTCCTGCCAAGCGCGCGCGTCGCCCGTGTAGATGCCGACGCCGCCCTCGTGGTGGAACTCGGCCTCGTTCGAGTTGACGAAGACGGGGCTTTTCACCTTCGAGAAGGGCGTCGCACCGCCAGTCTGCTCCTGGCTGTAGTAGGTGGTCTGCACACGGCCGCGCGCGTAGGAGACTTTCGTCTGCGCGTTCGAGTCTATCTCGACGGCCTTGAGGCGGGCGCGCGAGTCCCACACTACGGGTTCGCCCCCGCGCAGCCGGACGGTCGAGTCTTTGACGGCGTACTCGCCGTTCTCGGACTGGCCGTTGCGGTCGCCCTCGTTGAACTGCGTCTCGCCCTGAGATTCGACCTTGTCAACGTCCTGCGTCTCGCGGGCGAAGTGCGCGAGCATCGTCTTCGCGGTGAGCGTGCGGACGCCGCGCTTCTCGTCGGGGACGACGGGCGTGACGATGGCCTTCGCGCCGCCGGTCGCGGTGAAGAGACGCGCGAGGTTGCCGCCCTGGTAGAAGTCGCAGTCGAAGCGCGGCGCGTTGAGCTGCTTTCGATCCGCCGCGGGCGACGGCTGGACGGGTTCGACGATCAACTCGGCGTCGCCGACGGCCTCGGCCTTTTCGAGATCGCGGCCCGCGCCCGCGCGCCAGAACAGCTTGACGGAGTTGGCGGTCAGACGCTTGTTCGCGGCGTTCGGATCACCGGCCTTCGAGCGCGGCGCGGCCATCGTCACGACGGGGCGGCCCTCGGCGCGCATCTCTCGTATGACGCTGCGCTCCGCCTGCGGGGCGAAGAAGACCTGCGCCGCGGTCGGCGTCGTCAGTTCGACCGCCGAGTCGGCGTCGAGCGTTCGGGCCTGCGCGCCGCCGGAGGCTACGGCGTGTTCGAGCTGCTGATTCCCGTCGAAGAAGAAGTCCATGTCCGCCGAGCGGACTTCGGCTGCGCGGCCCGGCTCCGCGGAGCGCAGGTAGGAGTTGCGGCGGGCCTCGATGCGTTGTAGGCGCTGGCGCTCGTTGAGGAAGCCGGAGAGCGTCTCGCCGCTCATCACGCCCGTGTCCTGCTCGGCCGTCGCGCCGCCGGTGAAGGTCAGGTGGTGGCGGGCGTGATCGTAGTCGGCCTTCGGCGCGCGCACGGTGACGGGCTTGTCGCGCGGGCTGAGTTGGGGCTTCACCTCGCCCGGCTTCGCCGCGGCGGGATCAACCTTAATTTCTACGTTGCCCGCCAGATGGAGGCGCTTCTGCTTGCCCTCGACCACGGCCGAGTCCGCGCGCCCCGACACGTTGTCGCGCGAGAACGTGAGCGGGACTTTCGACTCGCCGCGCTCGGCCTTCACGTCGTAGCTGATCGACTCGGAGGCGACCTTCAGGCGGTCGGCCGACTCGATCTGCACCTTGCCGGAGAAGTTGACCAGTTCCGTCTCGTTGAAATAGACGGCCTGCTGCGAGTCGATCTTGTGCGGCTGCTGGCTGTTTTCGGGGAAGTACTCGATGTGAACCTGCGTCAGTTCGTGGTGGCCGTCGTCGAACGAGGTGGCGACCGCGGCGCGGACGTACATGCTCATCCGGTCGCCTTCGGTGACGCGCCGCTCGTAGTTTTCGACCCGGCGGACGACGTTAGTGGATAGTTCCGCCGGCCCCGGTATCATCCGAAACTGCTTGAAGCCGCGCGAGCGGTAGTAGTTGACGCCGATCACGACGCAGCCGGCCGCGAACAGGAGGACGGCCAGCGCGCGCACGAACTGCGGCGCGCGCGCGCGCAAGCCCAGCCACGCCACCTCCCTGCGACTAGCCCGTCGGATTTCCTCCATCACTCGATGAGTGATGGGTGATGAGAAGATAGCCACTAGCTGTTAGCTGTTAGCTGTTAGCCAGAAAAAGGACTTCTTGTTTGGCTAACAGCTAACAGCTAACAGCTAACAGCTTCTTTACCCATCACCCATCACTTTATCCTCATATCCTCCACGATCAACTGCAAGCGCGTCTCGCCCCGCCAGGCGTCGGCTTCGAGGCGGTAGGCCAGTTCGATGCGCTGGCCGGCGCGGGGCGTTGCAGACAGTGTGTCAACGGAGTTCCACCAGAGCGCGGTGTGGCAGCGGCCGTCCGCGCCGGCGAGTTGGAACTTGAGGTGGCGACCTTTTAGCACCTGCGCTTCGCGCGCGACCGTGAAATCCCGCGTGGCGAAGACGGGGCAGGGCCACCCCACCCCGAAGGGTTCGAGCCGGCCGAGTTCGCCGGCCAGTTCGAGGGTGACTGCCGCCGAGTCGAGTTCGGCGTCAACCTCCAAGACCGGGGCGCAGTCGTCGGCGACGATGAATTTGCCGGCGTGCTCGCCGAGACGGCGTCGCAGCTCGTCAATATTCTCTCTACGAATTACGAGGCCGGCGGCCTGCGCGTGGCCGCCGAAGCTCTCGAAGAGATCGGCGCAGGCGGTCAGGCCGTCTAACAGGTGGTAGCCGCCCGCGCCGCGCGCGGAGCCGTGGCCCGTGCCGTCCTCGTCGAGCGAGATTACGACCGCCGGGCGGCCGAGTTGTTCGGCGACCTTCGACGCCGCGAGGCCGATGACGCCGCGGTGCCAGCCCGCGCCCGCGACGACGGCGACGGGGCCGCATTCGCCGCCCGCCGAAAGCTCGGCGAGCGCACGCTCCGTGATCTGCTTCTGCACGACCTGTCGCTCGCGGTTGCGCTCGTCCAGGTGCTGCGCGAGTCTTCGCGCCTCTTCCGCGTCGGTCGCCTCGAACAGCTCGACGACGGCGCGCGCGGCGTCCATGCGGCCGGCGGCGTTGATGCGCGGGCCGATGCGGAAGCCCAAGTCGGTGGCCGAGACCTCGCGCCCGCCGTCGCCGACGCTCGCGATCTCCATCAGCGCGCGCAGGCCCGGATTCGTCGCCCGCGGCAGGTCGGCCAGTCCCAGCGAAACAATCGCGCGGTTCTCGCCGACGAGCGGGGCCATGTCCGCGACCGTCCCGATGGCTACGACTTTGAGGAAGCCGCGCATCAGGTTTTCGCGCCCGCGCTCGCGCAAACAGGCGTGAGCGAGCTTGAAGGCGACGCCGACGCCCGCCAGATTCTTGTCCGGGTACTGGCAGCCGCGCTGGTTGGCGTTCAGGACGGCGAAGGCGGGCGGCGTTCCCTCGTCGTCGTCCGGCAGGTGGTGGTCTGTGACGATAACGTCGAGGCCGTTCTCACGCGCCCACTGCAAGGGTTCGTGAGCGCGTATGCCGCAGTCCACGCTGATGACGAGCGAGAAGCCTTCGGCGCGGGCGCGCTCCAACACGTCCTGCCGGATGCCGTAGCCTTCGGTGAAGCGGTGCGGGACGTGGTACGAGGTCTGAGCGCCTAACAGTTGGAGCGCGCGGCGCAGGACGACCGTGCCCGTCGTGCCGTCAACGTCGTAGTCGCCGTAGATGAGGATGCGCTCGCCCGAGTCAACGGCGCGCAGGACGCGCGCGACGGCGTCCGACATGCCGAGCATGAGCGAAGGGTCGTGGAGTTGATCGAGCGTGGGGTTGAGCAGGCGCGACGCTTCGCTCTCGTCCGTAAAGCCGCGCGCGGCGAGGATGCCGGCGGCCGTCTCCGAGAGTCCGAGGGCGCGGGAGAGAGAGCGTGCGCGCGCGGCGTCGGAGCCGCGGACGCGCCAGTCCTTTGGGCCGCGGGTGCGCATCCTCACTCGGCGAACCAGCCGTTCGGGTCGAGCAGCCTGACGCCGATGCGCTGCTTGCCGTCCTCCCCGTCCGTCCAGACGCCGTTGACCTCGGCCTCCAACTGGCGGCCGAAGGGCGGCGTGAGGCGCACGAGCGCGCCGTGCCGGACGGGCGCGTCCGTGATGATGGTCGCGCCGCCGCGCGAGACTTTGACGGCGACGCCGCGCGTCTCGAACCTCCTGCCGGCCTCGCCCTCTCCTTCGAGGCTGACCGCGAAGCTGACGGGCACGCGCGGGCTGCGCGGCCTCTGCGTGCGCTCGTCGCCGGCCGCCGTCGGGGTTGTTTCGTCGTTCATGGGGAGTGTCTTCTGACCGCCTTCGTAAAAGTCTCGAACGCGAGAGGAGGGGCGGAAGAGTTAGTTTAACCGAAACGGCGCGGGGGGCGCGAGCCTAAAAACAGAAGGCAGAAGGCAGAAAGCAGTAGACAGTCAAGAAACAGCGCGCGCTTCGCCTTGACTGCCTTCCGCCCTCTGCCTTCTCAGACCGGCTGCAAGCGCCCGGCCGCGAGCAGCGCGAGGAGCGCGAGGCCGACGACGACGCGGTAGGCGATGAAGACGAAGGTCGAGCGGCGGCGTAGGAAGCTCAGGAGGAACCAGATCGAGAGGTAGCCGATGACGCCCGACACGACCGTAGCGACGAGGAGCGGGAGGGCGCTCCCGGCCGGCAGCTTCTCGACGGCCTCCTTGAGTTCGAGCAGGCCGCTCGCCGTGATGGCCGGGATCGAGAGCAGGAAGGAGAAGCGCGCGGCCGTCTCGCGCGTCTCGCCCGCGAACAGCCCGCCCATGATGGTCGAGCCGGAGCGCGACGCGCCGGGCAGCAGGGATAACACCTGCGCGAAGCCGACGAAGGCGGCGTCGCGCAGCCCCAGCTCCTTCATCTCCGTGCGCCGCCTCCCGACCCGCTCGGCCACCGCGAGCAGCAGCGCGACGGCGATCAGCATCGTCGCGATGACCCACAGGTTCTTCGTGAACGTCCCCTCGATCTCGTCCTTGAAGACGAGGCCGACCACGCCGATGGGGAGCGAGCCGAGGAAGACGAGCCAGCCGAGCCGCGCCTCGTCGGAAAGCGACCGCCACGCGCGGCCGAGTCCGCCGCCGCTTTCGCCCGCGCCGCCTGACGGCGTTTTGCCCCTGAGCAGAGCGACGTGATCGCGCACGAAGGCCGACGTGATCGCCCAGATGTCGCGCGCGAAATAGACGAAGACGGCGAGGAGCGTCCCCAACTGCACGACGGCGATGGTCGCGGTCTGCTGCTGGGCTTGAAGCTCCGCGCCCGCCCCGTCGTAAAGCCCCAGCGCCTTGCTCGCGAAGATCAGGTGGGCCGTCGAGCTGATCGGGATGAATTCGGTCAGCCCCTGCACGATGCCGATGATGAGAGCCTGGAAGAAGGTCATAAGGAAGCTGTTAGCTATTAGCTATTAGCTGTTAGCTTTCAGAAACAGAAGATCAGTCGTAAAAGATCAGGATTCGGCGCGGGGCGCTTTTTGGGTTTTGCTAATAGCTAATAGCTATTAGCTAATAGCTATTAGCTAATAGCTGACTGCTACTCTCTCAACAGCGAGCGCGCGAGTATCCGGTCGTGGAGCGCGTCGGGGAGGTGCCTGGAGAGGCGCGCGAGCCAGGCGAGCTGCCAGGGGAAGGCGTAGGTTCTGCGCCGGGCCTCGACCGCGCGCAGCATCAGCTCGGCGGCGCGTTCGACCTCGACGAGGAACGGCATCGGCTGATCGCGCCCCGTCGTCATCGGCGTGCGGACGAAGCCGGGGTGGATGGTCGTGACGGCGACGTTGCGGCCCCGCAGCTCGACGCGCAGGCTCTCGAAGAAGGTCGAGAGTGCTGCCTTGCTCGCGCAGTACACGCCCGATCCGGGCAGCCCGCGGTAGGCGGCCAGGCTTGAGATCGCGACCAGTTGGCCGTCGCCGCGCGCGAGCATACCGGGTAGCACGGCCGCGACCGCGTTCATCGCGCCGACGACGTTCGTCTCGAACACCTCGCGCGCCTTCTCCACCGGGAACCCTTCGGCCCGCGTGATCTCGCCTATGCCTGCGTTCGCCACGAGCACGTCCACGCGCCCCCACTCGCGCTCGACCAGCTCGGTCGCGGCCTTGACCGCCTCCGACTTCCGCACGTCGGCGACGACCGCGAATGCGCGCCCGCCCGCTGCCTCGACCGCGCCCGCCGCCTCTTCCAGCGCCTCGGCCCGCCGCGCGAGCAGGGCGACGCGCGCCCCGCGACGCGCCCACGCCACGGCCAGCGCGCGCCCGATGCCGCTCGACGCGCCCGTGATGAGCACCACGCGATCTGTCCAGTCAACCGCCATCAGTTCAGCACAGCCCCTCGACGTGCGGGCCGAGCGCGCGAAGCGCCGCGCCCAGATCGTCCTGGCGGACGAGCAGATGGTCGCGCGAGAAGGCGGAGAGCGCGCCGACTGAGAGTCCCGCCGCGGCGAGTATCTCCGTCACGCGCGCCAGATACCCGACGACGTTCCACCCCAATTCGATGTCGAGCGTGACAAGGCGGAAAGTCCCTTCCGCGCGCGCGTCGCGTGCGGCGTGGCGCATCGCGCGCCAGTCGTCCTCTTCTAGCAGCAGCGTCACCTCGTGCGAGTCGCGCAGGAGCATGTAGATCGATTCGGGGCGCGGGCTGAGTTCCGGGTTCTCCAACAGCCGCAGCCAGTCGGCGTGGCGCAGCCCGATGAGGACGAAAGTGCCGGGCAGCACCTCGACCTTCGTGCGGCGGAGCAGTTCGGCTGCGTCGGGGGTGTTGCTCATAAGAATACAAAATCCAGAATCCGGGTGTCAGAATAAAAGCCGGAGGCGGGTGAGAGCATCACGGCAACCTCACGGTTTTGATTCCGACTTCTGGATTCTGGATTCCGACTCCCGCCCTCAGATTTGCACGACGACGGGCACGATGACCGGCCGCGAGCCGGTCTGCTTCTGGATGTAGCGTTTAAGTTCAACGCGGACGCGCTCTTTCAACAGGCTCGTGTCGCCGCGCTCCGCCGAAGTCGCCGCCTCGACCGTCTCCTTCACGACGCGCTGCATGTCGCGCACGAAGCCTTCGCCGTTGCCGTCAACGCCGATGACGCCGCGCGCGACGATTTCGGGCGGTACTTCGAGCGCGCCCGTCCGCCCGCTGATCGTGACGACGGGCGTGACGACGCCGTCGCCGGCCAACTGCTTGCGCTCGCGCACGGTCTCGTGCTCGATCTCCTCGAAGCCGGAGCCGTCGATGAAGGTGCGCTTGACCTCGCGCTTCTCGACGACCGCGGCGCGCTCCGGTTCTAGTTCGAGCACGTCGCCGTTCTCGATGAGGATGATGTCCTCGTCCCGGTAGCCGAGGTGGTTCTTGATGAACTCCTTCTGCCGGTAGAGCATCCGGTACTCGCCGTGGATGGGGACGACGAAGCGGGGGCGGACGGCCTCGACGAGGATGCGTATGTCCTCCTGCGAGGCATGGCCGGAGACGTGTATGAGACGCCGCTTCTCGTCGATGATCGTCGCGCCGCGCTTGTAGATGTCGCCGATGAGCCGCGAGATGGCGCGCTCGTTCCCCGGAATGATGCGGGCCGAGAGGACGACCGTGTCGCCCTCGCCGATTGAGACGCCCTTGTAGCCCTGGGTGGCGAGCTGCATCAGCGCGGCGCGCGGCTCGCCCTGCGATCCCGTGACGAGGAAGACGACCTCGTCGTCGTCCAACTGCTTCGCCTGCTGGAGCGAGACCATCTCGTTCTCGTG
>DATHBT010000117.1:0-26580 GCA_035295985.1 Pyrinomonadaceae bacterium | reverse complement strand
GCCGACGCCAAGCGCCTGTCGAACCTGACGCGCTACGACATGAACCCGGCGCAGACCGCCTTTCTCATCAACCACGCGAACGATCTCTACTACTACCAGCTCGACGCGGGCCGCGCGACGCGCCTGACGAACGACAAGGATGAGGAGGTCGGCGAGACCTTCAGCCCCGACGGCAAACTCGTCGCCTTCGTCCGCGGCAACAACATGCACGTCCTCGATCTCTCGACGGGCCGCGAGCGCGCGCTGACGAAGGACGGCGGGCCGAAAATCCTGAACGGCCGGCTCGACTGGGTCTATCAGGAGGAGCTGTACGGCCGCGGCAACTTCGAGGCCTACTGGTGGAGTCCCGACTCGCAGTCGCTCGCCTACCTGCGCTTCGACGAGACGCCCGTCCACGAGTTCGCCGTCGTCGATCACATCCCCGTCCGTCAGGTGGTCGAGCTGACGCCCTACCCGAAGGCCGGCGACCCGAACCCGATTGTGAAGCTCGGCGTCGTACCGGTCGCGGGCGGCGAGACGCGCTGGATCGACACCTCGAAATACAAGCCGGAGGATTTGCTCATCGTCCGCGTGGGGTGGACGCCGGACGGCCGCCGCGTCATGTACCAGGCGCAGAACCGCGAGCAGACGTGGCTCGACCTGAATCTCGCCGACCCGCGCGACGGCAAGACAGCGACGCTCTTCAAAGAGACCTCCAAGGCGTGGGTCGAAGTGATCGATCCGCCGACGTGGCTCAAGGACGGCTCCTTCGTCTGGCAGAGCGAGCGCGACGGCTGGCGTCACCTCTACCACTACTCGGCGGACGGCAAGCTGATCCGCCAGATCACGAAAGGCGACTGGGAGGTGCGCTCGCTCGAAGGCGTCGACGAAAAGACCGGCCGCGTCTTCTTCACCGCCACCGAGCACAGCCACATCGCGCCGGCCATCTACAGCGTCGGCCTCGACGGCACGAACCTGCGCCGCCTCACCGAACCGGCCGGCACGCACTCGGCCGCCTTTAACCCGACGTTTACGATGTTCGTCAACCGCTGGTCGGACGTGAACACGCCCGCGCAGGTGCGCCTCTTCGACGCCGAAGGCAAGCTCGTCCGCGTCATCGACGAGAACCGGCGCGAGGCCCTGGGGCAGTACAAGCTCGGAAAGCCTGAGTTCATGCAGGTCAGGACGCGCGACGGCTTCCCGATGGAGGCGATGATGATCCGCCCGCCGGACTTCGACCCAGCGAAGAAGTATCCGGTGGTGACCTTCACCTACGCCGGCCCGCACGCGCCGCAGGTCAGAAACGCCTGGGGCGGCCAGACGTACCTCTGGCACCAGATGCTCGCGCAGAAGGGCTACATCATCTGGGTCGCCGACAACCGCACGGCGAGCGGCAAGGGCGCGCAGTCGGCGTGGCAGGTCTATAAGAACTTCGGCGAGCTTGAGCTGCGCGACATAGAGGACGGCCTCTCCTGGCTCAAATCGCAGCCCTACGTGGACGGCTCGCGCGTCGGCATCTGGGGCTGGAGCTACGGCGGCTTCATGACCTCTTACGCGCTCACGCACAGCAAGTCTTTTAAGGTGGGGATCGCGGGCGGGAGCGTGACGGACTGGCACGACTACGACACGATCTACACCGAGCGCTACATGCAGACGCCGCAGAACAACCCCGAAGGCTACCGGCGCAGCTCGCCCGTCCACGCGGCGAAAGACCTGCACGGCAAGCTCCTGCTGCTCCACGGCCTGATGGACGACAACGTCCACGTGCAGAACACGATACAGTTCGCCTACGAGCTGCAGAAGGCCGGCAAGCCGTTCGAGATGATGCTCTACCCGAAGCAGCGCCACGGCGTCACCGACCCGCTCCTTCTTAAGCACATGCGCCAGTTGATGACCGACTTCATCGTGAACAACCTCTGACCAAAAAGCGGCGGACTTCGTTGATAACGAAGTCCGCCGCAACAGTCGCTTTGCGTCGAGACCGCCTGACAGGCGCAGTTAAAGAAACCGACTACGACCGCTCTTCCTCACCCTCGCACCTGCCTGAGCCTCTTTCATCAAGCCTGGGGTGCGTACACGGCGTAGCCGCGCGGCGCGGCCCAGAACTCGGCCCGCCCGCCCGCGTCTGACGACTGCGGGTGCGGCTCGGCCTCGTCGCGCCCGCCCCATGCCACGGGCGCGAAACGCCTGCTCGCCCAGCCCGTTCGCACCCTCGTCCCGCGCCAGCCGTCGCCCCTGTTGTTGAGCGCGAGCACTAGGCCGGGCTGAGCGCCGTGGCCGCGCCTGCGCATCAAGTAGAGGTCGTCGTCGGCGTGCAGGATTTCGGTTGTCCCGCCGGCGTATCGGCCGTGCGCCGCCGCCAGCGCCTCGATCCCGTTCGGCGTCCCCGCCTTCGCCAGCCCGTCGTTGAAGTAGTCGCGCCAGAAGACGCATGGGTAGCCCTCGTGCGTGAGGATGTAGGCGTAGGCCAGCAGCCTCTCGTTGTGGACGGCGTCCTCGGCCTTCTGCGTCGTGTCGTGGTTGTCCACGAAGGTGACACAGCGCGTGGGCTGCTCGGACGAGAGCGTGCCCCCTGCGGCGAGCGCGCGCAGCGAGAAGCCGAAAGTGTCGCAGAGGTCTTTCAGGCGGTAGCGCAGCGGGAAGTCGAAGGCCGAGACGGGGTTGTCCATGAAGGTGTTGACGGAGGTGAGCCAGTCGGCGATGGTGCGCGAGTTGTCCCAGCACTCGCCGACGCAGAAGGGCTTGAATCCCTGGCCGTGCTTGTTGAGGTAGCGCATCTCCGCCATCGACTTGATCATCCACGGGCCGTAACCCTTGACGAAGTCGAACCGGAAGCCGTCGAAGCCGACGTCCTCGATCATCCACTGCGCCAGACGCATCAGCTCCGAGAAGACGTAAGGGTGGCGGTGACAGAGGTCGGGCATGTCGCCGAAGGTCATCTCGTCGAAGCTCTCGTAGGGCGACGGGTGAAAATTCTTGACGGAGCGCGGGAACTTGCCGCTGCCGGGCGTGTACTTCGTCCAGCGCTGCTGCCCCGTGATCGGGTTCGGCTCCTGCGCGTCGGCCCCTGAGTTGTGGTTGATAACGAGGTCGGCATAGACCTGCATCCGCGCGTCGTGCGCTCGTTCGATGAGCGCGCGCAGCTCGGCCCCGTTGCCGAAGAAGGTCTTCGTGCGCCCCTTCTGGTCGATGTCGCCGAGGTCGTAGTAGTCGTAAGGGTCGTAACCCATCGAGACGCCGCCCAGGTTCGCAGCCTTCGAGGCCGGCGGGAGCCAGAGCGAGGTGAAGCCCGCCCGCGACAGTTCGGGCACTTTCCCGGCGACGTAGTCCCACCACCCGCCGTCTCGGCCCTCGGCACCGGGGCAGTCCCAGTAGAAAGCCTGCATCATAACGCCCATGTTCAACCTCCGAAGTGCCGCGCCCGCTCGACGACGCGGGCAGAATTATTAACGCGCGCGTATTTGTGCTGAAAGCTCAGCCCCCGCTCAGCGGCGCGCGCGCTGCCGGGCGGGCTGTGCGGGACTTAGCTGCGGGAGCCGTAACTGCGCGAGGAGTGCGCGTAGCGCGCCGAGGTTTTCCGCCGACAACCGGAACGGCTCCGCGCCGATCTTTCCCCTGACGCTCCGCGCCGCCGCGATCCGCGCCAGCGTGGCCGGCGAGATGTAGGCGATGACGGTCTCGGCGCAGTCGCCGCCTTCGTCGTCGCTCTCGACCCAGAAGACGCCGTCCGCGCCCTTGCCCTGCGGGCGGAAGGGGAGCGTCAGCGGCCTGTTGTCGAGATTCATGACGACGGCAGGCTCCGCGCTGATGCGGCAGGACTTGGAGCGCGAGAAAAGAGTCATAGAGACGTTCTTGAAGTCCGCGGGCCTGTCACCGGAGTACATGAAGTTGACGCCGAAACTCATCGTCGGCGGCGTGCCCGCAGCCGCGGCAGTCGGCATCGGCTGGAGGCTGACGAGCGTGGTCGCCTCCCCGTCCTCGGCGAAGGGCTGCGTCTGAATCGACCACGCGGGCGGTGGCGCGGGCGCGGCGCGCGGCGCAACTCCCGCGGGTGTGTTCGGCGCGGCGGTGCCGGCGGGCCGGACGGCGCGGCGCTTCGCTTGCGCGGCGGCGGTGTGCAGACAGGCCAAAGTGAACGCGAGACAGAGTAAGGAACTGAGGGAGGTTCTCAAGGGGTTGGCTCCTCCTGGCGATGGTGAGAAACCTTGGGTCGTGAATCGAAGGCCCGCCCCGCCCCTGCTCGTTCCCTGCGTGACCGGGCGGGCATTCTAACAGATTCCGGCGCGCCCCCAGCGATTCTTTCACAGGCCGGAAGGGGCCGTGGGAGACGCCAGGGTCGTCTCTCCCGTATGCGGCTTGGCGGCTTCGGGTTATAGCGCGATCAGCGCCTCTGGCAGCGCGGGCAGTAGAAGGTGGAGCGACCGGCGTGCGCGACGCGGCGGACGGGTGTGCGGCAGACGGTGCAGGGTTCACCCTCGCGCGCGTAGACGCGCCAGCGCCCCTCGTAAGGGCCGCCGTAGTAGCCCGACTCGAAGTCCTCCGGGTTCACGTTCATCGTCGAGCCATGACGGATCGCCTCGCCGAGCACTTCGAGGATGGCGCGGTGCAGGCGCGGCAGGCGGCGGGGCGAAAGACTCGCGGCGGAAACGAACGGGCTAACGCGCGCGAGGAACATGGCCTCGGCCGCGTAGATGTTGCCCAGCCCAGTGACCTTCGTCTGATCGAGCAGCGTCTCCTTGAGCGTGCGGCGCGTGCGCGTGAAGGCGGCGCGGAGATAGTCGGGACTGAATTCTTCGGAGAACGGTTCGGGCGCGAGCGAGCGCAATTCGCGGGCCGTCGTCAACTCTTCCGCGCGCAGCAGCTTCATCATCCCGAAGTGGCGTTGATCGGCGAAGGCGAGCCGGCGCGCGTCGTCGAGTCGGAAGAGGGCGTGCGTGTGCTTGGGCGGCGGAGCGGGCGGCGGCAGGAGCAGGAAGCGGCCGGTCATGCGCAGGTGCGTGACGAGGACTAATCGGGCGTCCAACTCGAAGATGACGTGCTTGCCGCGGCGCGTGACCCCTTTGATTGCGCAGCCTCTGAGTTGCCGGGCGAAGCGCGCGGGCGGGGTTTCGGGCGCGAGTCCGGGCCGGAGGAGTTTGGCCGAGACTATGCGCCGGCCGGCGACAAGCCGGTCGAGTGCGCGCGCGACGAGTTCTACTTCGGGCAACTCGGGCATTCTTCGAGAGGAGGGGGCTTCAGAAGTGGGCGTCTTCGGAAGATGTTCAGAGTGAGTTGGCGGATTCAGGCGTGCGCGAAGGCGACGCCCGCTTCGAGAAGTTGTTCGCGCTTTCGTGTAGAGGTCGCCTCCGAGTAGATGCGCAAGACCGGCTCCGTGCCCGACTGGCGGAAGAGCAGCCACGACTCGTCCGCGAAGAGCAGTTTCGTCCCGTCCATCCGCTCGACGCCCGCCACGTCGAAGTCCGCGAATCGCGCGGGCGGGGAGTCGGCCAGCCGCGCCACCAGTCCGAGGCCGCGCGCCACGTCAACGTGCAGGTCGCGCCGGCCGTAGTAGAACTCGCCGAACTCGCGGTGCATCTCGCGCACCATCTCCGAGGGCGGCTTGCCCGCCGCCGTGATCGCTTCGAGGAAGAGGAGCGAGTTGAGTATGCCGTCGCGCTCGGGCAGGTGGCCTTTGACGCCGATGCCGCCCGACTCCTCCGCGCCGATGAGGATGTCCTCGCGCAGCATCAGGTCGGCGACGTACTTGAAGCCGATGGGCGTCTCGTAAACACGAAGTCCGTGCGCCTCGGCGATGCGCCTGGTCAGGACGGACTGCGAGAAGGTGCGAACCACCCCGCCTGTCATCTTCCGCGTGCGCGCGAGGTGCAGCAGGACTAGCGGCACGACCTCGTGCATCGTCATCGTCTCGCCCAGCTCGCTGACCGCGCCGACGCGGTCGGCGTCCCCGTCCGTCGCCAGCCCGACGAGGGCGCGGGCTTCCTTGACGCGCCGCTTCAAGGGCGCGAGGTTGCGATCAATCGGCTCCGGCGCGACCCCGCCGAAGAGCGCGTCGCGCTCTGCGCGGATCGTCTCGACCTCGACCTCACCCCCGACAAGAAAACTCTCGACCCAGCGGCCGCCCGTGCCGTGCATCGGATCGACGACGACACGGAACGGGGCGGCCCTGAGTCTTTCAAGATCGACCTGCGAAGCGATCTGCCGGCGGTAACTTTCGATTGAGCCTGCCAGCCGGCCGCGCGCCGCGGCCGGCACATCGGCGCGGCGCACCGGCGCGGCATCGACGAGCGATTCGACAGCGGCCGTCGTCTCCGGCGTCGCGCTCCCGCCCCACGGCGCTTTGATCTTGAAGCCGTTGAACGCGGCCGGGTTGTGCGAGGCGGTGATGACCACGCCGCCCGCCGCGCCGCGCTCGCGCACGGCCCAGGAGACGAGCGGCGTCGGCACGTCCGCGTCGAACACCTCGACGCCAATGCCGTTGCCGACGAGAACCTCGGCCGCGCGCTCCGCGAATGACTCGGACAGGAAGCGGCGGTCGCAGCCGACGATGACGCGCGGCTCGCGTGTCAAAGCTTCATCGCTGTTATTGAGGTGGTGCGCGTAGGCTTGGGCGACCCGTTCGAGGTTGGCGAAGGTGAACTCTTCGGCGATGAGGCCGCGCCAGCCGTCCGTGCCGAAGCGGATCGGGCTGAGTCCGGGGCGAACGGTCACGCAGCGCCCCCGGTCTGCGTGTAGTCCGTGAGCGAAGTCTTGTCGCCGAGCGCCGCGCCGGGGCCGACCTGCGCCGAGCGGCCGACGTAGCAACCGCGCCCGACGATGGACGAAAGAACCTGCGCGCCCGCGTTGACGCGCGTGTGCGGCCAGACGACGGAGTTCTCGATCCGCGCCCTCTCCTCCACGTGGACGCCCTCGCCGAGCACGGAGTTGATCACCTGCGCGCCCGGCTTGATCGCGCAGCCGTCGGCGACGACCGAGCGGTCGTCGATCTCGGCGGCCGTGGCCGCGTCGAAGTCGCCGCGCCGCTTCCCGACGCGGATGTCGCCGACGATCCCGGCGAGCAGATCGTGGTGGGCTTGCAGGTAGCGCGCGGGCGTGCCGATGTCGAGCCAGTAGGTCTTTTCCGGCGCGTGAGCGTAGAACGGAAGCCCTCGGCGCAGCAGGTCTGGGAAGAGCTGGTACTCGAACGAGTAGCTCTCGCCTTCGGGGATGAGATCGAGGACGGAGGGTTCGAGCACGTAAGTCCCGGCGTTGATCAGGTTCGTCGCGGCCTCGCCCGGCGCGGGCTTCTCGACGAAGCGGCGCACGCGGCCGTCCCCCTCGGTCTCGACGACGCCATAGGCCGAGGGGTCTTCGACGGGTGTGAGCACGACGGTCGCCGTCGCGCGGCGCTCGCGGTGCTCGGCGATGACGCGAGCCAGATCAAGGTCGGTCAGCACGTCGCCGTTGAAGACGATGGTCTGATCCGTGATGTGCTCGGCGGCGAACTTGAACGCGCCGGCCGTGCCCATCGGCTGCGGCTCGGTCGTGTAGCGCAGGCGCACGCCGAAGTCCGTCCCGTCGCCCAGGAGGTCTTCGATCTTCCCGGGCTGGTAGGAGAGCGAGAGCGTGATGTCCGTGATGCCCGCGCGCTTCAGGGTCTCGATCTGGTAGAGCAGGAACGGCCGGTTGCAGATCGGGACGACGGGTTTCGGGGTGTAAACGGTCAACGGCCGCAGCCTCGTGCCCTTGCCGCCCGCGAGAATGAGTGCCTGCATGGGGTTAACGTTGTGAATTTAGAGAAGGATGAATTATTAAAGGCGTCGCGCCGTTTCGGACGCGAGCGAGTCTAGCACCGGCCCCGGACGCGCGCAATCGCACGCTTCGGACGCGGCCCTGACTTGATTGTCCCCCCCGTTGCGAACGTATAATCGCGGCATAAAAAAGCTGTTAGCTATTAGCTTTTAGCTGTTAGCCGGAAGGGGGCGGCTTTCAGGTTTAGTAACACGCCTCTGTTTTGGTTTTGCTAATAGCTAACAGCTAATCGCTAACAGCTTGCGAACGGAGTGAGCAATGAACGAGAGAGAGTCGGTCATCATCAGCGCGGCGCGGACGCCGACGGGGAAGTTTCAGGGCGCGCTCAAAGACTTCAGCGCGACCGATCTGGGCGCGCTGGTCGTGCGCGAAAGCGTCCGTCGAGCGGGCGTGCGGCCCGAAGACGTTGACGAGGTGATCATGGGCTGCGTCATACAGGCCGGCGTGGGCCAGAACCCCGCGCGGCAGGCGGCGTTGAAGGGCGGCATCCCGTTCGGCGTGTCGGCCGTGACGGTCAACAAGGTCTGCGGCTCGGGTCTGAAGTCGATCATGATGGCGTCGCAGGCCGTTAAGCTCGGCGACGCCGAAGTCGTCGTCGCGGGCGGCATGGAGTCGATGTCGAACGCGCCGTACCTGCTGCCGAAAGCGCGCGAGGGCTACCGGCTCGGCAACGGCACGCTCGTTGACGCGATGATCCACGACGGACTCTGGTGCGCCTTCGAGAACTACCACATGGGCAACACGGGCGAAGTCGTCGCCGAACGTTACAACGTGACGCGCGCCGAGCAGGACGAGTACGCACTGAACTCGCACCGCAAGGCCGCCGCCGCGATCAAGGCCGGCAAATTCAAAGACGAGATTCTGGCGGTCGAGATTCCGCAGAAGAAGGGCGCGCCCGTCGTGTTCGACACGGACGAACCCGTGCGCGAGGACACCTCGGTCGAGGCGCTGGCGAAGTTGAAGCCCGCCTTCAAGAAGGAGGGCGGGACGGTGACGGCGGGCAACGCGCCGGGCGTCAACGACGGCGCATCGGCCCTGGTCGTCACGTCTTTGGAGCGCGCGCGCGCGCTGGGCGTCGAGCCGATGGCGAGGATCGCCGCGCAGGCCACGTCAGGCATCCAGCCGGAGCTGGTGATGATGGCCCCGGTCGAGGCGATCAGGAAGGTCGTCAGGAAGGCCGGGTGGTCGCTCAACGAAGTTGACCTGATCGAGCTAAACGAGGCGTTCTCCGTGCAGGCCGTCGCAATCATGCGCGAGTTGGAACTCGATCCGGCAAGGGTAAACGTCAACGGCGGCGCGGTCGCGCTCGGCCACGCCATCGGGCAGTCGGGTTCGCGCCTGCTGACTACATTGCTCTACGAGATGAAGCGCCGCGACGTGCGCCGCGGCCTCGCCGCGCTCTGCCTCGGCGGCGGCAACGCCGTCGCGATGGCCGTCGAGCGGTAGGGCCGGCGCGGCATCCCTTATCCTCAGCCGGGAGGGCGCGTGACGATGACTCTCGAAGAGCACAACAAGACGCTCGGCATCCTGCACATAGTCTATGGCGGCCTGCACACGCTGCTGATGCTGTTGATACTCGGCGTGATGTTCTTCGTCTTCAGGGCTGTCGGCACGGAGCCGAACGCCCCGCCCGCCGCCTTCTTCCTCATGTTCGCGATCTTCGGCGGCTTCTTCGCGCTGATCTACACAGTCCCCTCATACGTCGCAGGTTACGCGATGCTCAAGCGCAAGCCGTGGGCGCGCGTCGCCGCGATCATCGCGGCCGTCGTCGAGGTGATGAACGTGCCGTTCGGGACAGCCATCGGAATCTACGCACTCTGGTTCCTCTTCGGTAAAGGGGAGGCGTTTTACAAAGGCGACGCGCTCTCGTCCGCCCCGCGGGCCTCGCTGGGCGAGCCGCGCCATGCCCCGAATTCCGAATGGTTTCAGGGCGCACGCGGCGAGCGGGCTTCGGAGGGCGGGCGCGAATACGTGCCTTCGGGCCAGCCGCCCGACTGGCGCGGCGAGTGATTGAGGCTGCCGTGACTGAGAAGTGTGTAGTGACCCCCGCTCGTTAATTTGGACTCGTTGCGCGGAATAATTTTCGGAGAAGAGAAGTGGGCGAAGTGATCGGGGTGGTCGGCGCGGGGACGATGGGCAACGGCATCGCGCAGGTGGCGGCCCGCGCGGGCTGCGAGGTGATCTTGCGCGACGTGAAGGACGAGTTCCTGAAGCGCGGGATGAAGGCGATTGATAAGAGCCTACAGCGCGACGTGGACAAGGGGCGGCTGACCGAGGAAGGGAAGCGCGATATCGTCGAACGCATTCGCCCGACCGTCGAGATGGTCGACCTCGCGCGCGCGGACTTCGTCGTCGAGGCCGTCACGGAAAACCTGGAAGTGAAGTCGGAAATCTTCCGGGCGCTCGACGAGCTGACGCGGCCGGAAGCGATCCTCGCGTCGAACACTTCCTCGATCTCGATCACGAAGCTCGGCGCGGCCACCCGCCGGCCCGATAAGGTCATCGGGATGCATTTTATGAACCCCGTCCCTGTGATGAAGCTCGTCGAGATCATCCGCGGCATCGCCACCTCGGACGAGACCTGGGAGCGGACGCGCGCGCTCACCGAGAAGTTCGAGAAGATTCCCCTGGAGTGCAACGACTCGCCCGGCTTCGTCTCGAACCGGGTGCTGATGCCGATGATCAACGAGGCGATCTTCGCGCTCTACGAGGGGGTCGCCACGCGCGAGTCGATTGACGGCATCATGAAGCTCGGCATGAACCACCCGATGGGGCCGCTGACCCTCGCCGACTTCATCGGCCTCGACGTGTGCCTCGCAATTTTGAACGTCCTCCACACGGAGCTTGGCGACCCGAAGTACCGCCCCTGCCCCCTGCTCAAACGCTACGTCGATGCCGGCTGGCTCGGCCGCAAGAGCGGGCGCGGGTTCTACGAATACCAATGATGAATGCTGAATGATGAATGATGAGTGAAAGACAGTTTCTTCCGTTCATCATTCATCATTCAGCATTCATCATTTCACTGTAATGCCGAAGGAGTTTGAACAGATTCGGTGCCAGCGCTGCCGGGCGGCCAACCCGCTGGGGCAGGAGCTGTGCGACCGCTGCGGGACGCGTCTGATGCTCGTCGTCGAGCCGACCTCGATGCGCTTCGAGGCGGACTCGGTTGCGGCCGGCGGCGAGGCCGCGTCGCTGCTACTGGAGCGCGTCTCGGTGCTTGAGAACAACCTGATGCGCTTCGCCGACAAGCTGGAGCGCACGCTCGATCTGATGCTCAAGCAGGCGCAGAACGCGCACACCACACACCTGTTGGTAGAAACCCTCATCGACGCGCTGGCCGAACTCAAGACGCTCGACCGCGCCGTCCTCGCGCGCCACTGGCGCGAGAAGACCGAGCGCGACAAGGAAGGCAAATCACTTGCCGCGGCGACTTCCACGCGCGAGAAGATTCTCGAAGCCTACGACGGCGAGCAGGCCAAGCGCGAAGCGTTCGACAAACTCGTCGCCGCCGGCTTCGAGAAGATCGAGGCGGGTGACGCGAAGCGCGGAGTCCGCTCGTTGGAGCGCGCGTCCCTCCTGTCGCCACGCAACTTCCCGCTCCTCTTCTTCCTCGGCGAGCATTTCTTCCGTGCGCGTGAGAACGAACTCGCGACCCGCTACCTCGGCGAGGCATTCGTCGCGCGCGGCGGCGAGGCGCGCACGGCCCTGCTGCTGGGCCTGTTGCTCGCGGACGACGGCGAGAGGATCGAGACCGCGCGCGAGATGTTCCGCGGCGCGGCGGCTCACGGCCTTGACACCTTCGCACTGCGCTACGCGCTCGGCCGCCTGGCGGCTTTCGATAACGATTGGGCCGCCGCGGCCGGCGAGTTCAAGAAGGCGCTGGCCGCGCGGCCCTGCGCGGAGTCCCACTACGCGCTCGCCGTCGCACAGTACATGCGCGGCCGCCTGCGCCTCGCGCTCGGCCACGCGGTAAAGGCCCTCAAGCTCGACGAGAACTACCCGGCCGCCTACCTGTTGCTCGGGCTGATCAGGCGCGCGGCGGGCGAGGACATTCAGGCCGAGGAGGCCTTCGCGCGCGCGGATGCGCTATCGGGCAAGGTGAGGAGGCGCAGCCGCAGGGCCCGCGCCTCGCGCGCCTCGGAAGAACTGCTGCTGCACAGTTTTTTCGGCGCCGCGCGCCAGACCGGGCGGCGACTGCTGACGGGCGGCGACGAGCGTCTGGCCCGTCTGCTTCGCGAGGACGCGCTCGAAGGCGCGTCCGGCGCGCGTTGACACCCGCCCGTGCGCCCGTATAATTGCTCCTTTTGCGAGCGGGCCGAAAAATCGTCCGGTCGCGACAGTGGCGGGTCGAGTCATGCGGATCGAAGTCGAAAGCCTGACCGCCGAGGGCAAGCCCTTCGAGCAAACCTACGCGCCCGGGGCCCTCTCGCTCGAAGACGAGCACGCGACGCTCGCCTCCGGCGTGCGCGCCTGGGGCCGCGCGAGCCGCAAAGGCGAAGAGGTGCGCGTCCGGGGGAGCCTGCAAACTTCCGTCGAGCTGCACTGCGACCGCTGCCTCGGCCCCGTGCCCGTGCCGGTCAACGTGGATTTCGTCGCCAACTTCGTCCGCCCAAGCGAACCGACTGCCGAGGCCAGAGAGTTGCACGACGAAGACCTCGAAGTTTCCGTCTATGACGGCGACTCGGTTGACCTAGACGAGATCGTCCGCGAGCAAATCCTGCTCGCGCTCCCCGCGCGCCAACTCTGCCGCGAAGATTGCAAGGGCCTGTGCCCAACTTGCGGGAAGAACTTGAACGCCGAATCTTGCGACTGCGCCCGACACGAAACCGACCCGCGCTGGGCCGCGCTCGCCGATCTAAAACAGAGTAATGGGTGATGAGTAATGGGTGATGAGTTAAATCGGTTTCTTCTACTCGTCACTCATTACTCATCACTCATCACTTAACTTTGGAGTAATCATGCCGAATCCTAAACGTCGTCATTCTAAAGCCAGGACGAGGAAGCGCCGGGCGCATGACGCCCTGCGCGCGCCGCAGACCGTGGCGTGCCCGAACTGCCAGGAGCCGCGTCTGCCGCACCGCGTCTGCCCGAAGTGCGGCTTCTACAAGGGCCGCGAGGTCGTCCGCATCGACACCGAGGTCTGACGCGCGGCGGCGCGCTAACTTTCGCGCCAACGCGACGGGATGAGAACGGCACGCCAACTGACGGGCAAGGTCGTCGTGGACGCGATGGGGTCTGATCGCGCGCCGCACCCGGAGATCGACGGGGCGCTCGCGGCCGCGCGAGATCTCGGCGTCGGGGTCATACTCGTCGGCCGCGCCGACGTGGTGGAGCCGGAGCTGCGACGCTGCGGCTGGCGCAGGCAGGGCGACCGCCGGGTAGAGTTCGTCGAGGCGACCGAGGTGATCGGGATGAACGATCCCGTGGCGACCTCCGTGCGGCGCAAGCGCAGGAGTTCGCTCCGCGTCGGCGCGAAACTGGTCGCGGAAGGCCGGGCCGACGGACTCGTCTCCGCCGGCAACACCGGCGCGGCGATGGCGACGGCGATGATGGTCCTGGGCATGCTGCCCGGCGTCGACCGGCCCGCGCTCGCCGCGCTCGTGCCGACCAAGTCGGGCCGGCCGACGCTGCTCCTCGACGTTGGCGCGAACGCGGACTGTAAGCCGCACCAGATGGCGCAGTTTGCTATCATGGGCGACGCTTACTCGCGGACAGTGCTCGGAACCTCGCGCCCCTCGGTCGGGCTGATGAGCGTCGGCGAGGAGGAAGCGAAGGGGAGCGCGCTCACCAAGGAGGCGTTCCCGCTCCTGCGCTCGATGCGCGGGCTGAACTTCGTGGGCAACGTCGAGGGCCGCGACGTGTTCACCGGCGACGTTGACGTGATCGTGACCGACGGCTTCACGGGCAACGTGATGCTCAAGCTCTCCGAGGGCTTGCAGGAGGCGGTCATCTCCATGATCCGCCGCGAGCTTTCGGCCTCCGCGATCACGAAGGCCGGGGCGGTGCTCGCCCGGCCCGCGTTCCAGCGTTTGAAGAAGCGGCTCGACTACGCCGAGTACGGCGCGGCCCCGCTGCTCGGCGTCAGGAAAATCGTCGTCGTCGGCCACGGCAGCTCGAACGCCCGGGCCGTCCGCAACGCGATCCGCACGGTCAAGGAGTTCTCCGAGCATGGCGCGGCCGAGCGCATCGAGCGCGGCCTCGCCGAGACGAGCGCGCTGGCACGCGAGGTGTCGGAAGTCGGACTCCAGATGTCTGCGGGCGACTGATTCACACAGGCCCGCTTCCGTCTTCTGGCCTCTAACCTCTGGCCTCTGCTTCGGAAAGGTTTTGTGATGGCGAACCTGAATGCGAGGATCATCGGCACGGGCCGGTCGTACCCGGAAGGCGTCATAACGAACGCCGACCTCGAACGGATGGTCGAGACCTCGGACGAGTGGATCGTCCAGCGCGTCGGCATTAAGCAGAGGCACAAGGCCGCCGAGGGCGAGTACACGTCGCTCTTCGCCGTGCGCGCCGCGCGCCAAGCCATCGAGCGCGCGAAGATCGACCCGGCCGAGATCGATCTCGTCATCTGCGCCACCGTCACGCCCGATCAAATCCTGCCCTCGACCGGGTGTCTCATCCAGACCGAACTCGGCGCGCACCGCGCCGCCGCCTTCGATCTGGCCGCCGCCTGCTCCGGCTTCCTCTACGGCCTGACCCTCGCCAACACGATGATCCGCACAGGCCAGTCCCGCCTCGCGCTCGTCATCGGCGCGGAGGTGCTGACCCGCTACGTCGATTACACGGATCGCTCGACCTGCGTCATCTTCGGCGACGGCGCGGGCGCGGCCGTCCTCGCGCCGACGGAGGACGAAGGGCGCGGCATCCTCGCCACGCGCATACGCTCCGACGGGCGCTTCGCTGAACAACTCTTCGCGCCCGGCGGCGGCACCAGATTAGGCCACAGCGCCGAATCGCTCGCCCGCGGCGACTACTTCTTCAAGATGCGCGGCAACGAGCTGTTCAAAGTCGCCGTCCGCTCGATGACGGAGGTTTCGCGCGAGGTGCTCGAAGAGGCCGGCTACAAGGCCGAGGACGTGAAGCTCTTCATCCCGCACCAGGCGAACCAGCGGATCACGGACGCCGTGGCCGACAAGCTCAAAGTCGATCCCGGCATCGTCTATTCAAACATCTCCGAGCACGGCAACACCTCTTCGGCCTCGATCCCGATTGCGTTGGACGAGTGCGTCGAAGCCGGCCGCGTCCATGGGGGCGACCTCGTGCTACTCGCCTCCTTCGGCGGAGGCGTCACGTGGGGCGGCGTGCTGGTTAAATGGTGAGAAAGCTATTAGCGATTAGCTGTTAGCTTTTAGCAAAAACGACTTACTTTTGCTTGGCTAACAGCTAACAGCTAACAGCTAACAGCTACCAATGTCTCTTGCTTTCATCTTTCCCGGCCAAGGCTCGCAGAGCGCGGGGATGGGGCGCGAACTGGCGGAGAAGTTTCCGGCGTCGCGCGCCGCCTTCGAGGAGGCCGACGACGCCCTCGGCTTCGCGCTCTCGCGGCTCTGCTTCGAGGGGCCGGACGAGGAGTTGCGGCTGACGGAAAACACGCAGCCGGCGATCCTGACTGCCTCGGTCGCGGCGCTGCGGGCGATGGAGTCGGAAGGTTTTCCCTCGCCGTCTTTCGTCGCGGGCCACAGCCTCGGCGAGTACTCGGCTCTCGTCGCGGCGGGCGCGCTCTCGCTCGCGGACGCGGTTCGTACCGTCCGCGCGCGGGGCCGTTACATGCAGGAGGCCGTGCCCGTCGGCGTCGGCGCGATGGCCGCGGTGCTCGGCTCGGATGAGCAGACGGTCGCGGCGGCTTGTGAGGAGGCGGCGCAAGGCGAGGTTTGTAGCCCCGCGAATTTGAACTCGCCGAAGCAGATCGTGATCGCGGGCCACGCGGGCGCGGTGGATCGGGCGATTGAGGTTCTGAAATCGAGCGGCGTGCGCAAGGCCGTGAAGCTGCCGGTGAGCGCGCCGTTCCACTGCGCGCTGATGATGCCGGCGCAGGGGCGGCTGGCCGAAGATTTGCGGCGGCTCAACTTCAACGACCCGCGCGTGCCGCTCGTGACGAACGTGGACGCGAAGCTGATCCGCACGGGCGCGGAGGCGCGCGAGGCGTTGATCAGACAGGTTTCGCAGCCCGTTCGCTGGAGTGAGTCGGTGACCGCACTGGCCGAAGGACGGGGCGTCAAGACGTTCGTCGAAGTCGGCCCCGGCAAAGTCCTGTCCGGGCTGCTCAGGCAGATCGCGCCGGAGGCGCGCGCGTTGAACGTGGAAGACGCCGCGAGTCTGACGGCCGCGCGCGAAGCCCTGTCGGAAGGGCGCGCTGGCGTTGCCGGTTGAGCGCGTAAAGTGGTTTAATCTGCGGCAAAGCCGAAACCGAGTTTTATTACTTTCGTTGTCCGGAGGAGCAGAACTGTCATGCCCGATCAACAAGAGATCGAGAATAAGGTGAAGCAAATCATCGTTGACGAGCTGGGCGTTGACGAGAACGAGGTGACGCCCAACGCGCGCTTCATCGACGACCTCGGGGCCGACTCGCTCGACACGGTCGAGCTGGTCATGCGCTTCGAGGAAGAGTTCGGCATCGAGATACCGGACGAGGACGCCGAGAAGATTCAGAGCGTGCGCGACGCCTACAGCTACATCGAGACGCACCTCGGCAAGGCAGGCAGCTAGCCGCCACTTTTTCGCGTCGGCACGGTTCGTCGGCGGCGGGGCGCGCGGATCGTCCCGCCGCCGCGCGATGCGCGCAAGCCGCGTGCTCTAATCTTCCGGGGCGTTGGCCGTCGAAGTTAGCGGGGGGAGTTTAAGTTGAAACGGCGTGTGGTGGTAACGGGGCTGGGGCTGATCACGCCCGTCGGGCTGTCGGTCGAGTCCACCTGGGCTTCGCTCGTGGCGGGCCGGAGCGGCGTCGGCTACATACAGAAGTTCGACACGGAGAAGTTTTCCGTGAAGATCGCCGGCGAGATCAACGACTTCGACCCGCTCCAGTACGTCGAGAAGAAGGAGGCGCGCAAGATGGGCGCCTTCATCCACTATGCCGTCGCCGCCTCCGACGAGGCGATGAGAGACAGCGGCCTCCGAGTCACCGACGACATCTCGGAGCGCGTCGGCACATACATCAGCAGCGGCATCGGCGACTTCTGGGCCATCGAGCGCGAGCACGAGAAGCTGCTGACCGGCGGGCCCGGCAAAGTCTCGCCCTTCTTCATCCCCTCGGCCATCGTCAACCTCGCCGCCGGCCAGGTCTCCATCCGCACGGGCGCGAAGGGGCCGAACTCGGCCACCGCGACGGCCTGCTCCGCTGGCGCGCACGCCATCGGCGACAGCCTCAAGATCATCGAGCGCGGCGACGCCGACGTGATGATTTGCGGCGGCGCGGAATCTGCGATCACGCCGATGTCCGTCGCCGGCTTCGCCGCGATGCGCGCGCTCTCCACGCGCAACGACGATCCGCCCGCGGCAAGTCGGCCCTTCGAGCGCGACCGCGACGGCTTCGTCCTCGGCGAGGGCGCGGGGCTGATGATCCTCGAAGAGCTTGAGTTCGCGAAGGCTCGCGGCGCGAAAATTTACGCCGAGCTGGTCGGCTACGGCATGACGGCCGACGCCTTCCACATCACGATGCCCGACGAGACCGCCTCGGGCGCGGTGCGCGTGATGACGATGGCGCTGCGCGACGCGGGCGTCTCTCCCGACGCGGTCGATTACCTTAACGCGCACGGCACGTCGACGCCCTACAACGACAAGTTCGAGACGCTCGCGATCAAGAAGACCTTCGGCGAGCACGCGTACAAACTTGCCGTCAGCTCGACGAAGTCGATGACCGGCCACCTGCTCGGCGCGGCGGGCGGCATCGAGGCGGTCTTCTCCGTCCTCGCCATCCACCGCAAGACCTTGCCGCCGACGATCAACTACGCCACCCCCGACCCCGATTGCGATCTCGACTACGTCCCCAACACGGCCCGCGAAGTCGCGGAGGTGCGCTACTCGCTCTCCAACAGCTTCGGCTTCGGCGGCACCAACGCCGCGCTCCTGTTTAAACGATACGAAGAATGAAAAGGCAGTCAGTTGACCGTGGTCAGTTGTCAGTTGTTCGTGATTCGGAAGCGACGCGCTTCGAGATGTCACTCAGCCGACGCCGCCACTCAAAACAACTGACCACGGACAACTGACCACGGATATGAAAATAATTGTCTTAATGAAGCAGGTCGCGAACAAGGACGCGATCCTGCGGATCAACAAGGAAGCGACCTGGATCGAGGAGGGCGACCTCTCCTGGGAGGTCAACGAGTCGGACGGCTACGCGCTCGAAGAGTCGCTGCGGCTCAAGGAGAAGCACGGCGGCGAGGTCGTCGTCTGCACGATGGGGCCGCAGCGGGCGAAGGCCGTCATCAAGGACGCGCTAGCGCGCGGGGCTGACCGCGCGATCCACGTCGTCGCGGACGACACCACGGGGATGGGGCCGTTTAAGGCGGCGCAGATTCTGGCCGAGGCCGTCCGCGGCGAGCAGGCCGATCTCGTGATGACGGGCTTGCAGTCCGACGACAACGGCTACGCGCAGACGGGCGTCATCCTCGCGGAACTCCTCGGCTTGCCGCACGCGACCATCGTTATCGAGGTGGACGCTTCAGGCGATCAACTCCGCGTCAAGCGCGAGCTTGAGAGCGGCTGGTATCAGTGGTACTCGATGCCACGGCCTGCGCTGCTGACGATCCAGTCCGGCATCAGCCAGATTCGCTACGCGACCTTGAAGGGCATCATGGCCGCGAAGAAGAAAGAGATCAGGGAGGTGCAGCCCGCGTCCGAAGCGTCGCAGGGCGCGTCGCACCAGCGCGTGACCAAAATCTACTTCCCTGAGAAGACGAAGCAGACGCAGTTCCTCGGCGACGGCGACGCCAGGCGCGGCGCGGCGCAACTGGCCGAGAAGCTTCGGAGCGAGGCGAGGGTGATTTAAGGGCGGTTGGCGGTTGGCTGTTAGCTTTTAGCCAGAAGAAAACAGCTCTCAGCTTTCACCCGCCGCTTTCGTTTTAGTTTCTTGTTTTGCTAACTGCTAACAGCTAATCGCTAACAGCTAACCATGCCTAACGGAATTTTAGTTTTCGCTGAACACAGGGACGGCGTCTTCGGCAAAACTTCCTTCGAGGCCGTGGCGGCGGCGCAGCAGTTGGGCGCGTCGCTGGGCCAGCCTGTCACTGCCGTCGTACTCTCGACGGACGCGGCGCTCGCGCAACAGGTCGCGCCCTACAAGGTCGAGCGCGTCGTCTCGGTCGAGAGTCCGAAGCTCTCAGAGTACACGCCCGACGGCTACGCCGACGCACTCGAACAGGCAGTGCGGCGGATCGATCCGCAGTACGTCGTAATGCCGCACACTTACCTCGTGCGCGACTGCGCGCCGAAGCTGGCGGCGCGGTTCGGGAAGGGCGTGATCAGCGACTGCGTGCGCGCGTCGGCAGGCGATGGGGCGGCGACGTTCACTCGGCGCATCTTCCAGGGCAAGATCGATGCCGACGTGGTCTCCGCCGGCGAGCCGCCAGTCTTCGCGACGTTCCAGTCGGGCGCGTACCGCGCGGAGCAGGCCGAGCGTGGCGAAGGGAGCGCGCCGGTCGAGTCGCTCGCGGTCGAGGTCGGAGAGATCAGGATGAAGCCTGAGCCGCCGTTCCAGGAGGTGAAGCAGGCGGTCGATCTCTCGCGGGCCGACGTGATCGTCGCCGTCGGGCGCGGGATCAAGGGGCAGGAGCACCTGAAGCTCGCCGAGCAGTTGGCCGAAGTCCTCGGCGGCGACATCGCGGCGTCCCGCCCGATCTGCGACGCCGGGTGGCTGCCGATTGACAGGCAGATAGGCTCGTCGGGCCAGACGGTCGCGCCGAAGCTCTACGTCGCTCTCGGCATATCGGGCGCGATCCAGCACCTCGTCGGGATGAAGAACGCGGGGACGATAGTCGCCATCAACAAAGACCCGGAGGCCCCGATCTTCGACATCGCGGACTACGGCATCGTCGGCGACCTCTTCGAGGCCGTGCCGGCGCTGACCGAGGAGTTGAAGAAGCTGAAGGGGTAAGTCTCCTTCGCGCGAGTGCGCGAACGGGGCGGCCGTCAGGAATGGCGGGACGACACCTGCGGCGAGGGCGGGGCCAAAGTTACGGCCCCGCCTTTTTGTCTGCGCCGGCCGTCTTGTTTGCCTTGTCGGCGTCGGTCGCCTTGTCCGCGCCGGCGGCGAGCGTTCGGAGATCGGCGAGCAGATCGGCGGGCTTCCACTCGTTGCCGCGGTAGAGTTTGAAGAGGCGGCCGTCGGCGGTGATGACGGCGGTGCGGAGCGAGTGGATGATCTGGTCGCCGTCTTTCGCATAGGAGAGTCCGAAGTGCTCCGCCAGACGGCGCACTTCTTCGGGAGCGCCCGTGGCGAACTGCCAGCGCCCGAAACGCTCGCCCGAGAACTCGCCCGTGTGCGCCGCGCCGTAGCTGCGTAAAACCTTCGGCGTGTCGTATTCGGGATCGACCGTCACGCTGAGCAGCCGCGCCCGCGACGCGAGCGCGGGGTCTTTCGCCATCTCGCTGTTGACCGCCGCGAAGTTTTCGCTCATCAGCGGGCAGTAGTCGGGCAGGGGGCAGCGCGTGTAGATGAACGTAAGCGCGAGCGCGCGCCCGCGGTAGTCGCGCAGGCCGACGCGCCGGCCGTCCTGGTTGACGAGCGTGAAGTCGGGCACTTCCTCCCCGACCGCGGGTTCGCGGAGGGACGATGTGGTCGCGTTCGCCGCCTGGTCGGGCGCGAAGACGGTGATGATCGGGTTTTCGAGCCACGAACGTTCGCCGCTGACGGCAAGAGTCGCCTGAATCTTCGCGCCCGGCTGCATCACCTCGTAGGCCGACCCGTCCTTCAGCGTGAAGGGCATCGTCATCGCCTCCATCAGCCCCGGCACCTCCTCGTGCGCGACGATGACCTGGCGCTGGTTCTTGTCGAAGGAGACGACTGTGCCCTTCAACTCGTAACGCTTCGCCTCGGCCGTCTCCTCGGGGCGCGCGCAGCCGAATAGTGTTGACAGGAGTAGGACGAGCGCCGGCAATGGGGCGAGGCGGACGTGTTTACGCATCGAGGTCAGATTACAGCCTTCGCGCGCCGTGCGACAAACGCGGGCGCACCCGACGGGCGCTGAAAATTATGTTGCCATGGCGCGGCGTTGCAGGTAGGATTGCGCCGCTAAAAAAAGGAAGCGACCGGTCTCCCGGTCTCAGCCGGTACGCCCGCGCGGTCTCTCAGGGTTGGGAGGGGGAGCCTGCATCAATGTGCGATATGCGCGGCCTTAACCGTCGTGGGTGAGGTGTGGGCGCGGCGCGGTCGATTCCTGAAAAGAGGGGCGATCCGAGGCGCGAAGCAAGTAATTTTGCAGGCGCGGCAAACCGCGACCTAACACAAGCTTGAAGCCGACAGTGTGCCGCGCGGGCGCGGCGCGCGTAGTCTCGCCGTCCTCCGACGAGGGGCCACGTGTAGATTAGGTTCGCAGTGGGTAAATAAGAAGTCGGTCTGTCGGCACTTCGCGCGGCCGGGACATATGGGGGTTGAAAAGATCAGAATCCTCTACGCGGAGGGCTACGAACTCGTCCTGTTCACCGCGAGGCAACTGCTGGAGGCGGAGGGCTGGGTGGTCGAAGTCTGCCGCGACGGCCCGGCCGCGCTGAAAAAGCTGGAGGGCAATGAGCACTTCGATCTGCTCATCCTCGACGGCAGGCTGACTGAATCGGGCGGCGCGGAACTGATCGCGCACGCGCGGGCGGAGAAGCGGCTGCGCGCCACGCCGATCATTCTATTCACCGCCGGGAGCGCAAACGGCGCGTCGGTTTCACTCGAAGCCGACGCCTGCCTGAGCAAGCCGGGCGGCTTGAAAGATTTGGTCGCCACATGTCGCCTGCTGCTCCCCGGCCCCACGGCCCGGCAGCGCCCCGAATCCCGCGGCGAACGGGCCGAAAATGGCGAATTAGTAACGAACAGTTTTACCGCGCCGCGTTCCGATTAGTCTGTGCTTGACCGGAGGCGTTTTTCTCACAGCATAAAGGCCGCGCTCCTCCGCAGGCCCGCGTCCGCCACTGGGCGCGGGCCTTCTTTTCTCAACGCCCTCAGCCCGCACGCCGCCACGATATGAAGACCGGATGGGTAATTCAAAAGTGTCGTGCTTTCTAACGCAGGCCGCGTGCGGCGCGCGCGTTCAGAGTTGTGTTAGGATTGACGGAAAATGGACGCGACACAGTCAATAAGGGAGGGCCGGCGCGCGGAGGTGCTGGACGGCGCGCGCGTGGCCGAGGAGATCAAACGCGAGGTGGCGGCGGAGGTCGCCGAGTTCACGCGCGAGCGCGGTACGGCCCCGTGCCTCGTCGTCGTCCGCGTCGGCGACGACCCGGCGTCGGAAGTTTACGTGCGGAGCAAGGTGAAGACTTCGGAACAACTGGGCCTGCGCTCCGAGCACCGCGCGCTGCCGGCGGAGACGAGCGAGCGGCGACTGCTCGAAGAGATCGCCGGTCTGAACGCGCGCGAAGACGTTGACGGCATTCTCGTCCAGCTCCCGCTGCCCCGCTCAATCGACGAGGCGCGCGTCATCGAGGCCATCGATCCGCGGAAGGACGTTGACGGCTTCCACCCTTTGAACGTCGGCCGCCTCGCCGCCGGGCGGCCAGCGTTCGTACCATGCACGCCCGCCGGCGTTCTGGAACTGCTCCTGCGCGAGGGCGTGCCGCTGCGCGGCGCGAACGCCTGTGTCGTCGGACGCAGCCACATCGTCGGCCGCCCGATGGCGCAGCTCCTCTCGCAGCAGGACGCGACCGTGACCGTCTGCCACTCGCGCACGCGCGATCTGGCCGAGCACACGCGGCGCGCGGACGTGCTCGTCGTCGCGGCGGGGCGCGCGGGACTCGTCCGGGGCGAGCACATCAAGCCGGGCGCGGTGGTCGTGGACGTGGGGATGAACCGCCTGACGGACGAGGCGCAGGCGCGCGCGTTCTTCGGCGAGCGCGCGGGCGAGCGCGTCGAGACGATCCGGCGGCGCGGCTACACGCTCGTCGGCGACGTTCACCCGGCCGAGGCCGAGCGCGTCGCGGGAAGGCTCACGCCCGTGCCCGGCGGCGTCGGGCCGCTCACAGTCGCGATGCTGATGCGCAACGCGGTCGCGGCGGCGCGCACGCGGCGGGGCGCGTGAGGTGCGGCGATGCTGCGCGTCGGTCTGACCGGCTCAATCGCCGTCGGCAAGTCGTTCGTCTCCTCCGTGCTGACGGAACTTGGCTGCCACGTCCTCGACGCAGACCGGACGGCCCGCGAAGTCGTCGCGCCCGGAAGCGAGGGACTCAGGCGCGTCGTCGAGGCGTTCGGCCCTGAAGCCCTCGCCGCCGACGGCTCGCTCGACCGCGCTAGGCTCGGCAGCGTGGTCTTCGCAGACGCAGAAAAACGGCAACTGCTGAACTCGATCCTGCACCCGCTGATCATCGCGGCGCAGGACGAATGGCTCAGGGAGCGAGGGGGCGAAGACCCGGCGGGCGTCGCGGTCGTAGACGCGGCGCTGATGATCGAGACTGGGAGCTTTCGGCGCTTCGACAGGCTGATCGTCGTCCACTGCCGCGACGAGGTGCAGCTCGAACGGCTGATGCGGCGCGACAAACTCTCGCGCGAGGAGGCGGTGCGGCGCGTGGCCGCGCAGATGCCGCAGGCCGAGAAGATACGCCACGCCGATTTTCTGATCGACACGTCGGGCGCGCGTGAGGTGACGCGCGCGCAGACCGCAGAAGTTTACGAACGCCTGCGCGTGCTTGCTTCGCGCCGCTCAGTCGAAGAAAATTTATGACGAGCCGCGGCGCGGGGAGGGGCGGCGGATCGCAGTGCCGGCGGTTATACGGTCAAGTCCGGCTCAAAGGGTGACAAGATCAGTCAGGCGCGGCGGAACTCGAAGATGAAGTTGCCCGGATCGAATCGACTCGGACTCGCTGCACGATGGCGCACCCCCGTGTGCGTGCTGCTGTCGGTCGTGCTGTCGGTCGGGAGCGGCTGTTTTTCTGGCGATGAGGGCGAGATGTTCTACGGCCGCGTGGTGGTGCCGCGCGCCCAGGAGTTCCGCTGGAGCGACGGCGGGCTGCCCCGCGTCTTCGACCCTGCGCGCGCCGCCGCCGCGCCGGACACGGACGCCGTACGCGCACTCTTCGAGGGTTTGACCGACTACGATCCCCAGACCTTGCAGCCCGTCGCCGCCGTGGCCGCGCGTTGGGAGTCGTCGGAAGACGGCCGCGTCTGGACGTTCTACCTGCGCCCGGAAGCGCGCTGGTCGAACGGCGACCCCGTCACTGCCGAAGACTTCGTCCGCTCCTGGCGTCGCACGCTGAGGCTCGGCGAGGACGCGCCGCACGCGAAGTTGTTGGCAAATCTCGTCGGGCCGAAAGAGCCGCAGAAGCGCGAGGAGCAGCCGACGCCTGATCCGCCGGCCGCGGGCGGCGAGAGCACGCAGGATGCGAACCAGGCGGAGCCGCAGCGCAAGCCGGATAACGAAGCACGAGCGAAGGGTAAAGAGGTTGAGGAATTGACCGTCGAAGCTGTTGACGGGCAGACCCTCCGCGTCCGACTGCAACGGCCGGACAGGAATTTCCCGGAGCTGGTGGCTCACCCCGTCTTCCGGCCAGTCCACGCTACCGCTGTGGCCGGCGAGGGCGTTGAGGGTGAGGTGGCGACCCCGGTCGCGCGGGCCGTCGAGTCACCCGAGCAGATCATCTCGAACGGCGCGTTCCGCCTGCGCGAGCTGAACGCGGACGCGGTCGTGCTGGAGCGCGAGGGCAACTACTGGAACGCCGACCGCGTCGCCCTCGAGCGCGTCCGCTTCGTGGGCGCGCGAGACGCGGAGTCGGCCCTGGCGGCCTACCGCGCGGGCGAAGTGGACGCGGTCACGAACGCGCGCGTCGAGCCGCTCGGCCTCAAACTCCTCGCCTCCTACAAGGATTTCCGGCGCGCCACCTTCGGCGCGCTCACCTACTACGACTTCAACGCCACGCGCCCGCCCTTCGACGACGCGCGCGTGCGCGAGGCGCTGGCACGCTCAATCGACCGCCGCCGCCTGACCGAAGACACGCTCGAAGGCGCGGCCGACCCGGCGGAGAGTTTTCTCCCCGCCCGCACAGGCGCAGAGACGGGCGAGGGGGAAGGGTCGCCGCTCGCGTACGATCCGGCCGCCGCGCGTCGCCTTCTGGCCGAGGCCGGCTACCCCGGCGGCGCTGGCTTCCCGCGCGTGCGCCTGCTCGTCAACCGCAACGAGCAGCACCGCAGGGTGGCCGAGGCGATGGCCTCGATGTGGCGCTCGGCGCTCGGCGTCGAGACCGAGGTGCTGCTGAAGGACTGGGCCGAGTACGAGACGCTGCTGCGCTCGGGCGAGTACGACGTGGCGCGGCGCAGCCTCGTCATGCAGACGACGGACGAGGAGACGGTCATGCGCTCGCTCTTCGCCGCAGAGCGCTTCGACTTCGACGCGAGAACTGAAGGCGCGGCGGCCCCGGCCGGATCGCCCGCGGCGTCGCCTCCAACCGCGACGGCCCAGCCGGCCGAGGGCCAGACTGCCGCCGCCCCGGCCGCCGCCCCGCCGCCGATACTCACGGAGGCGCAGGCGCTCAGGGAAGTGCCGGCCGTGCCCCTCTATTTCGCCGCCTCCTATTCGCTCGTCAAGCCCTACGTGCAGGGCTTCGACGCTAACGTCATTGACGCGCCCTCGTTACAGCGCGTCCGCATCGACACGAATTGGCAGCCGCCCAAAAGCGAGACGCGCATCACGCTCCGCGGCGAATGACGGCCGGCTTGCCGCGGTCGCAACTGCCCCGAAGAAACAAGTTCCGCCCCTTCCGTCCTGACGCGCCGCACGCGTCTCTTTCCCGGCCGGAGCATGAAAAAGTGCTCCCATTCGGCGTTTACAAGGTAGTTACCCGAAAGTCCGGCGGCGCTGGGCCGCAGCGTCAGACTGGCGGGGGTAAACTGCTCAGCAGAAAACTCTTGTGCCGGCCGGCGGCCGACACTTATACTGCGGGAGAGGGCGGTTCCTGACAGGACGACCGCCTTCAGGTTGCGCCAAGCAGGCCCCCCGAAGGGCCGACTCCCAATTCCGCCTCTGGCCTCCCGCCCGCCGCACGACATAGAATTTCCCGACCGTAGCCCCGACCTGTCGGCACTCGATGGAAAAGGCAGCCCCCCCAGAGCGCACGGCCGCGCGCCGAGAGGAGCATGCCCTGTCTCCCGTGTGGGAGCAGGCGCAGGCGGAGCTGTCGGCCGAGTCGGGCCTCGCGCTGCTCCTGGTTGACGGGCCGCAGCCGCCGCAGCTCTCCGTCTCGAACAACAACTCGATCTGCGCCGCCCTCCAGTCGTCGCCCGCGCACCGCCACCTCTGCGACCCCTACTGCGGCGAGGCCTACCACCGCACGCGCGTTGCCGGCGAGCGCACCGACTACCGCTGCCACGCCGGCCTCCACTGCTTCACGATGACCGTCGGGTCGGGGAAGAATCCAGATTTCTCCGTCATCGGCGGGCGCGCCTTCCTCTCGGCCTCCGACTACCGCGACCTCATCGAACGCTTCCGCACGGGCGACCTGCGCGACCTGCTCTCGCCCGACCTCTTCAACAACGTCCTCTTCAGCTCACCGGAAGAGATCGACCGGCTCGCTTCCCGCGTCGCCGAGACGTTCGCACAAGTCTCCTCCGCGCTCCCGGACGCCGGAGCGCCCGCCCCGGCCGAGCGCGCTGACGCTCAGGAGGGTGCGAGTGCTGCGACCGGCTCGACC
>DATHBT010000116.1:0-13162 GCA_035295985.1 Pyrinomonadaceae bacterium | reverse complement strand
GCGCGCCGTAGCAGCGCGACACCCACGCGCGCTCGACGCGCCACGCGCCGCCCGCGCCGAAGCAGAAGAGTTCGAGGCCGCCGCCCGCCCGGCCTTCGGACGATAACTTCTCTGCTACTGATTTTCCCGACGACTCTTCCGCGAATGACTTCCCAGACGACGGCTGTCCCGACTCGGCGCGCGCGGCTTCGGGCGGCGACAGGGTGAGCGCGTTCGCTTCGGCGTCGAACGAGGCGGCGACGCCGGGCGCGAGTTGGAGGCGAAGCTCGCAGGCTTGGCGCACGCCCGTCGGGCGCGTGACGCGGTCGCGCACGATCCAGTAGTCGCCGCGCAGGAACAGCACGCCGCGCGAGACAGCGGCGGGCGGCGTGAGCCTCCGGTAGCCGTCGTGCTCGCCCTCGAAGTAATCGCAGCGCGCGTGCGAGACCCACGCGCGCTGGCGCGCGCGCGCGACGTGCTGCCAGCGGAAAGGCTCGCGCGCCGGCACGGACGAAGACGCGCCCGCGACCACCGGCGCGTTGTGCACAAGCGACGAGCGGAACTCGTCGCGCGCCCGCGGGTCGCCCGTGTAGGTGTAGGTTCCGGGGTCAACCACGAGCGCGCGGCCGTTGGCTGCCAGCTCGAAGGAGAGGGCGTCGGCGTGCGCGTGGCCGTGGTTGAGCGCGTGCGCGCCGTGCGGGCCGCAGTCAATCACGAAGTAGTTGCTGTCCGAAGTCCAGCCGTCGCGCATGACGTAGTAGCCGCCATCCGTGAAGGCGCGCGCGAGCGCCGCGGGCGGACTCGCCGTGATCGCGTCGGAGCGCCCGAGAGCGCGCGGGCCGAGCAGCCAGAGCACGGACTCGCCCGCCTCGCCGGCGACGAACTTGTAGTCCGCGCGCTCGAAGATCGCCGCGCCGACGGCGAGCGTCTGTCTGAAGTCGTCGGCCGCGCGCTCGTCGAGCGGGAGGAGTCGGCCGCCGTCGTCGTCGCCGAAGTAGGGCGACGTTCCGTCGGGCCGCGTGATCCACATCAGGTGATCGAGCAGCGCGAGCAGTTTCTCTTCGACGGTTGAGAGGCCCGCGTCTTTCCCTTTCGGCGGCGCGCTCTCGCCGGCGCGCGCGAGCAGTAGGAAGTGCGTGTAGATGTCCGCGGTGTAGCGCTGGTAGTAGGTTGACTGCTCGAAGTAGACGCCGTCGGGCCTGACCTGCCGCGCCAGTTGTTCGAGGAGGACGCGGCGGCCCGTCGCGCGCCAGCGCGCCGAATCTTTGAACTCCGCGAGCAGCGTGCCGAGGTAGAAGAGGCCGAGCGCCTCGCCCGTCAGGTGCGTGTTCGGGGCGAAGTAGGTCGAGAGGTACGTTTCGAGGTGGCTCGCGTGGACGCGCAGGAATTTCAGAGCGCGCGCGAAGAGTTCGGGCGAGAGCGACGCGGAGTCGCGGAAGAACTGTAGCGACCAGAGCCAGGAGATCGAGCGCAGGGCGACTTCGAGGCTGCTCGCCCAGTTGAGGCCGAGCTTCGGCGGGTTCGCGTCCATCCAGCCCGCGAGTTGCGCGGCGAAGGCCGCGGCGAACGACTCGTCGCGCGTGCGCCAGTAGGCGCGGCCCAGCGCGAGGAAGTGCTGGTGGCGGTTCAGCTCCCAAGTGATCTTTTTGTCGCCCGCGACCGACGGGTCGAGGTAGTCAATCTCGCTCCAGTGTTTGAGCGGCGCGCGCTTTTTGGAGACGGGTTCGAGGTGCCAGTCAACGGGCGAGCCGAAGTCGAGACCCTTGAGGCCGAGCAGATCGAAGCGGCCGGCCGCCGCACCCTGCGCGCGCCTGAGCAGTTCGGACGGGTGTTCGCGGCCGAAGCGATCCGTGAGCGCGCGGCGCGTGGCCGCGGCGTCGGCGAAGGCGGCGAAGAACGGGTGGGGCGTGCGCGCGCGGAAACTTTCGAGCAGGTCTTGGGCCGTGCGCGGCGCGCGCGCGAAGCCTGCCGGGTCGAGCGACTTGAAGAGCGAGCGGTCGTCGGGCAGGCGGCCGGCGCGCGAGAGTCCGCGCCGCTCGGCGAGCGCGGCGAGCGCCTGCGCGCCGCGCTCGCTCAACTCCTCGCGCCCGCGCCCGCGCAACTTCTTCAGCTTCTCGAAAGTGCCGCCCATCAACGGTCGCCTTCCCTACTTACAGACTCGACGGCCGCAGTCTCAACGTCGGCCGACTCCCTGACGAAGACGAACTCGTTGCAGCCGAGGTCGTAGTGCGGGTCTGGTACGGTGCGGAGCAGGCGGAAGCCGCGCGCCGCGTAGAAGCTCTCGATCTCGGCGGGCGTCGCCACCTCGTAGGGGAAGCCGCCGAGCCAGTCAATCGCGTCGTGCCAGCGGCTCATGCCGCGGTTCACGTCGTGCCGCGTCCACGAGCGGACGAACTCGCCGAGGCGCAGGCGCGCCGCCGCGACGGCCGCGGCCTTCGCCTGACCGGGCAAGAGGATCGCGAGCGTGAACGGCAGCCGCAGCGGGCGCGGGCAGAGGTTGTACGCGCGCTTGATCTGCCACCAGACGCGGCTGCGCCAGCCCGCGTCGTTGTAGATGGCGACGAAGAGCTTGCCGCCCTCGCGCACCGGCAGCCGCGCGTTCTCTAGAGCGCGCCACATCTCGCCCGTGTGGTGCAGCACGCCCCACGAGTAGACCACGTCGAAGAGGCCCAGCGAACGCACGTAAGACTCGTCGAGCGCCGACCCCTCCTCGACGACCCAGCCCCCGTCCTCGCCGAAGTAGCGGCGCCGCAACTCGCGCGTGCAGGCCACCGACCGCGGGTCGTAGTCGAACGAGCGGACGCGCGCGCCCAGGCGGCGCGCGGCGAGGCTGAAGAGGCCGCTCCCAGACCCGATGTCGAGGAAGCTCCTGCCTTCGAGCGACTCGGCCCCTAACATCTCTCGGAGCGAGCGCTCGGCCTCCGCGATCCTCCGCTCGTCGAGCACGGAGAGGAATCGCGCCCAGTTCTCCCCGAACCCGAACCGCTCGCCCCGCTCGACCTCTATGACGTTAGAACTCATCCTCTTCAACCGCTCAGCTTGACGCCGCAAACGACCGGCGGCTCGTCGGCCGCCGTCAACAACTAAGTTAGCAGTTCGCACATGACGACTGCGACTCGCCAGACGGCGGCTCACCGGATCGCATCACCCGACCTCCCCGCCGCCTCCCTCGCCTCCGGGACAGACCCCCTGCCGCCGACCCTCTCAAAAGCCAACTCCTCGTACAGACTCAGCCACTCGCGCCTCACCGCCTCCCAACTGTACTTCTCACACTCAGCCCTGCCGGCCTCGCTCAAGCGCGCCGCGAGCTCCGCGTCTTCGAGCAGGCGGACGGCCGCGCGCGCCATCGCCTCGTGATCGTCGCGCGAGACCATCAGCCCCGTCTCGCCGTCGCGGACGATGTAGGGGATGCCGCCCGCGTCGGTCGTCACGACCGCCGTGCCCGCCGCGTAAGCCTCGATGATCGAGCCGGGCATGTTGTCTATGTTCGGCGCGTTCAGGTAAACGTCGGCCGCGTCGTACAACTCCGGCATCCGCTGCGGCTCGACGCGGCCGACGAACTCCACGTTGCTCAAGTTCAACTGTCGTGCGAGCGCGCGCAGCTCTTCGCGCTGCGCGCCGTCGCCCGCGACCACGAGGCGCGCGTCGGCGAACCGCCGTTGGATCAGCGCGAAGGCGCGCAGCACGCACGAGACGTTGTAGAGAGGCTCGAAGTTGCGGTTCGAGAGGAAGACGGGCCGCAGGGGCCTGCGTTCGCGGAAGCGGAAGCGCGACGTGTCCACGAAGTTGAAGATCGAGCGCGCGCGCAGGCCGAAGCGCGCGAACACGTCCACGAGGTAGCCCGAAGGGACGGCCACGGCGTCGGCCAGCCGCATCGTGGGCACGGCCGTGCGCCGCCAGCGCGCGAGGTGATCCTCGGCCTCGCCGCTCCGGTAGTTGAGCACGACGCGCTTGCGGTAGAGGCGGCCGGCGAGGATGGCCGGCGTCGGCGCGAGCACGAAGGAGGTGTAGGAGGCCGAGAAGACGTGCAGCACGTCGTAGCGTCGGGCGCGCAACGCGAGCGACGCGAGGTAGGCGGTTGACGTGGCGAGTGTGCGGACGTACTTGACGCGCTGCAAGCGGCCGAGCGCGCCCGGCAGTCGCGGGTTCACGGGGAGGAAGTCCGCCACGAGCGAAGGCTCCTCGCGCAGCCGCGCGAGCAGGCGCTGCGCCTGCACGGCCTGCCCGCCGAGGATGTCGAGCGAGGGCGCGACGATCAGCACGCGCACGCGCGGACGAGGCGCGCCGAACTCGCGCCGCGAGACGACCCTCTCCCCCGAATCTGTCAGCAACACCGGCAACTCCCGTCCAAGCCTCTCTCGCTCAAAACTCTTCGCTCAGTTCTCTCTCGCCCGGTTCTCTCTCGCCAACTCACGTCTCTCCCGGTTAATACCCTCTCGTTCAGACCTCAATCCTCCCGGCGATGTCCCCGGACTCGATCACCTCCGCGTTCTCGTCGCGACGAATCCGCTGCGCCGCTTCGTCGCCCTCAAGCGCACGGCTAACGCTCCGGGCGTTGGCGCGTCGCTTTGCCAGCAGCCTTTCGTACAACTCCTCCGTGCGCGCGAGCTGCGCCTCGCACGAGAACTGTTCGCGCACGCGCCGCGCGCCGCTCTCGCCCATCGCGCGCGCGCGGGCGGGGTCGGCCAGCAGCGAGACGACGCGCTCGGCCATCGTCGCGTCGTCGCCGGCGGGGACGACGTGGCCGGTCTCGCCCTCGACGACCGCCTCGCGCGCGCCGCCCACGTCCGTCGCCACGACGGGCCGCGCGGCGGCCATGTACTCGGCAATCGCGTTTGAAAAACCCTCGCCGCTCTTCGAGCTGAGCACGCACACCTCGGAGACCGCGAGCAGATCCGCGACGCGCTCGCAGCGGCCCGTGAAGAAAGTCTTGTCGGCGAGTCCGACCGCGGCCGCGTAAGATCGCAGATGTTCCGCGCGCTCGCCCTCGCCCGCGAGCACGAAGGCGGCTTCGGGGAAGCGTTCGGCGACGCGATTCGCCGCGCGCAAAAAAGTCTCCTGATCCTTCATCGGGTGGCGCAGGTTGGCGACGACGGTGACGAACCTCCGCGCCGTCTCCGCAGGCAGGCCGACCGAGGCGAGCAGCTCTGCGCGCGAAGCGCCCGCGCGCGGCGCGAGCCGCGCGGTGTCTATGCCGTTGTAGATGGTGACGATCTTTTCGCCCCGGACGCCCGCGCGGATCATCTCCTGCCGGACGGCCTCCGCGTTGGCTATACAGGCGTGAGAGAGATCGAAGGCGCGGCGCGCGGCGAAGAGCTGGGCGCGGCTGCGGACGCCGTCGCTCTCGCGCCGCGACGTGACGCGGACGCGCGTGCGCGCGAGCGCCGCGGCCGTCATGCCGAAGATGTTGGTGTAGAAGTCGTGCGTCTCGACGAGATCGATCTCGCGCTCGCCGAGCAGCCGCGCGAAGCGGCGCACCTGTCGCGGGAAGTTGCCGCCGTAGAAGCTCGTCAGCGGGAAGGCGGGGATGTCCGTGAAGCCCAGCCGCTCGGCCTCCGCGCGCAGCACGCCCTCCGGCGTGAGGCACGCGAGGTGCAGGTTGTAGCGGCGCGTCCCCGCGAGCAGGCGCGCGAGCTGTACCACCTGACGCTCGGTTCCGCCCTGATGGAAGCTGTCTATGAAAAGGAGTACGTTCGGCTTCATCACTCGCGCGATCAAAACTAAGTGTTCTTCAATTCCACCCCGGCACTCCGGCCGCTCACTCGAACCACTCACTCCAACTATTCACTTCAACCATTCGGCCCTCCGACTAGACGAGCGCGTCTGCGCGTTCGACCTGTGCGACATCGGGATCGTCGCCCGCCTGTTGCGCGGCGCCGCGCTCGTGGCGCAGCCACGACTCAAGCGCGTAGAGATACCACAACTGATTCGCCGCCCGTCCCTCGCGCCCGGCGCGTTCGAGCTGTGCGGCGACGCGTTCGGGTTTGATCCAGCCGCCTTCGGCGAGCAGCCCGCCGCGCAGAGACTCCGCGACGCGCGCGCGCCAGCGGCCCGCGACCCAGCGGCCGACGGGGACGCCGAAGCCGCGCTTGCGCCCCGCCGCCACCTGCTCGCCGACGCGCCGGCGGGCGATCTCGCGCAGGATCGCTTTCGGTCGTCCGCCGCTCAGGCGCAGCCCGTAAGGCAGCGCGGCGGCGAACTCCCAGAGCCGCTGATCGAGGAAGGGCGAGCGCGCTTCGAGCGAGTGATGCATCGTCGCGCCGTCGACCTTGACGAGGTACTCGCCCGTGAAGCGCGTGCCGCGGTCGTATTCGAGAAACTCGCCGAGCAGCCGTCTCGCCGACGCGACCGACCAGCGGAGCGCGCGCTGTTCGACGTTCATCCCTTCGAGTCGTTCGCCGAGCAGATCGTGTCGGCGGTAGTACGGAAGCCCGTCGTGGACTTCGGCGACCGCGCCGAGTCCGCCCGCAGCGAGGCTCAGGAAGGTTGACGCGCGGCGCAGCGGCGCGACGCCGAGCGGCGTGATCGCGCGCAGGCGTCGCGCGACGTTTGCCGTCCGTCCGGGCAGCGCGTGCGCGAGCTTCGAGGCCGCGTGAAAGTGTTTGTGTTCGGGGTAGCCGAGGAAAACGTCGTCGCCGCCGTCGCCCGTCAGGAGCACGGTCGCCTCGCTCGCCACGGCCTGCGAGACGCGCAGCATCCCGAGCGCCGAAGCGCAGGCGAAGGGTTCGGGGAAGGCGGCGGAGAGTTCGGAGACGTCGGGCGCGTCGGTGTCGCGCAGATCGAGGACGCGGTGACGCAAGGAGAGGCGTTCGGCAGTCGCGCGCGCGTCCGAGGTCTCGTCCCACTCGTCGCCGGGCGTGCCGACGGTGTAGGCCGTCACGTCGCCGCCGAGTTTGGCGACGGCCCAGCAGACGAGGCTCGAATCCACGCCGCCCGAGAGCAGCGCGCCGACGGGCACGTCGGCGAACAGTCGCAACTCGACGGCGCGCAGGAACAGCCGCTCCGCCTCTTCGACCGCCTCGTCGAAAGAGACGACGCTCGATTCGTCGGCGACGGGAGGCGACCAGTAGCGGCGCTCGCGCGGCTCGCGGCCTTCCGCGAACTCGACTATCGTGCCGGGGAAAACTTTGCGCGCGCCGCGGTAGATCGAGCGCGCGTCCGTGACGAAGCCGAACTCCAAGAACTCGGCGACCGACCGCTCGTCCAACTCGCCGACGAAGCCGCCTTCGCGCAGGGCGCGGACGGTCGAGGCGAAGGCGACGCCGCCGCCGTCCGTCGCGGCCCAGGCGAGCGGCTTCACGCCGAGCCGGTCGCGCACGAGAAAGAGTTTGCGCGCCGCGTCGTCCCACAGCGCGAAGGCGAACATGCCGTGCAGTCGTCCGACCAGACCGTCAACGCCCCACTCGCGGTAGCCGTGGACGAGCACTTCGGTGTCGGTCTGACTGCGGAACTCGTAGCCGCGCGCGGCGAGTTCGGCGCGAAGCTCGCGGAAGTTGTAGATCGCGCCGTTGAAGACGACGCCGACGGCGCGGTCGGGCGAGAGCATCGGCTGTCGGCCCGCGTCGGAGAGATCGAAGATGGCGAGCCGGCGGTGCGCGAGCGCGGCGCGCGGCCAGGCGTAGTGCCCCTCGGCGTCGGGGCCGCGCCGGCTGAGCGCGCGCGTCATCCTCCGCGCCGCCGCCCCGCGCGCCTCAAACTTGCCGGTAATGCCTGCGATGCCGCACATTGGTTAGCTGTTAGCGGTTAGCGATTAGCTGTTGGCTTTAGGTTTTGATTCTTCGATGCCTTACCTTCATGCCTTCTGAAGACTGAAGACTGAAAACTGTTCGTTCATGCGACGGCGACGGGTGCGCGCTCGCCTTCGGCGTCAGGGAGCGGGCGGCGTGCCGGGTCTTCGTCAATGAACGTGCGCTGCCAGAGTTCGAGCATGAAGAGCGCCCAGAGTTGCGTCGAATGATCGCGCCGGCCGCGCTCGTGTTCGTCGAGCAGGCGGCGGACGTAGGCGTCGTTGGTGTGGCCGCGCTGCCGGGCGCGCGCCTCGGTCAGCGTCTCGCGGATGCGCCCGCGCAGTTGTTCGTTGATCCAGCGGTCGAGCGGCATCCCGAAGCCCATCTTCGGCCGGCGCAGGATTTCGGCGGGCACGAACTCTTCGACCGCGCGCTTCATGATGTGCTTCGTCTCCGTGCCCTTCAGCTTCAGCGAGGCCGGGATGCGCGCGACGAACTCTATGAGCTTGTGGTCGAGCAGCGGCGCGCGCGCTTCGAGGGAGACGGCCATGCTCATGCGATCAACTTTGGTCAGGATGTCGCCCGGCAGATAGGTCTTGCTGTCGAGGTAGAGCAGGCGTTCGAGCCGGCTGCCGTTTGCGGGCACGCGCGCGGCGTGACGGCGGAAGTCCGCGAGCGCGGCGTCGATGTTATCGAGTCGCGCGGCGAAGTCGGGCGCGTAAAGAGAGCGGCGGCCGAGCGCGGTGAAGACCGAGACGCTGTCGAGGTACCGGCCGACCGAATCGAGCGAGACGTTGTGCAGGAAGTTGCGCCCCCACGCGCCGTGCGGGAGCGCGCGGCTGACGGGCCGCATGAGGCCCGCGCGGACGAAGGCCGGGATGCGCGCGAACTTCCCGCGCCCGCGATCGACGACGTAGCGCGTGTAGCCGGCGAACAGCTCGTCGCCGCCGTCGCCCGAAAGAGCGACGGTGACGTGCGCGCGCGCGAGCTTGGAGACCATGTAGGTCGGCACGGCCGACGCGTCGGCGAAAGGCTCGTCGAAGTGCCACGCCAGCTCGTCAACCACCTGGCAGATGTCCGGCGTGACGATGAACTCGTGGTGATCGGTGGCGAAGTGTTTCGCGGCGACGCGTGCGTACTTGAGTTCGCTGTAGCTGTCCTCGTGGAAGCCGATGGAGAAGGTCTTGACGGGCCGCGCGGAGTTGCGTGCCATCAGGCCGACGACCGCCGAGGAGTCAACGCCGCCGGAGAGGAACGCGCCGAGCGGCACCTCCGCGACGAGCCGCACGCGAACCGATTCGTCCAACAGCGCGCGCAACTCGTCGAGGTAATCCTCTTCGCGCGCGTTATTGTCTCCCACGGCCCCGGCGGGGAAATCCCAGTACCGCGCGAGTGAGACTTTGCCGCGCGCGAAGGTGAGCGTGTGGCCGGGCGGGAGCTTGGAGGTTCCCGCGAGGATCGAGAGCGGGTCGGGGACGTAGCCGAAGGTCAGGTACGCGTCGAGCGCGCGCGGGTCAATCTCGCGGCCGACCTCCGCGTGTTCGAGGAGCGACTTCAACTCGGAGCCGAAGACGAGCGTGCCGCCCGGCGCGAGCGAGTAGTAGAGCGGCTTCTTGCCGACGCGGTCGCGCGCGAGCAGCAGTTCTTCGGCGCGCGCGTCCCACAGCGCGAAGGCGAACATGCCGCGCAGGTGTTCGACGCAGGCCGCGCCGTGCTCCTCGTAGAGATGGACAATCGTCTCGGTGTCGGAGTCCGTGCGGAAGCGGTGGCCGCGCGCTTCGAGCCTGGCGCGCAGCTCGCGGTAGTTGTAAATCTCGCCGTTGAAGACGATCGTCAGATTCGGATCGCAGCCCGACAGCGGCTGATGCCCGCCGGCCACGTCGATGATCGAGAGTCGGCGCATTCCGAGCGCGGCGCGGCCACGAACCTCCGCGCCCTGATCGTCAGGCCCGCGGTGCGCCACGCGGCGGCACATGCGGTCGAGCAGGGCCGCGCGCCCGGCGGCGTCCGCGCGCCCGTCACTGACCACGAATCCGGCGATGCCGCACATCTCGTCTGTTGACTCCCGAAAAGTTGGTGCGAAGAAAGTCGGCCCCGAAAGGGAAAAGTAAGTCGCTCTTAAAAGACCGAGCCGGGCGCGCGCCGCCCGCGCGGGGCCGCGCGCCGCAGAAGCGCCGCCTTGCGCGCCAACATTTCGCGCTCCTCCGCGGTGACAGCGCCGAAGAGCCACACGCACGCCACGTAAACCGGCGCGAACACCGCCGCGCAGACAACCAGCACGACGAAGGGCCGCGCCCCCGCCGCCAGCGAGCGGGCTAAGAGCGTGACGACCGCCGCGGCGAGTGCGGCGAGTGCGACGCGGCCCACGTCTTTGAGCAGCGCCGCGTCGCGCCACGTCGCGCCGACGACGCTGGCCGCGCGCGCCGCCGTGATGATCCGCTCCGCGAGGCTCAGGCCCACGGCGACCGTGATGACGCCGACCAGGCCCAGCCGCTCCGTCTCCCACCACAGCACCGCGACGAGCAGCGCGACGAGCGCCAGCCGCAGCCGCAGCAGGAAGTAACGCTGCTCGGCGTAGGCCCGCATGATTGGATCGTAAACGTTCGACATGAAGTAGACGAGGATCATCGTCAGGTTGACGACGAAGACCGGGTGGCTCGCCAGGTACTGCTCGGTGAAGAGCACGGCGATGAACTCTCGCCCCGCGACGAGCAGGAAGGCGTAGGCCGCGAAGTAGACGACCGCGAGCTTACGCATCATGCGCGCCGTCAGCTCCACGATCTTGCGCGCGCGGTTCTCCTTCTGGAGTCGCGTCACCCGCGGCAGCATCACCGCGCCGACCGAGTCCGAGAGGATGTGTATGAGCGGCAGTTGGAAGCAGCCGATGGAGTAGACGGCGAAGGCCGCCTCGCCGAAGCGGTTGGCGACGAAGTACTGGTGCAGATCGAGTTGCAGCGCGTAGAGCAGCCCGGCCGCGCCGAGCGGGACGGCGTAGGCGAGTTGCCTCCGCATCAGCGGCCAGTCGAAGCCGCACGAGAAGATGCGGAAGCGGCGCGCGAGGTACGCGACGAGTACGGCCGTCTGCACCGCGCCGTAGGCGACCGCGGCCCACAGCAGCGCGCCGACCGTGCCGAAGGCGAGCGCGGCCGCGAGCAGCATCACGCTCCGCGCGAGTTGGAGCGCGACGATCAGGACGGTCGCGAGTTTGACCTCCTGATTGGCGAGCGCGACGTATTCGAGGTTCGTCGAGGCGACCCAGAGGAAGAGCGCCGCGCCGATGGCCGGGGCGTAAGGCACGAGCGCCGCGCTGTTGAAGGTGGCGGCGAGCAGGCCGGGAAAGAGCACGACCGCGCCGCCCGCCAGCGCGGCGACGAGGAGGAAGAAGAGCGCGACGTTTAGAGCCACCTGCCCCTCGCGCCCGCGCTCGCGCGGCAGGAAGTAGAAGGCGCTCATGTGGAAGCCGAGCGGGAGCACGTTGATCGCGGTGGCGACGACGAGGAAGACCTGCCGGTAGAGGCCCAGCTCCGTCTGCGAAAGTATGCGGACGAGCAGGAGCGGCACGGCGAAGCCGAGCGCGAAGGCGGCCGTGCGCGCCAGCATCAGCCACGACGCGCGCGCCGTCAGCGATCCGTCCCTACCTGTCGCTTCGTCCGTCATCCTCCCCCTTTTAGGAGACGACCGCCCCGGTCGCCGCCTGCTCCTTCGCGCCGCCGGCCGCCGCGCGCCGTGCCGCGCCGTCCGCCGCCCGCTCTTCCGCGAACGTGCCCATCACGTTGAGGCTGCGGACGGCCAACTCCTCCTGCGTGAACGAACGAAACTCCTCGCTCACGGGGAAGCCCTCGCGCAGCGCGCTGAGCGACGCCTCGTCGAGCGCCTCGGTCTGCCGCAGCACGCGCACGCCCGCGCGCTCGAACAGGTCGAGGTACTGGCGCGCCCGCAGGCGGTTGTGGAACATGAAGCGGTTGCCCGCGAGGCGCTCCCACTCGCGCCCGCCGAATTGCAGGAAGTTGATCGCCGTGATCGTCGGGTCGTCGTGCGAGAAGTGATCGGAAGGATCAATGACGTGCACGAGCAGCCCCGCGGGCTTGAGCACCCGACGCGCCTCGGCGAGGATGCGACGGAGATCGTCTTCGGGGATGTGCTCGAAGACCGCGTAGGAGACGTGGAAGTCGAACGCGCCCGCGGCGAACGGCAGCCGCGCGGCGTCGGCCGGCGACAGGTACTCGATGCGCGCGAGCCGCAGCAGCCCGCCCAGGTCTCCTTTGAACGACGCGAGCGCCGAGAGTCTTTGTCGGAACCCGCGCGACTCGCCGCGCGCGCCAAACTGCCGCGCGACCTCTTCGCGGTTGCGGCGGACGTACTCGACCGACTCCGCGACGAGCGCGCCCGACAGGTACGTGTTGAGATCAACCGTCGCCACGCGGCCCGCGCCGCAGAGCCAGAGCGCGAGCGGCATGTTGACCTGCCGGCCCGTGCCGACTTCGAGGAAGCTCGCGCCCTCGACCGCGCGTCCCGCGCCCTCGATCCAATCGGCGAGTCGCGCCCCGGCCTGAAACCACTCCAGCGGGTTCGTCCTGCCCGGACGCAGGCTCCCCAGGGTGCGCTGCACCGCGTAGTAGATCGCGTTCGACGCCGGCAGCGCCGCGATCAGGTTCTGGATGCGCGCCTTCCTCTGCCAGTTCATAAAAACTCAGGACGCGTGGGCGATCAGGCCGCCGTCCGAATCGGCGCGGTCGCGACTCAGGACGAGGAGCGCGGCAAACTCAGCAGGAAGCCCGCGCCCCACGCCGCGTGGAGGACGAAGAAGATCGCGACGAGCGCGGGCGCGAGTTTGAGATCGCGCGCGCCGAGCGAGACCTGCGCGGCGCACGCCGCGGCGGCGAGCGCGTAAGGGACGACGACGAGGGCCAACGGCAACGCCGCGGGCAGCGGCAAAAGGTTCGCCGCGGCCGCGGCCGCGGGCAGCGCGGAGAGCGCGAGCGCGGCGACGAAGGCGGGCGCGACCAGATGTCGCCAGCGCACGGAGCGCGGCGACCTTCTGATCATCTGCGCCTTCCAACGGCCGTAACGGAAGTACTGCCGGGCGAGCGCCGAGACGGTCGGCCGCGCGAAGTAGTCGCAGTGCGCGGCGGTGTCGAGCAGGACCGCGCCGCCGGCCGCGCGCACGCGGTAGTTGAAGTCGTAATCCTCGTTGGCGAGCAGCCGCTCGTCGAAGCCGCCGAGCCGCTGCCACAGGCTCTTGCGGAAGACGCCGAAGGGCACGGTGTCAACGGCGCGCGGCGGCTCGTTAGACGCGGCCGCCAGCCTGTACTGCGCGTCGCCGATGCCGAACGGGTGCGCGACCGCGAGCGCGATGGCCCGCGCGATCAAAGTCTCCGCGCCCGGCCTTATGCGCCACGGCGTCCCGACGACCGTAAGCTCGCCGGCTTCGACCCCGGCCGCAAGCAGCTCGACGC
>DATHBT010000115.1:0-6801 GCA_035295985.1 Pyrinomonadaceae bacterium | reverse complement strand
AATCCGCAATCCGAAATCCGCATTCCGCATTCGGGAATCGGACTTGCCCTTTGTGGTTAATTCTTTGTTCTCGCGCTCGCGCGCAGCCAGTTCTCGGCGGCTTCGAGCGGGGCGTCGCGGCCTTCGCGCAGGTCGGAGAGGAGGAGGGGGACGGACTCGTCCGGTAAGACGCCCGTGCCTTCGGGGTCGCGGCCTTGGGGCGTGACGTAGGCGCGGATGCTGTAGCGGACTGTGCCGCCGTGTGGGAGTCGCGTGACGCGCATGTTGTGCGTCGAGCCGGCGGACTGGCGGCCGATGATGCGCGCGCGGCCAGCCTCCTGGAAGAAGAGCGCGAAGGTTTCGGACGCGCTGCCCGACTTCTCGTCAACGAGAATGCAGACCGGCTTGTCGTAGTGGCGCGCGGGTTTTCGCGTGAAATACTTGTCCAAAAGACCGTCGCGGCGGCGAAAAGCTCCGTAGTAGGTCTCGCGGGGGAAGAAGTTCGAGGCGATCTCCAGAAGCACGTCGGTCTGCCCGCCGCCGTTGCCGCGCAGGTCGATGACGAGGCCGGGCGCGTCACGAAGTTTATCCAACTCCTCGCCGAACCTGCGGCCGGCGGGCGGACGCCACGCGTCGAAGCCGATGTATGCGAAGCCCGAGGCGAGGCGGCGCGCTTCGACGCGCACGTCCTCGCGCGGCTCGCGCACGACCTCGTATTCGAACTCGCGGCCCGCCGCGAGTTCGAGACGGAGCCGGCGCGGCAGGCCCCACACGCGGCCGTAAAGGATCGACGTCGCGATCACGTTCTGGAATGAGCGCTCGGACGACGCGCCGGCTACGCGGCGGCGTATCTCGGCCTCAACCTCCTCGACCGGGCGACCGTTGACCGCACGCACGATCATGCCAGGGCGGACGCCCGCGCGCTCGGCCGCAGAGTTTGGCTCAACCCGTAGGACGGCCGTGCGGCCCTCGGCCTCGCCCAGAGTGAGGCCGGCCGCGCCGCGCGGTTCGTCGGCGGCGGGCTGTGAAGGATCGGGCGGCGGGGCGGGCGGCTCGTAGTGCGTGTGACTGTCGCGCAGCTCGGCCGTCATCAGCTCGCAGAGGCCGTAGAACTCGAAGTCGGTCGGGGCGGCGTCGGCGAGCTTGAGGTAGCGTTCGCGCACGGCCGCCCAGTCCACGCCGTTGAACGAGGCGTCGTAGTAGTTGTCGTTAATCGTCTGCCAGATTTCCTGGAGGACGCGGCGGCGATCTTCCGCGCTCAGACTGCGCTCAGCTTTTTGCGCGGGCGGCGCGCCGGACGTGTTTGGGGAGGTCGTCCGGCACGAAGGCGACGGCGCGAGGAGGAGCAGGGCGAGCGCGAAGAGGCGTGCGCGCGGGCCTGCCGCGGACGGGAGAAGGGCGCGGGGAGTGTCGGACTCCTCCGCGCCCTTCGCGCTTTTCGGTAGTTCGCGCATCGCGGTCAGCCGAAGAGAGGTGGGCCGTCGTAGATGATATCCCAGCCGTTGCGGCGGCTGGTGGAGAGGCTGCGGCGGAACCAGTGCAGCGCCGTGTCGGCCGTCTCGTAGGTCTGCGCGGCGGGCGCGCCCTGGCGGGGATCGATGCGCACGAGCAGGCCGCCCGCCTCACCCGTCTTGACGCTCAAGAGCGCCAGCATGTCGCGCTTCGAGAGCAGGGCGGTGCGCACCTCGGCCGAATCGTCGTCGTCATACTCGTCGTCGTCCGACTCGCCGTCGTCGTCGGCGGTGAGGCCGAAGTCTTCCGCGTCGTCCGAGTCCGAACCGTCGGCTTCAAGGTCAAGCTCGTCGGCCCACTCGTCGGTGGAGGAATCTCTTTCTTTCATCGTCTAACAATACCTCGCCGGGCGGGCCGGACGCCAACTCTCAGGGGGCGAAACGGGGCGCGCCGCCGGCACCGGAAGTTTCAGGAACGGCGGCGCGCCGTGGTGCGCGCGCGTGCGCGCCGCGGCGGGGCCGCCTGCTTCGGCTTGGGCGCCGACATCTGTTTGACGAAGTCTGCGACCGTCGCCTGTGCGACGTTGAGGCTGAGCGTCAGGTCTCTGTCGCTGGCCGTGTTGCCGAGCGACTTGATGAGGGAGAGCACCTTCTGCGCGTCGGCGCGCGCCTTCACGGTCTTCGCCGAAGCGAGTTCTTTCCTGACGCCCTGCTCCACGGCGGCGACGCCGAAATCGACGAGGCCGCTCAGCGCACGCGCGTCCTCCGGTCGCTCCGTCCGCAGCGTCGCCTGCACGCCGAACTGGCCCGGCGTCATGGTGAGCGACAGGCGCAACTGGCGGAGCGAGTCGGCGAGCCGCCTGATCTCTTCGTTCATCATCCCGGCCGCCGCGCCCGACTGGCCGGCCGCGCCCGCCGCCGCGTCGAAGAGCTTCGACAGGTTCGGCGGCAGGTCGCCCGTGAGGCTGACGAGCGAGTCGGGGTTTTGCAGCGCGAGATCGACGAGGTCTGCGCGGACGCGCTGGCCGCCGCCGCGCGCGTCGATTGCGGCGCGGACATATGCGGGTGTGCCGGCCAGCAGCTCGTCGGGGCCGAGCGAGACTATGGCGAACTCGGTGGGCAGCTTCATCGGCTGCGGCTTCGCGGCGTCGGGCGCGGGCGCGGCGTCGGCCGCGGTGTCAGCCTTGGGCGACTCGAACTGGACGGTGTAAAGGTCGATCCGCTTGTCGCCGTGGGTCTCGGCGCGGTGCTGCGCGGGCTGCGCGATGCGCAGGGCGGAGAGCAGCGCGTCGGCATTGAAGCCGCCGCGCACCGCGACGCCGAAGTCCGGCACGTTCGTCGCGTCGAACGAGTTCACGTCGTAGCGCGCGGCGAGGACAACGTACTCGACCGAGCGCAAATCGACGTTCACGTTTTTGCGCAACTCGCCGAAAAACTTGTCGAGCTGCGCGACCGGCATGACGCGCGGCAGGGCGTCGTTCGTGATGCGGCGGGCGTTGACGTAGAGGACGGCCTGCGAGTCGGGCAGCGCGGCGAGGGCCGCGCGCGCGCCGCCATCGGCTCCCTGCGCCGCGGCCGTGGCGGCGAGCGCGAGGGCGAGCATCAGCGTGGTGACTGTTTTCTTCATGGACTGCGGGTTTCCTCCGGCTGGTGTGCGTGTCGGGTTTCAGGGCTTCGACTGTTTAGTCCTCGCCTCGGCGCGGGCGCGGGCGACGATCTCTTTGACCTCGGCGAGGAGTGTGGGGCCGTGGTAGGGGCGGCCGTCCTTGATCGTCCACTCGATGCCGCCGGTGTGAACCGGCTTGCCGTCGCGGACGATGTCAACGCCGGTCGGGTAGAGCACCTTCAGGTTTTCGAGCGGGTTGCCGTTGACGATCAAAAGGTCTGCGGCGTAGCCGGCGCGCACGCGGCCCAGTCGGGCCTCCTGACCGAGGATGCGCGCGTTGTTGCCCGTCGCGTGCTGGATCACTTTCAGGGGGTGGAAGCCGGCCTCCTGGTGCAACTCAAGCTCCCGGATCAGGCCGAAGCCGTACATCTGGTAGATGAAGCCGGCGTCTTCGCCCGCGCCGATCAGGCCGCCGCGCCGCTCGAACTCGCGCAGGGCCGCCATCCACAGCCGATAGTTCTCCTTCCAGTGGGCCTCGTCGGTCGAAGTCCAGCCGAGGAAGTAGGAGCCGTGGTGGCCGGGGTCGGGACGGAAATAGGCTTCGAGCGTCGGGTGCAGATAATCGGCGAACCAGGGCTGCGTCTGCGCGCGCTGTAGGTCGCGGCTCGCCTCGTAGATGACGAGCGTCGGGTTCCAGGCGACGCGGGCTTCGATCATCGCGTCGAAGACCTTCATCAGCCTGTCCCAGTCGGCCTCGCGCCAGAGATGGCCGGCGTAGCGGAAGCGATCCACCTCGTCGTTGTAGTTGTACGAGGGCGGGAAGTTTTGCACCCCATTGATGATCGCGGCGTCGGGCACGCCGTACCAGTGCTCGATTGAGGTGGTGCCGAAGCGCGCGTCGTCCCAGGCGTTCGTCTCGGCGACGGCCGTGTGGTGCGCGATCCTTAAGCCCTGCTTCTTCGCCTCGTCCCACGCGGCTTCCATCAGGTCGCGATCCATCGCGAACATCTTCAGGCCGTCAACGCCCAGAGCTTTCAGCTCGCGCACGCGCGCACGCGCGGCCTCGGCCGTGCGCGGAGCGCCCCCGGCGGCATAGACGGCATAGACGAAGAGGCGCGGCGCGTGGGCGGAGCCTTCGGCGCTCGCGCGGCGGAGCGCGAGCGTCTTGCGCGTGTCGCTTCCCACGTCGCGCACCGTGGTGATGCCGGAGGCGAGCCAGAGTTTCAGCTCGTAGTCGAGCGGCTGCGGAATCCCGCCGCGCTCCTCCTGCACGTGGCCGTGCAGGTTGATGAGGCCGGGCATGACGTACTTGCCCGTCGCGTCGATCTCCGCGTCGCCCGCCGCGGGGCGACGGGCCGTGCCGGATTTGACGGCGACGGGGTCGAGCGGGACGAGTTCGCGGATGGTGTCGCCCTCGACGACGATGTCGAACGGCCCGGAGGCGGGCGTGCCGTTGCCGTCGATGACGATGGCGTTGCGCACGACCAGGCGGTTGTAGCGGCGGCCGTGCGTGTCGGGCCGGCGCTGCGGCGACGGCTGTGGCTGACGCTGTTGGCGCGCGGGCGTGGTGGCGGCGAGAAGAAGCGCGACGGCGACGAGCGCGAGCGGGCGCTTGAGCGGCGGCACTCTCGCCGGCGTACGCTCCCGCGCGGGCCGCCGTGTTCTCGTCGTCCGGGCGTCGGGACGCGGCGCGGCGCGGAGTCGTCCGTCGAAGTCGCGCGCGGGGTTCGTGCTTCTCTCCATCTTGATCCTGGCGGGTGTTCGCTTTTCGTCTCGAATGACGGTTCGGCTGAGTCGGTTCGTGATCGGTCGTCCGGTCGGAACCCGAAGGGACGGGGCGCGCCGGATTGTAGCAGGGCGCGCGCGTTTCTCGCCACACCCGGCCCGCGCGCCGGCCGGGAAGTTTTTTATTGCGCGCGCGGCGAGTTTGGTTTATTAGCTTGCCAGTGCGTTACACGCAAGTATGGGAGGAAAGGAGACCGAGACAAGATGGCAGCGAGGAAGTCAACGAAGAAGTCTTCGGCCGGTGGGGGCCGCGCGGGCGGCGCGAAGAAAGGCTCCGGCTCGAAGAAGGGCGGCGCGAAAAAGGGCGGCGGCGCGAAGAAGAGTTCGGGCGGCGGCTCTAAGAAGTCCGCGGGCAAGAAGGGGGCCGGCGCTAAGAAGGCGGCGAAGAAGTCCGCGAAGAAATCGACGGCCGCGCGCGGCGGCGGCAAGAAGGGCGGAGCCAAGAAAGGCGGGACGAGCAAGAAGGGCGGGTCGAAGAAGGGCGGCCGCAAGGGCGGCGCGAAGAAGGGGGGCATCGTCCGCAGGGTGCTGGCCGGCGCGGCGGCCGGGCTGGTGAGCGGCGCGGTGGCGGCGGCGCTCCCGCCGCTCGAAGAGGAAGCAGGCATCCAGCCTGCGGGCGGCGGCGAAGGAGGAGGAGGCGGCTCGTCGTCCGGCGGTTCGGAGGGATCGTCGGGCGGCGGCTCAGGCTCTTCGGGCGGCTAGGCGGCGCGCGAAGAGAGCGCCGCATTTATCGCGGCCGTAGCCGGCGGTGAGGGTGTCGGCCGCGAGACTGAAAGGGGCGCGGGCGTCGGGACTGTCCCGACGCCCGCGCCCCTTTTAAGGCCCTTCGTGATTTGAACCCCGCCCGAACCCCGCGGCCGTTAAGGCTTAGCCGCCGCCGGCTTCTTGTACTTGTCGATCAGCGCCTGTAGCCCCTCGGTCGAGTTGTTGTTGCGGTACTTGTAGAAGTCTTCGAGCGTGGGCCGCAGCCCCGTGCGTAGCTGCTCGTAGCGCGCGTCGCCTTCGGCCAGGGCGATGGCGCGCGCGTAGGCGTCGATGGCCTTGTCCATCCGGGCCAGCGCCTGCTTGTGCAGTTCGTCCTGGGCCGCGCCGGTCGCGCCCCTGTGCTGCTTAGCCAGTTCCTGGTACTCCTCGTCGGCGATGCGGCCCAGCAGGTAGTAGCTGACGGCCTCGGTCGTGTTGAGGGCCACCGCCTTTTCGAGCATCGCGCGGGCGTCGGCCTTGTCGCCGGAGACGTAAGACATGACGGCCAGCGAGTGGTAGATCTTCGGCAGCCACTCCGCCTTGTGCGCGGCCCACCTGGCGGCGTCCGTCCCCGCCGGCATCCGGTCGGCCTCGAACATCTCGGCGGCCTTCAGGCCCAGTTGGCGGCTCTGATCGCGGTACTTCGCGTTGCCCCGCTGCAACTCGTCCGCGCCCGTCATCGTCAGCGTGATCAGCATGTCCATGGGGCGCTCGAAGTTCGCGGCGGCGGCCGGGTCGGCCACGCGGAAGGCGTCGTCGAGCCGCTTGGCGTTGACGTAGGCGATCGCCAGATCGGGGTTAATGACGTTGGCTTCGGCCGGCGCGTTGAAGGTCTTCAGGAAGCCCTCGGAGAGTGTGACGCGCTGCGCGGCGTCGGGCGCTTTCGCGATCTTGTCGGCGACGAGGCGCGCCACTTCGAGGCGGATTTCGCTCTTCGGGTACTTTTTGACGAACTCGCCGGCGGCGGCCAGCGCGGCGGCCGCGTCGGCGGCTTTCTCGACGGCCTGCGCCGCCTTCAGCTCAGCCTCCGAAGAAACTTTGGGCGGCGGCGGCGGCGCGGGCTGCTGCTGTTGCTGCCGCCCCGCCGCGGGGGCGGCGACACACAGGAGCGCGCACAGCCCCAGCGCGCAGGCGCGCGCCGTCCCGTAGGTATTAACTTTCATCGCTTTCCCTTCAACGTAGTTTTCTGGATTCGAGCCTGCCGGTCTTTGTGGGGGTTTCGGGCTGACTATACTT
>DATHBT010000114.1:0-8030 GCA_035295985.1 Pyrinomonadaceae bacterium | reverse complement strand
CTCGCTCCGCTTCGCCGCGGGCAAGCGCCTCGGCGTCGCGACGCCGGAGGTTCTGCACGAAGGCCAGATCGAGGGCTGGCCTTATCTGGTGATGACGCGACTCGCGGGAGTCCTGATGCGGGACGTTTGGCGGGAGGTGGAGGCCGAAGAGAGGATCGAAATCGTCTCGCAGCTCGGCGCGGCGATGCGCGAGCTGCACGCGCACCGCGCGCCCGCGGACGAGCCTGCGCTCGCGCGCGACTGGGCCGCGTTCGTCGGGCGACAGGTGGGCGAATCAACCGGGCGGCAGCGCGCCCTCGGCGCGAACCCCGAATGGGTTGCGAGCCTGCCCGGCTTCTTCGAGTCGCGCCTGCCGCTACTGCCCCGGGAGTTCGCGCCCGTCCTGCTGCACGGCGACATACACCCGGGCAACGTCCTGCTCGCGCGCGATGCGTCGGGCCGCTGGCGCGCGTCGGGCCTCTTCGACTTCGGCGACTCCTTCAACGGCCCCGCCGAGTACGAGTTCGTCGCGCCCGGCGTCCTCATGGTGCAGGGCGACCGCGCGTTGCAGCGTGCGATGCTGCGCTCTTACGGCTACGCCGACTCGCAGATGGACGAAACTCTGCGCGCGCGCCTGATGCTCCTGACCGTGCTCTACGAGTGCAGCGACCTCGGCAAGTACGCCCTGCGCCTCTCGCCCGACGCCCCGCGTCTCACGCTCGCCGAACTGGAAGCGGCGATCTGGACTTTCGCGGACGGCTGACCGCGCCTTCCGAAGTCACCCGCGCCTTTGCGCCTTCGCGCGAGACTCCTTACGATGTAGCCGCGCCTTCGCCGTACCACGTCCGTCGCGCCACAAGAGGGAGAGATCGAGATGCTTCCCGGAATCGAGCGGCCAAAATCTTTCGCGCGTCCCGCGTTGCTCGTGGCGTTCGCGTGCGCCTGCCTCGCCGGGTCGGCCGAGGCGCAGCAGCCCCCGATTGACAGGCCGCCCGCCGAGCGGCGGCCCCCGATCATCAGGCCGCCGGCCACGATCAGGCGGGAGGTGGTAGTCGGCCCGCCGCCGGAATCGACGATGAAGAAGCCCGACACGATAGGGCTGCCGGCCTCGCGCGAGCCGCGCAGCTACGACGCGGGGCGCGACGCGACCTACTTGAACGTCCCCGTAACGCTCATCGCCCACCGCGCCGTCAAAGAGCCGAAGGGCGCGACGTTCCGCTTCGAGGGGCGCGAGCTGACGCTCACCTTCCATCTCGCCTACCGCGGCAAGGAGACCTACGATCTCGTCTCGGCCTACCTGCTCGTCGAATCGACGGCCGCGAAGGAAGAGGCCGAGCGGCTGGGAGCAGTCCGCCAGCTCGAAATCAACGCAGACCCCTACGAGTACACCTACGAACGCCTCGACTACCAGACCGAGCCGGTCGTGCCCGCCCGCGCCGTCGCGCAGCAGTTGCGGAAAGAGACCGCCGCGTTCCGGCTTCCGACCGAAGACCTCCCCCAGCTCGCGGGCGCGGGCCGCCTCGTCGTCAAGCTCGGCGCTGAAACCTTCACCGTCAAATCCCCGCAGCTCTCGGAGCTGCGCCGCACCCTCGCGGCAGGCGCGCGCGAGTGAGAGGCGAGGCGGCGCTAGTCCGACTCGTAGATGAGAACTCGCCTGCGCCCGAGCAGGCCGGCCGTCAGGCCCGTGAGCGTCCCGATGATGGCCCCGCCGGCCCCGAACACGAAGACGGGCATGTGCGCCTCGCCGCTCTCGTGCTCCCCGCTCACCGCGAAGCCCGTGCCGACTGCGGCCCCCACCCCCGTGCCGATCCCCAGCCCGACCAGCGTGGATTTTTTGACCGAAGGGCCGCCGACGCGATAGACCTTCCGCACCCCGTCGCGCCTCAGCTCGACGGCCGCGCCCTTACGCAGCAGCGTCAGCCCCGCGTCGGAGACCATGCTCAATCTGCCCTCGACCGTCTCGCCGCTCTTCATCCTGACTTTCAGCTTCGCCCCGGTGGGCAGGGCCTGCAACGCGGCCCAACCGTTTGCCCCCCGCGCGTCCTGCGCCGCGGCGACAGGCACGTGCGCGAACGCCGCGGCGAGGCAGAGCACGAGTGCGACACACCTGTTTCTCATAAACACCTCTCGCTGTCGGAAGATTGACGGGCGGCCGACGGCACGCTCGTCCGGGCGGGCTTAACGGCAAGGGGCGTTCCGCGCGTTGGGGCGCGAAAATCTCAGGAAAAATCTTAGGGGCGGCGGGGGGCGCGCGGCGGGAGGCGCAAAAAAAATCTGACAGTCGTCACGCGTCTGCGCGGTCGTGGCCTTGAAAACTTGACGGCGTGCTGCGACGTGTGGAGGGGCGGGCGCGGCGCGGGCGTGCGACCGGGCATGCCGGCGGCGACGCGCCTGCCGCGCTCACTTCTTGAAGAGGTACTGCTCGAACTCCGGCTCCTCCGCCAGCTCGTGCCTCTTCAGGAAGTCCCACAACTGCTCGTTGATCTTCGGTGCTTTGTCGTAGTACCAGTGGTCGTGCCCTTTGAGCACCGTCACCTCGACCTCGAAGCCCTTCCCCTTCAGCAGCTCGCTCGTGGCCGTCACCGACGACACGGGGAAGAACGGATCGCGGTCGCCGACCATGATGGCGAGCGGTATCTTCCGCTTGGCGTGCTCGGCCAGCCTGTACTCGTTCGGGTCGCGCCAGGAGCCGGCGTGGATCGCCGTGGCGGCGAAGTACTTCGACTCGAACATCGACATGCCGAGGGCGAAGCCGGCCCCGCCAGAGTGGCCGAACATGTAAACCCTGCGCGCGTTGATCGGGTACTTACTCTTCAACTCCTCGACCAGGTCGCGCAGAAAGTCCGGCCCGTCTTCCGGCGTCTTCCACGTCTGCGAACTCTTCGAGTCCGGCCCGGCCACGATGAAGCCCTCCCTGGCGGCGAGGTCTTTCCACTTCTCCAACAGCGAGAGGCCGTTGCGGCCCGTGCCGTGGAACGCCAGCAGCAGCGGGGCCGGGCCTTTGACGTTTTCGGGGACGAACAGGTAGTAGGTGCGTTTACTGCCCTGCGAGACGAGAGTCTGCTTGGAAATCTTCTGGGCCGACGCCGTGCCGACCACCGCCAGCAAAAGGGCGAGCAGGACTAAGGGGCGCAGGTAACTCATCTCATCCTCCTGTGTCGATGGATCAGACTCAAGTTTTATCTGGGTGGTGACGGGATGATCCCGGAATGTCCCCGAATCATTGTGAGGCTGGCGCTCACGGGCGGATTATAACATCGAAGGGGGAACGCCGGCATGGCGGTCGAGCGTCGCCGTTAGCAGAAAGCTGGTGTGGCGGCGGCCGGGGGCTGGTATATTGGCGCGCGCAGCCGGGGCTGTAAGAATCTTAAAGGTGGTGGGCCGGCCTCACATGACGCTGGATACTTTCAAAGCCGCTCACGAGCGCGTCCGCTCGCTCGTCGCCGACTTCCGCCTGCACGAGGCGCACTACCTCTCCGCGCAGTACCAGGAGCAGGACGTGAGGAAGGATTTCATCGACAAGTTCTGGATCGCGTTGGGGTGGGACGTGAACCACGAGACGCAGAAGAACCCGAACGAGCAGGAGGTGAAGGTCGAGCGCACGGTCGGCGTCGAGGGCCGGGCGAAGAAGGCCGACTACGCCTTCCTCGCGCCCAACTTCCGCGACGTGCGCTTCTTCGTCGAGGCCAAAAAGCCCGCGCGCAACATAGACAACGCGGACGACTACTTCCAGACCGTCCGCTACGGCTGGAACGCGCAGGCGACCGTCTCCGTCCTGACAGACTTCGAGCAGTTCCGCATTCTGGATTGCCGGCTCAAGCCCGACGTGCGCACCGCCCTCGACCGCGTCGTCAGAAAATTCCACTACGCGGACTTCGAGGACGAGGAGAAGTTCGCGGAAATCTACTACCTCTTCTCGCGCGAGGCGGCGCACGCGGGCGCGTTGGAGCGGTTCGCGGCCACACTGCCGCGGCCCACGCGGGGCGCGGTCAGCCGCCGCCTGTTCGGCGAGGCGTTCAAGACGGTTGACGAGGACTTCCTGCAAGAGCTGGACGACCTGCGCGAAGAGCTGGCTCGCTCCTTCAAGAATCGCAACCCGGAATTGGACGGCGAGGCGTTGACCGAGGCGACGCAGCGCACGCTCGACCGCCTCGTCTTCATGCGCTTCCTCGAAGACAAGCTGATCGAGCCGGAGGTGATCGTCGAAAAACTGGGCGACGGGGGTTCGGCCTGGGCCGACTTCGTCGCGCAGTCGGAGCGGCTGAACCGCATCTATAACGGCATCATCTTCAAGCCGCACTTTATCGACCGGCCGGATTTTCGGGCGGACGAGCGCGTCTTCGCGTCCGTCCGCGAGCGGCTGTCGCACACGAACACGGCCTACAACTTCAACTACATCCCGATCCACGTCCTCGGCAGCATCTACGAACGCTTCCTCGGCAAAGTCATCGTCACGACGGACAAGCGTGCGCGGGTCGAAGAGAAGCCGGAGGTTCGCAAGGCGGGCGGCGTCTATTACACGCCCGAATACATCGTGCGCTACATCGTGGCGGAGACGGTGGGGAAGTTGATCGAGGGGAAGACGCCCGCGGAGGTCGCGGAGCTTCGCTTCGCGGACATCGCGTGCGGCTCAGGCTCTTTCCTGCTCGGCGTGTTCGACGAGCTGCTGCGCCACCACACGGCCTACTACAACCGCGGCCAGCGGACGCGCGCCGAGGGCAAGCGCGCCGGCTGCATCGAGAACCCGGACGAGACGCTGCGCCTGTCGCTCAAGCAGAAGCGCGCGATTCTGACGCGGAACATCTACGGCGTCGATCTGGACGCGCAGGCGGTCGAGGTGGCGCAGCTCTCGCTGTTCCTCAAGCTGCTGGAGGAGGAGACGACGGCGAGCGCGCGCGGGCATCAGATGGAATTCCGCGAGACGATGCTGCCCGATCTGCGGGAGAACATACGGCACGGCAACTCGCTCGTCGGGTGGGACATCGCGGGCGGGCTGTTCGGCGACGAGGAGGAGCGCAAACTTTACCCGCTCGACTTCGAGCAGGCGTTCCCCGAAGTGATGCGCCGCGGCGGTTTTGATGCGATTGTCGGCAACCCGCCTTACGGCGCTGAATTCAGTGATAACACAAAGGCCTATCTAAATAGAGTCTTTCAGTATCAAAGTTATCAGTTGGACAGTTATCTTCTGTTTTTGGAGAGGGCCTTGAAAGACCTCATTAGACCATATGGATTCTTGGGAATGATTATTCCTAATCCTTGGTTAACGAATGTGAAGCAAAACAAAATACGGCAGTTCGTGGTTGAACAAACTTGTGTGCGTGAGATAGTCCACTTTAAGTTCCCCGTCTTTGATAGGGTCACTGTCGATACTGAGATAGTTGTTCTTGAAAAAAGAGAGGATGATAACTGTCAGCCAGTCATTTCGATTGTGGACTCTCTTGTGAATGTTAGCGAAGACCCCAAAGGGTTCCGAGCAAACAAGATTGTCCATAGTCAGAAAGATTGGATAGAACTCGCTGGCGGAGTAATGAACATTTTCCTCGGCCCACATGAGAAATCTTTAATCGCTCGTTTGGCAAAGAAGTCTCACAGACTTGATACGTACTTTGAAATCAATGTTGGGATTAAGCCCTATCAAACCGGAAAAGGCTCACCTCCGCAGACAGCAAATGTGGTCAAAACACGTCCGTTTGACAGTGAGCAAAAGGGAACGGAATTCCATCGGCAATATTTGAGAGGAGCAGACATAAAGCGTTATCAGATCGCTCCCGTGCAAGTCCGTTATTTGAAATATGGCCCTTGGTTAGCTGAGCCTCGCCCTGCGGCGAACTTTGATGCGCCTGTAAAAATCTTCATGCGCCAAACGGGCGATAGTCTAATAGCGGCTTTAGATAATCAACAACTGATTTGTCTCAATAATATGCATGTCCTCGTTCCACGTTCAGCAAAGATAGATACGCGATACTTTTTGGGACTCATCAATTCGAAGCTGTTGAATTGGATTCACCAAACTAATAATCCTGAAGTTGGTGAAGCTCTTGCGGAAGTGAAACGTACACACGTGGCACAGCTTCCAATCCGCACCATCGACTTCTCCGACAAGGCCGACCGCGACCGCCACGACCGCATGGTGTCGCTCGTCGAGGCGATGCTCGCCGCCAAGCGGCAACTGACGGCGGCGCGCACCGACCGCGACCGCGACCACTACGAGGCCAAGTGCGCCGCCCTCGACCGCCAGATCGACGCGCTCGTTTACGAACTCTACGAACTCTCGCCCGCAGAGATCGCCATTGTCGAAGGCAGAGACGCTTAGACGGTGCTAAAATCACGCCGGGCGTGAGTTCATCACCCGGCGAAGGGAGCGCCAGAGTATGAAAAGAAGCTTTACCGCCAGCGTGTGGCAGGAGGGCGAGTGGTTCGTCGCACAGTGCGTCGAGGTTGACGTTGTGTCGCAGGGCGAGTCGGAGGAGGAGGCGTTGGAGAACCTGCGCGACGCCTTAGAGCTTCACTTCACGCCGCCCGTCGCCACCGTCACGCCGAAAGTCCGCACGGTCGAGATCGAGGTCGCGGCGTGAAGCCGCTGCCCTTCCGCGAGGTCAAGCGCAGGCTCGAAGCGGCAGGCTTCGTGGAGGTGGGCCAGACCGGAAGCCATCTAAAGTTTGCCAAGATTACAGACGCCGGGACGCGCACTGCGATAGTACCAAAGCACAGGGAGATCGCTGCTGGTACGCTCCGCGGCATCTTGCGGCAAGCTGGGTTGAGCGAAAGGGAGTTCGACGCCCTATAAATTCGGTTCGATTCGCGTGCCTGGCCGCACAGTCATGGTGTAAACCCCCGCGATGAGAAAGCCATGCTCAGAGAGCACGAGAGAGTCGTCTTAACCTCGCCCGTCCCCGACGCGCGCCTTGAAGCGGGCGACGTGGGTACGGTGGTTCACGTTTACCCGGAGGGCGAGGCTTACGAAGTCGAGTTCGTCACGCTCGACGGCCACACGGCCGCGGTGCTGACGCTCGCCGCCGCGCAAGTCCGCCCCGTCACCCGCCGCGACCTCACTCATTCCCGCGAGCTATCCGTTGCTTAAAGCGAGATGACGACCGCGTATTGACGACCGAAGCCGTTGTTTCTGACGACGCCCGGCAGTGTTCCTGTCTCGCGTTGTCCGTCCTCTAGATTCCGCCGTCAGACCTTCCCTGCATCGCGTCGCACGAAAAAAATTGCCTCAGCCGTTCCGGTCGCGTCGTCAGGCGTTTCGGCCTCGTCGTCGCCTGGAAAAACTGCCTCGCTAAATGTTTCGTTCGCGCCGTCACCCGAAAAAACGCATCGTCAGTCGCGGCGGAGGCGTCGCCATGTGTGAAAAATATTTCGTCAGACGTGGCGGCGGCGTTGCGGCGCGGGGCCGGCGTGTCGTCGCGCGCAGAGGCGTGCCGGCGGGGACGAAAAATTAGCTCGCGCGCACGTCGCGCGTGTGTATAATCCGCGCCGTCCTGGCGGGTCTCACGCCAACCCCGCCGCTCTCCTACACTCCGGGAGGACTCCTCGCGCCCTTCCGCTTCACACGCAAAAGGAGCAAACCGCAATGAACGACTCACAGAGACGCCGCCTCGAACGGCTCGAACGCGCGCGCAGCTTCGGCGAGGCACGCGCGGCAGACTTCCCCCCGGCGAGCAGGGGCGGGCAGGCGCTCGCTCGCCTCGCCGCGCTGATTCAGGAGATCGTGGCGCTCGACGCGCGGCGCACCACGCACCGCCACGAAGCGCAGCAGGCGACGGGCAGCAAGCGCGACCGCCGCGAGAGCCTGCGCGCGCAGCTCGCGGCCATCTGCGACACGGCGCGCGTCATCGGCCTCGACCACCCGGAGCTGAAAGGCGCTTTCCCGCGCCCGCGCACCAACCTGAACGATCAGGCGCTCTTGGGCGTCGCGCGCAGCTTCGCCGCCGCGGCCGAGGCGCACCGCGCCCGCTTCGTCGAGTACGAGATGCCGGCCGACTTCATCGAGCGCCTCAACGCGAGCGTCGAAGGCTTCGACGACGCGGCCGTGCGGCAGACGGCCG
>DATHBT010000113.1:0-1705 GCA_035295985.1 Pyrinomonadaceae bacterium | reverse complement strand
GACCGCCAGCGCGGGTTTAATAAGTTCGCCCCCTCCCTCCCCGCTGTAAAATTCATACCTCGCGCCGCGCCCCGCGGTTTGAATCCCGGCCGGCACGCACGTAACATCTGAGGCATGCAGTTCTCACACGACCCCCGTCTGATTGACATCGCCGCCAGAGTCGAAGCCGGCGAGCGGCTTTCATTCGGCGACGGCCTCGCGCTCTACGCGACGGACGACCTGCCCGCGCTCGGCCGCCTCGCCGACTCGGTTCGTCGGCGTCTCCACGGCCGCACCACCTACTTCAACGTCAACCGCCACTTCAACTACACGAACGTCTGCTACGCCGACTGCAAGTTCTGCGGCTTCTACCGCACGCCGCGCCAGCCGGACGCCTACACGCACAGCGTCGAAGAGGCGATCCGTGTCGCGGGCGAAGCCGTGGCCGAAGGCGCGACCGAGCTGCACATCGTCGGCGGCTTGAACACCAAGCTCCCGTTCCGCTACTACACCGACCTGCTGTCGGGCTTGAAGCGCGACTACCCGCGCCTCCACCTGAAAGCTTTCACGATGGTCGAGCTAGACCACATGGCCGGCTTCTACAAGATGGCGGACGAGGACGTGATCGCACAGTTGAAGACGGCTGGCATGGACTCGTGCCCCGGCGGCGGCGCGGAGATTTTCCGCGAGCCGACGCGCTCCGCCATCTGCGCGCACAAGACGGACGCCGGCCGCTGGCTCGAGCTTTCCGGCAAAGTACACGCGGCGGGTTTGAAGACCAACGCGACGATGCTCTACGGCCACATAGAGTCAGTCGAGGATCGCGTCGATCATCTCATCCGTTTGCGCGAGCAGCAGGACAGGTCGGGCGGCTTCCAGTGCTTCATCCCGCTCGCCTTCTACCCGCCGGGCACGAAGCTCTCGGATCGGCCCGGCCCTTCGGGCGTCGATTCCCTGAAGACGATGGCCGTCTCGCGCCTCCTGCTCGACAACTTCCCGCACGTCAAAGCCTACTGGGTGATGTTGGGGAAGCGGCTCGCGCAGGTCGCGCTCCACTACGGCGCGAACGATCTGGACGGCACGATCACGGAGGGCGGCGAGCTGACCGAGAGCTACTCGGTCGAGACGAACAACGAGGTGAAGATGTCAAAGCAGGAGATCGCCGCGCTCATCCGCGAGGCAGGCTTCGACCCCGTCGAGCGCGACACGCTCTACCGGCCCGTCGCGGAACTGTCCGCGGCCTGAGGCGGCGCGCGCCGCACGCACGCAGCCATGAGCGAGAAGTTCGTCCTCCCCCTCGTCTTCTCCGGCATCGGCATCGTGATGCTGCTCATAGCGGTGGTGGCCTGGGTGCGTTTGAGGCGGTTCGTCGCCGAATCGCTCCGCGCCGAGGGCACGGTCGTCCGGCTGGAGGAGCGCAAAGACGCCGACGGCGACATGGTGTACGCGCCCGTCGTGCGCTTCACGCCGCGCGGCGGTCGCGAGCGTGAGTTCAGAGACCCGATCTGGAGCAGACCGGCGGGCTACAGCGTGGGCCAGCGGGTGGACGTCTTCTACCACCACCGGGAGTACAAGCGGGCGCGCCTCGCGTCACCCTTCCGGCTCTACTACGTGCCCGGCCTGTTAGGCTTCGGGGGGATGGTATTCACTCTGATCGGGATCGCGGTCTTCTTCCTGGCGTGATGGGCGGCGGGGCCGCCCCCGGCGTGCGGCCGTTCGAGTCCGG
>DATHBT010000112.1:0-1794 GCA_035295985.1 Pyrinomonadaceae bacterium | reverse complement strand
CGCAACGCTCGCGCGCAGGAGCGCGTCGGCGAAACTCGCGCCCCTCGCGCCGCCGCAATCGCCCGCCCTGTTCGGCGCGTCGAAGTCTCTCGCCGCGTCCACGCCGGCCGAGTAGTGTGCGTCCCCTGCGTCGTCCGCGTGGTAGGGGATCGAGATCGTCACGACGCAGCCGCCGCCCTCGGCGTTCGCCAACTCGAAGCGTTGGGCCTCGCCGTATAGTTGGACGAGGCGCGCGCGCGTGTTAGCGAGGCCGACGCCGCTGCGCGAGCAGTCGGGGCGGGAGTAGGCGGGCAGGCCGTTGCCGTCGTCGCGCACGCGCAAATTTAACGTGCCGTTCTCGCGCCGCGCGCTGATCTCGATCCGCCCCGCGCCCGGCCGCGCCGAGACGCCGTGCTTGATCGCGTTCTCGACGAGCGGCTGGAGGAGCAGGTTTGGGAGGCGCGCGTCCAGGCTCGCCGGATCAACGTCCAGTTCGACCGTCAGCCGGTCGTGGAAGCGCGTCTGCTCGATCTCAAGGTACTTCTGTAAAAACTCAAGCTCCTCTTTGAGCGACACTTCCTCGACGCCCTGGTTGTCGAGCGTCAGGCGCAGCAGGTCGCCGAGGCGCGCGACCATGCGGTCGGCCGCGCGCGGGTCGCGGTGGACGAGCGCCGAGATCGTGTTCAGGGTGTTAAAGAGGAAGTGCGGGTGGAGCTGCATCTTGAGGGCGTGCAGCTCGGCGCGCGAGAGTTGCGCTTCCAGTTGCGAGGCGCGCAGCTCGTTGCGGCGGTTGCGGCGGTAGAACTCGAAGGCGTGGCTGACGCCGGTGATGACCCAGTAGGTCAGGAACGCCATGTGGAATTTCTTGGTGAAGTAATACCACGCCGACAGTTGAAAACTCATCGGCTTGCCGGGGTGGTGCGCCCAGGTGGTGAACTGCTCGACGGCGGACATCAAGAGAAGGTGGGCCGAGGCGAAGCAGAGGCCGAGCAGGATGTGGGCGGTGAGCGTCCGCCGCCAGTTGTCGCGGTCGATGAAGAAGGGGCGGCCCAACAGCAGTATGAGCGGCGTCAGCGCGGCCCATATCCAGTACTCGGAGAGTGCCCAGGTGATGGGTCTCGTCCACGGCGTGGGGTAACCGTTGGCGTTATTAGCGACGTACGCCTGGCTGGCGAACATCAGCGCGACGAGCGTCCAGCAGCCCGTGATCAGCAGCCATTTCAGCCAGCGTCTCTCGTAGAGCATTCGTCTAGTTTAAAAGAAGCTGTTAGCTGTTAGCTATTAGCTGTCAGCAAAACGGGCAATTCTTTTTTCTGGCTAACAGCTAACGGCTAACAGCTAACGGCTTCCCTCAGCCGCGCGTCGCGGCGCTGCTGCGGCAGGGGCGCGCGGGCGCGGTCGTCGTGCCGACGCGGCGCAGGCGGGCCGTGAAATTCTCGCCCGAAGTGATCATGCCGTAGCCGGAGCGGGAGAGCTGGCGCGAGACCTCCGAAGTTAACTGCCGCAGGTCGCCGGCCGTCTCGCCCAGCTTGTGCGACACCGCGACGCCGGCCAGCACGGCCAGCAGCGCAACGAAAACGTGATTGTAGAGCTTACGCATCGCCGTCACCTCCACTCCCCCGAAACGCCCCCCGTGTTACCTGTCTGAAAACTTAACGAAACCCAGCCCCCGCACATTAACGCCCGCCGCGCTCAGTTCGGCGGCTCGAACGTGGAGACGTTCGCCACACGCACCCAGCGCCCGCCCCGCTTCTCGTAGGTCATGATCCCGGCGTAGACGAACTTCTCCTCCCGCTCCGCCCCCGCCGCGTCCTT
>DATHBT010000111.1:0-2043 GCA_035295985.1 Pyrinomonadaceae bacterium | reverse complement strand
AGGGTTGACGCGCCACCTCGCGCTCCGCTTCGTTGAGAAGCAGTTCGGCGCTGACGCCGCCGCGGCCGAGCGGCTGCGCGGGCGCATGGCCTACGCGGCCATCGCGCGCCGCGACGCGCCGCTCTCCGTCACGACCCCGCTCGACCCGACCTACCTCACCTCGACGGCCAACAAGGGCGCGATGATCTGGCGTCTGGCCGAGCGCGTCGTCGGGGCGGACGAATTCGCGTCCCTTCTGCGCACGCAGCTACAGGCGTCGCGCGAGACGGGGCTGACGCTCGCGGGTTTTCGCGCGGCACTCTTCGAGCGCGGGGGCGCGCCGCTCAAGCTGTTGCTCGACGCCGGACTCGATCAGCCGACCGAACTCGACCTGTTGGTCGGCCTGCCGCGGCCGCGCGGCGCGGAGCAACTCGTCGCACTGCGGAACACGGGCGCGTTGCCGCTCACGGTCACGGTCGTCGGCACGACCGACCGCGGTGAGCGCGTGACGGCCGAGGCCGCCTTGCAGCCGCAGGACTTCGGCGACGCCGTGTTAAGGACGGCCGCGAAGATCGTCCGCGTCGAAGTCGATCCCGAAAAGCTTTACCCGCAGATCAACTACGCCAACGACGTGATGCCGGCCACCCCGCCGCTCGAAGAGTCTCTGGTTGACGCGACGCGCGCGCTCGGGGCGCAGGAGCTCGCGCGCTCCGAGTCAATCGCGCGCGGGATACTCGCGCGCGCGCCGCTGATGCAGGACGCCCGCGTGCTGCTCGCCCGCGCGCTGCTCGAACAGGGAAAGCTCGACGAGGCCGAACGCGAGTTCCGCGCCGCCGCGGACTCCGCGCTCCCGCTACCCGACACGCTCGCCTGGGCCGCGGTCGGCGCGGGCCAGATCGCTTTGCGGCGCGGGCAGCCGGCCGAAGCCGTCAGCCGCTTCACAGAGGCCGTGCAGATGGGCGCGGGCTACGCGCCGACCTTCGCCGCGCGTGCCGCGCGTCTGCGGGCGGACGCCGCGCAAGGCGCACCCGCCCCGCCCGTCGAAGAGCCTATTCGCGCGGCCGTCGCGCAGCTCGACGCGGCGATCAAGGCGGGCCGCAAGACAGAAATCGACGCGATGATCGCGCCGGGCGAACTGTCGGCCTTCTCGCGCGGCATCGTCGGCAGCCAGCCGCAGGCGTGGCAGTCGCGCGTGCTGCGGACAGAAAGCCTGGGCGGCGACCGCGTCGCGGCCGACGTGGAGATCGCCGCGCGCGTGCTCGGGCAGGATCGCAACAGCACGGCCGTCCTCGTCTTCACGCGCGCTGGCGGCCGACTCCAACTCATCGAAATCCCGATCTTCGAGGAGCGCGCCCAGTGACGGACATGATGGATGTGACGGGCGCGACGGCGAGGACTGAGCCGGCCGGGGAGACGCCAAGCGTGGAAATGACGCAAGCGTCCGGCGTCGCGGAGACTGTCAGCGCGGAGGTCGTGCGCCGCGCCGCGCGTGTCAAACTCCTGCTGCTCGACTGCGACGGCGTGCTCACGGACGGGCGCATCACGCTCACCAGCGACGGCGACGAGGAGAAGAGCTTCCACACGCGCGACGGGCACGGCCTCGTGCTGCTGCATCGCGCCGGCCTCCTGTCGGCGGTCATCTCGGGCCGCACCTCTTCCGCGTTAGAGCGGCGCGCGCGCGATCTCAGCATCCCGCACCTGCGGCAGGGGACTTGGGACAAGATCGTTGAGTTCCGCGAAGTGCTCGCCGCGGCCGGCGTCGCCGAGGACGAGACTGCGGTGATGGGCGACGACGTGACCGACATCCCCCTGATGCGCCGCGCCGCGCTGGCCGTCGCCGTCGCCGACGCGACCGAAGAGACGCGCGCCCACGCTCACTACGTCACGCGCCTGCCCGGCGGCTTCGGCGCGGTGCGCGAGGTCTGCGAGCTGATCCTCAAAGCGCAGGGCCGCTGGGCGGAGCTGATGAAGCGCTACACCGAAGGCTGAGGACGCGCGCACGTTGACTGTTACGGCTGGCACTCACCACGGAGGCACAGAGGGCACGGAGGAGGCACAGAGGAA
>DATHBT010000110.1:0-7759 GCA_035295985.1 Pyrinomonadaceae bacterium | reverse complement strand
CGCGCCGCCTTCATCGACGCCGGCCGCGTGCCCGGCGGCCTTCTCGTCAGCCGCGCCCTCAAACTCCGCGAGCGCGACACCCGCGCCCTCGGCCGCCGCGCGCGCGCGCTCAATGTTACGGGCCACGGCCACAACGCCCGCGGCCTCGCCTTTCTCGGCGAGTTTCTCCCACGCGAGCAGCCGCGTGGTCATCAACGCCACGCCCAACTCGTCGTCCGCCGCGAGCGTGTCGGCGAAGGCCGAGCGGCGCAGCGCGTCGAGCGCGGCGTGGACTGCGTCTACGTCCAGAGTCAGAGCGCGCTCGGCCGGCACGCGCTTGACGGCGCGGCGCGCGACGAAGGTCTTGAACTCGAAGACGGCCGACTGCGCCAGGATCGACGCGGCGTGCGCCTCGCGCTCGCGCCCGACGTTGAAGAGCCGCGCGACGAACCGCGACAAGTGCTTCGCCGACGCGATCAGCAGCTCCGACTCTTGCTTAGTCCCGCGCAAATTCTCGCCGCGCGCCGCGAGGTAATTTCGGAGCGAGTCGTGGAGCGCGGCGTCCTCGCGCGCGACCTCTTCGTAAAAGCGCGCGGCCAGATCGCGCAGACGCCCCGGCCGGTAGAGGTCTGAGTAGCTGAAGCCCTCGACGCCCAGCTCGAAATCGACCCCGGCCGCACCTGCCGTCGCGTGCGTGCCGCCGTCGAGTGTTGTGTTCTGCATGCGCTTAAAAAATTTCGGGATGATTCCAGCGGGAGCGAAGGGAGATCGAGCGCGGCCGGAAGATTTGCGCGGGAGTGATCGCGAGCACGACCGCGCGCCTCTCGCCGCGGCGCGAGTATAACACCCGCCTTCGCGCCGCCCGAAACGGCTAATCCGCGGGCGCGCCTTTCGCGATGCGCGCGCTTGCCAACCGCGGCCATAGCTCTCTATAATCGTCAGGCTTTTGGCGCGTTGGTGTAGTCGGTTAACACGCCGCCCTCTCAAGGCGGAGACCACGGGTTCGAGTCCCGTACGCGCTGTTAAACCCTTTAAACGCAACGGGATAGCGGAACAGCGAAGACGGAAATAGCGGCTGAGCCTTAGTAAGGCTCAGCCGCTATTTTTTGTCATACGAACTATTAGACTACTTTGCAGCGGTGACGGTGCCGCCGCCCTTCAGGTGCTTGTCGAGGAATTCGAGAATGGCCTGGCTGGCGCGAATCTCGTTGACCTTCTTCGTGAAGCCGTGCCCCTCGTTGTCGAAGACGACGTACTCGACGGGGACGTTGTTCTTCTTCACGGCCTCGACGATCTCGTCGGACTCCGGCTTGATGACGCGCGGGTCGTTCGCGCCCTGCAACACGATGAGCGGCCGGCGAATCTTGTCGGCGTGGAAGAGGGGCGAGGCGGCGCGCAGCATCTCCAACTGCGTCGCGGGGTCGCCGATCTCCTTGTAGAGCATCTTGCGCTGCGACTCCCAGTACGGCGGGATCGACTGGAGCGTCCGCACCCAGTTCGAGACGCCGAAGATGTCCACGCCCGCGGCGAACTCGTCGGGCTTGAAGGCGAGCGCCGCCAGCACCATGTAGCCGCCGTAGGAGCCGCCCATGATCGCGACCTTGTTAGGGTCAACCCACCCCGTCGAGATCAGGTACTTCTTCGCCTCGATGCAGTCCCACAGCGGCTCGCGGCCGTGCTTCTGATCGTCGGCGGTGAAGAAGGTTTTGCCGTAGCCGGAGGAGCCGCGGTTGTTCACGTCGATGACGGCGTAGCCGTGGTTGACGAGGAACTGCACCTGCGCCTTGTAGCCGGTGCGGGCCTGCCCGCCGGGGCCGCCGTGGACGAGCACGATGGCCGGCACTTTATTCTCCTTACTCGCGCCGTGCGGCCTGTAGAGGATCGCGGGGATGGGCATGCCGTCGAAAGACTTGTAGCGGACGATCTCGGCGTCAACCAGATCGTTCGGGTCGATTTCGGGGTTGAGGCTGTCGGTCAGCTTCGTCGCCTTCCGCGCGGCGAAGTCGTAAACGTAGAGGTTCGAGGGCGAGCGGTCGCCGTTCAGGTAGAAGGCCATCCGCGTCTCGCTCGGCGAGATGGAAACGCCCGTGATGTCGCCGCCGGGGAGTTTCGGGAGTTGGACGGGCTTGCCCGTCGCCGCCTCGACGATCTTAATGACGGTGCGGGCGTCGGCGTTCGTCGCCGTGACGCGGTACTTCCCGTTCCTGGAAAAATACGTGTACACCACGTCCCACGGCTCGCGCTCGACCATCTCGGTCTTGCCCGTCGCCAGCTCGTAGCGCTTCACGTACCTGAACTCGGAGCCTTCGTCCGTCAGGTAGTAGAGGTACTTCGACGCCGGATCGAAGTCCTGCGCCGCGAAGCTGATCTCGCCGGTGTGCGGCGTCAGGTGCTTCAACTGCTTCGCCGTCGTGTCGTAGAGGTAGATGTCGCCGTCGATGGTCGTCGCGCCGGGCTTCGTGAAGGCGATGAACCGCTTGTCGTCGGAGACGTCGGCGAGCTGGTAGCCGGCCTCGTTCTGGAAGACGAGCGTCTGCTTGAAGTCCGGCAGGCTGACCTCGTAGAGATCGAAGAACTTGGGATCGCGCGCGTTCGTCGAGACGAAGAACGACTTGCGGTCGTGCGCCCAGCCGGCGAAGCTGGCCTTGGTCTTCTCGCCGGGCGTGAGATCGCGCTCTGTGCCGTCCGACTCCCGCACGTAGAGGTGCGTGTTCTCGTTTCCGCCCCGGTCGTAGGCGTAGAGGAAGCGGCCGTCGGGGAGGTACGTGACGGCGAAGGTGCTCTCCTTCTTCGAGTCGGTGAGCTGGCGGGCCTCGCCGCCCGCCGCCGGCACCGCATAGACGTTGAAGATGCCGGTCTTATTCGACGAGAAGAGGATCGACCGCTCGTCGGGCGAGAAGGACGCGCCCGCGACGCGCACCGTGTTCATGAACTGCTCGATGGTGTAACGCTTGACCTGCCGCGCGGGCTTCGCGTTGTTCTGCGCCGCGAGCGGGATCGGCGCGGCAACGTAGCCCGCCAGGAGGGCTAACGACGCGGCCAGCGCGCGCAGACGCAAAGGGGATTTGAATTTCATGCTCGGCTTTCCTTTCTGAAGACAACACGCGCCGGAAGCGCGCTAAAAAAATGGGCGGGCCGCGCCGGCCGTGACAATTACGGCCGCGCGGCTCGCGGAGTTTCGCGCCAAGGCTCGATCTCGGCCCACACGGTAGTTAAAACGCCGCCCCCGTGTCAGTTATTAACCGGCTGGCCGTAGGGCTTGATCTGCTCGTCGATCTTTTCGCGGTCGCCGACGACGACGATGGTCATGCGGTCGGGGCGCAGGTACGTCTTCGCCGCGCGCTGCACGTCCGCGGGCGTCACGTTCAGGATGTTCTGCACGTAGTTGGTCAGGTAGGTGTCGGGCAGGCCGTGCAGGTCGAGGAAGGCGAGCTGGTTGATAATGCCGCCGCGCGAGGAGTTCTGGATGGCGAAGATGCCGGCCAGGTTGTTCTTGATGCCCTGAAGCTCCGCGGCCGTCGGCGGGTTTTTTTGCAGCTCGTCGATCTCGTAAAAGATCTCCTTGAGCGACGGGCCGGTGACGGCCGTCGTCACGTCGGCGATCTGCACCCAGTAGGCGTCGCGGAAGCGCGTGGACACCTGGCTGTAGGGCGAGTAGGTGTAGCCCTTGTTCTCGCGTATGTTCGACGTGACGCGCGAGGTGAAGGCTCCGCCCAGAAGGTAGTCGGTGACGACGAGCGGGACGTAGTCGGCGTGCGAGGGATCGACGACGGGCAGGCCCAGGTAGATCGTGGACTGCGCCGCGCCGGGGCGGTTGATCAGGTGGATGGCGCGGGCCGAGGCGGGCTTCGGCGGGTTCTGTGTGGCGGGCGCGCCCTTGGCCCACTTCTCGAACTCGCGCGCGACGGCGCGGCGCATCGCCGCCGCGTCGAACTGCCCGACGACGAAGACGTGCGTGCGCTGCGCGCCGAAGTTGTCGGCGTAAAACTTCTTCACGTCCTCGGCGGTGTAGCCCTTGAGCGCCGCCTCTTCGGGGTAGAGGTGGCCGAAGGGGTGGTCGCCGTAGAGTGCCTTGCGGAAGCGTTCGAGCGCGGTCGGGCCGGGCTGCGAGCGCGAGATCGTCACGCTGCGGAGCCGGTTCGTCTTGATGCGTTCGAGTTCGGAGGCGGGCAGGAGCGGGCGCTGCAACACGTCGGCGACGAGCGCGGCGGCCTCGGGGCCGAACTCGGAGAGCACGTCGAGGCCGACGCTCGTCTGCTCCTCGCCGACGCCGACGTTGAGCGAGCCGCCCATGCGCGCGGCGTCCTCGGCGATCTGCTGCGCCGTGCGCGTCGCCGTGCCCTCCTTCATCAGATCGCCGGCCACGTCGGCGAGCCAGACCTTGCCGGCCGGGTCGTCTATGTTGCCGGTGCGAACGACCGCGCGCACCGTCACCTTCGGGATCGAGCCGTAGGGCACGAGCGTGACGCGCATGCCGTTCGAGAGCTTGAACGTCTCACGCTTCGGGAGCGTGAAGGGCCGGGGCTTGCCGCCTTCGGGCGGCGTCTCTTTGCGCGCGGGCGTCTGCGCGGCGGCGGGTTGCTGTTGCGGCTGTTGCTGCGCGAAAGCCGCGGGGGCGAGCGACGCTACGCAGAGCGCGAGGATTGCGAGGGTCGAGAGTCTCTTCCGATTCATGGCATCAATCTCCGTAAAATAACGCGGGCGTAAAAACTGACGCGGCGCGCCATCTCGCCGTCCGGCGGGCGGGCGCGACCCGGCGCGCGGTGCCGCGACACTTCCGGCCGCGCGTCACTGCGACGGCGAGGAGGGCGCGGCCGGCGTCGGCGCGGGCTTCGGCTCGACGACGAGCACCGTGCGGTTGGTGTCGCGCAGGTACTCGCGCGCCGTCTTCTGCAACAGCTCGGGCGTTACGCGCCGGAAGTTCGCCTCGATCTGGTTGATGCGCGAAGGGTCGTCGTCGAACAGGGCGAAGCTCGCCAGCAGGTCGGCGCGGCCGAAGCCGTTGAGCTGGCCGAGGACGTTGTAGAGCTGCGAGCGCACCTTCACCAGCGCGCGGTCAACCGACGCCTGCGGCACGGGCTTCTCCTGCACCTCCTTAATCACGCCGTCAACGGCCGCCAGGATTTGATCGGCCGAGGTCGCGCGGTCGTGGAAGAGGAAGGCCGTCCAGAGCATCGGCCCCTGGTAGTTGTAGATGTTCCCCAAAAGCACGTTCGCGCCGCCCTGCACGCCGCCCGTGTAGGCGCGGCGCTTGACCAGCTCCTGCCACAGCAGGCTGTCCTCGCCCTGCACGAGCAGTTGATCGAGCACACCCATCGCGTAGTACTCCGGCGTGCCGCGCGGCGGCATGTGGTACGAAAACGCGAGCGCGGGGCGCGGCGCGAGCGGGTCCTGCTTGGTCGCGCGCTTCTCCTTCTCCTGCCGCGGCTCGGAGATGTCGGGGAATTTGATCGGCTGCTTCGACGCGGGGATCGGGCCGAAATACTTCTCGATCATCTGCCGCGCTTCCTTCTCCTCGAAGTCGCCGACGACGACGAGCACGGCGTTGTTGGGCGCGTAGTAGGTGTCGAAGAACTTCTGCACGTCTTCGAGCGTCGCGGCTTCGAGGTCTTTAAGATCGCCGTAGAAGTTGTGCGCGTTGTGCCAGTTGGTGTTGGCGTACTGCGGCATGTCGAGCCAGGGGAAGCCGCCGTAGGGGGTGTTCAGTACGTTAACCTTCACCTCGTTCGAGACGACGCCCTGCTGGTTCTTCAAATTCTCCTCCGTGATGTCGAGGCCGCGCATCCGGTCGGCCTCGGCCCAGAGCGCCGTCTCCAGCTTGTGGGCGGGAAGAATCTCGAAGTAGTTGGTGAAGTCGAACCGGGTCGAGCCGTTGAGTATCCCGCCGTTCTGCTCGACCAACTTAATGAACTCCATCTTGCCGAGGTTGCGCGACCCCTGGAACATCATGTGCTCGAAGAGGTGGGCGAAGCCCGTGCGGTCGCGCGGCTCGATGCGGAAGCCGATCTTGTAATAGACGGCGACGGCCACGGTCGGCGCTGTTGCGTCCTGCGAGAGCACGACCTTCAGGCCGTTCCCGAGCTTGTAGTAGGTGACGGGGACGTTGACGCCGCCCGCCGCTTGCGCCGCCGCACGGTTCTGCGCGCGCGCGGGCGCTGTGATGAGTGCGAGCAGGCAGGCGAGTGCAGCCGCGCGTTTGAAGAGACTTCTCATAAGACCTCCGCGAGAAATTTTTAACGTGACTGAATTTTACGGGCGCACGAACTCGCGCACTAATACGGCTGAGCGGCGCGCCGGTTTCATGCTGTGCGGGAGGCGGGATTGTAAATCGCCGGGGGGCGGATGCCCAAACGGCGGGGAGCAGTGGTCGGTGGCCGGGGGTCAGTGGTCAGATGAAATCAGCTTCTTACTGACCACTGACCACCGGCCACTGACCACTTCATTTGTTCAGCTCGCGCTCGATCTGCGCTCGCAGCTCGCGGCCGAAGCCGGACATGGGCGGGAGCTTGCGGCCGTTGAGGAAGAAGGTGGGCGTGCTCTCGACGCCCAGCGAGCGGGCGCGGCTGTGATCGGCGACGACGCGCGAGTCCCCTTCCCGCCCGCCGACGTCGCGGCGGAAGCGTTGCACGTCCAGGTTGATCTGGCGCGCGTAGGTCTCGAAGAGCGGGCGGGGATCGGGCGTGCGCGACCACACCTGCTGGTTCTCGTAGAGGGCGCGGTGCATCTCCCAGAACTTGTTCTGCTGGCCGGCGGCCTCGGCGGCGTGCGCGGCGAGCAGTGCGTGCGGGTGGATGCTCGTGAGCGGGTAGTGGCGGAAGACGAAGCGCAGGCGGTCTCCGTACTCGCGCCTGATCGTCTCAACCTCGGGGAAGACCTGCGCGCAGGGCGGGCACTGGTAGTCGCCGAACTCTTCGAGCACGACGGGCGCGCTCTCCGGCCCCAGCGCACGCGCAGGCTCCGCGCCGCGCTCGCCCGCCGCGACCTGTCCGGCGCCCTGCCGCGAGGCGTTGAAGTACAAGGCGGCCGCCGCAACTACGGCGACGAGAGCCGCGCCGATGAGCACGAGCGGCAGCACGGGGCGACGGCGCGCGCGCTGCTTCCTGGGGGAATGTTTTCTGGTCATCGGGGTTAGCTGACGCGCGGGGCGAACTCAGAGCCTCGCGAGGGCCTTCTGCGCGAGGGCTTTGACCTTGCGGAGGCGTTCGGCCTCCTTGTCGGGGCCGCCGATGCTGACGCGGACGAGCGCGTCCTTTTTGAAGGCGTAGAGCGTGCCGTTGGCGCTCGTGCCGATCCAGTAGGCCTCGTCGCCGACGCCTTTGACGGGCGTGGACGCCGGCCCGGCCAGCGGCTTGCCCGACTTCTCGCGCCGCTCGTTCTTCGCCTCGCGCCGCTCCTCGTAGCCCGCGACGCGCTCCTTCCAGAACTCGCGCACGCTCTTCCGGCTCGCGCCGCGCTCGGTCAGCTCAAGGCTGACGGACTTCGTGAAGGTCGGCGTCTGGTAGAAGCACTGCGAGACTGAGAACTCCGCCCCCTCCTGCCGGCTCGGCTTGATCTGCGTGGCCGCCTCGCCCTGCACAGACTTGATGTCGTCGGCCGTGAGTAGCGCACAGGGGTCTGTCCGCTTCGGCGACGCCGCGCCGGCCTCGGCCGGCAGTGCCGCGTTCGCCTGCGCGCCCTGCGGCGCGGCGTCGGCTTGCGCCGCCGGCGTCGCGGCGGCCGGCTGCTGCGGCGTCGCCGCGGTGTCGGCCGACGGCGACGCCGGCCGGTTGGCTGTCGCGCC
>DATHBT010000109.1:0-13703 GCA_035295985.1 Pyrinomonadaceae bacterium | reverse complement strand
CGACAGGCTGAGGGCCGAGGCGGAGGCGAAGGAGCGCGCCGCCGGGCTGCGCGCCAACCCGGAGGACGAGGGCGAGACGGTCAAGAACTCGATCTACAGGATCGAGTCTGCGGCGTTCGGGTACAATGAATCCGGCCAAGCGGCCGGCGCGCAGTTGGTGCGCGTCAGGGCGTGGCCCTACGTCGTGCTGATGGTGCGCCGCGACGGCCGCCTACGCGTCCTCAGCGTCTGCCCGGACTTCGACGGCGACTGAGCGTTCGGAGCGCCACAAGCAAAAGGGGAGGGCCGGCTCATATTCGAGCCGGCCCTCCCCTGTTCGCGTTGCTGTCAGCCTGCGCTCAGTCCGCCTTCGGCGCGGCGGCGCGGACACCCTCGGAGACGCCGTCCGAATACTTACGGAAGTTCTCGTTGAAGAGGCGCGCGAGGTGTTGCGCCTTCCGGTCGTAGGCCTCCCTGTCCTTCCAGGTGTTGCGCGGGACGAGGACTTCCGCGGGCACGTCGGGACAAGTGGCCGGCACGCCGACGCCGAAGACCGGGTCGGGCGTGGTCTCCACGCCGGCCAGCGTGCCGTTCAGGATCGCGCGGATCATGGCGCGCGTGTACTTGATCTTCATGCGCTGGCCCTCGCCGTACGGGCCGCCAGACCAGCCCGTGTTGACGAGCCAGCAGGCCGCCTTGTGCTGCTGCATCTTCTTCCCCAGCAGATCGGCATAGACGCCGGGGTGCAAGACCATGAAGGGCGCGCCGAAGCAGGTGGAGAACGTCGCGGTCGGCTCGGTGACGCCGCGCTCCGTGCCCGCGATCTTCGCGGTGTAGCCGGAGAGGAAGTGGTACATCGCCTGCTCCGGGGTGAGCCGCGAGACGGGCGGCAGCACGCCGAAGGCGTCGGCCGTGAGCATGATGATGTTACTGGGGTGGCCCGCGTAGCCTTCGGGGACGATGTTCGGGATCGAGGTGAGCGGGTAGGCGGCGCGCGTGTTCTCGGTCTTCGAGGCGTCGTCCAGATCGGGCACGCGGGTGACGGGGTCGAAGACCACGTTCTCCATGACGGTTCCGAACATGCGCGTCGTGCGGTAGATGTCCGGCTCGGCTTCGGGCGAGAGCTTTATGACTTTGGCGTAGCAGCCGCCCTCGAAGTTGAAGACGCCGTCGTCCGACCAGCCGTGCTCGTCGTCGCCGATGAGCCGGCGCTCGGGGTCGGCGCTCAGGGTCGTCTTGCCCGTGCCTGAGAGGCCGAAGAAGATCGCCACGTCGCCCTGGTCGCCGACGTTAGCCGAGCAGTGCATCGACATGACGCCGCGCTGCGGGAGCAGGTAGTTGAGGATCGTGAAGACCGACTTCTTGGTCTCGCCCGCGTAAGACGTGCCGCCGATGAGGACGAGCCTTTGGCTGAAGTCCATCAGGATGAAGGTGGCGGCGCGCGTGCCGTCGCGCTCGGGGTCGGCCTTGAATGAGGGGATGTTGACGATGGTGAACTGCGGCTCGTGATCCTCGCGCGCCGTCTCTTCGGGGTTGATGAACATCGTGCGCGCGAAGAGCGAGTGCCAGGCCAGTTCCGTGACGATGCGGACGGGCAGTCGGTAGCGCGGGTCGGCCCCGGCGAAGGTGTCCTGGACGAAGAGGTCGCGGCCCGCGGTGTGCGCCATCATGTGGTCGCGCAGCGCGTTGAACTTGTCGGCGGGGAACTCCTTGTTGACCTCGCCCCAGAAGACCTTGTCCTCGCTGGAAGGCTCGCGGACGATGGCCTTGTCCTTGGCGGCGCGGCCGGTGTGCTCGCCCGTGTCCACGAGCAGCGCGCCGTGGCGCGAGAAGAGGCCCTCGCCGCGCCGCGCGATCTCCTCGTAGAGTTCCGGCGCGGTCAGGTTCCAATAGACGTTCGACGCCTGCGTGATGCCGAGGCCGTCCAGCCCCACGCCGCTCTTCCGCCGCCCCCTGTCCTGCATGACCGACTCTTTCGTCGGAACTGATGCCGCCATCGTCTTCTCCTCGAATAAGAAATGATGAGTGATGAGTGATGAATGATGAACGGAAGACGAGTTGCTTCTAATTCATCATTCATCACTCATCATTCCGCATTCAGCTTTCCTCTCTGCTGCGCTGGCGCGAGGCGAGGTCGCGCAGGGCGACGGAGAGATCGCGCGCGGCGCGCTCGATGCGGTCGGCCGAGGCTTCGAGTTCGTCGGGCGCGCCGCCCGAAGGCGTGTTGACGGCCGCGAGCGCATCCTCGACCTGCGTGTTCAGCCGCTCGGCGGCCGAGGCGGCCTCCTGCGCGGCGTTGGAAGTCTGTCGCGTGCTTCCCCCTGCTGCTCTGTTGCTCACAAAATCACCCCGTCGGTCCGCGCTGGCTCTAGCGTGTTTCGGTTGTGTGTGGCCGGCTCGCGCGCCGGTGCGCCGCGGCCGGGCGGGGGCGGTCGTCAGCGGGCCGCTGCGGCTCAGAATTTTTAATCTCGGATGAAGAGATTTCATACATCATCCGAAAGTTGAAAGCAAGTGAGCGGTGGGCGGTAAGCGGCGGGCAGAAGGCGAAAGCGGACGAGGCAGAGTGCGCCCGCCCTCTTCTCTTAACTGCTCACCGCTCACCGCTTACTGCTCACCGTTTGTCGGCTTGCCCGCGCGCGCGCGCTTCTGCTAGATGTGTCTGAGGATGAGGGAGAGGCCAGGCAGGGAGGCGTTCACGGCGCGCGAGTGGCGGCTGATCCGGTCGCACAAGTCGCCGGCCGCTGTGCAGAAGTATCTGACGGGGCTGCGCTACAACCGCGAGCCGTGCGGCGGGACGCTGCGCTCGTTCCGCGAGGTCGTCCGCCGCGGCGAGGCCCACTGCCTCGAAGCCGCGCTCGCGGCGGCCGTCATCCTCGAACAGCACGATTACCCGCCGCTGCTCCTCAGTCTTGAGTCGCAGGACAAACTCGATCACGTCCTCTTCGTCTTCCGCGAGCGAAACCGTTGGGGGGCGGTCGCGCGCTCGCGCGATCTGGGCCTCCACGGGCGGCTCCCCGTCTTCCGCAGTCTGCGCGATCTCGCCTGGAGCTATTTCGACACCTACGTCGATCACACGGGCCGCATCACCGGCTACGGCCTCGGAGACCTGCGCGAGCTAGGCCGCTACGACTGGCGGTTTTCGGAAAAAAACGTCTGGAAGGTCGAGCGTTATTTGCAGGAGATTCCGCACGCCGAGATGAGATCGTCCGACCGCCGCTACGAGCGACTCCTCGCGCGCTACAAGGAGTTCCGCCGCGCGCACCCGACCGGGCACCTGGAGGATTACGAGACGAGGGGCGTGTGGATGATGTGAAGCTGTTAGCCGTTAGCCGTTAGCTGTTAGCAAAACCATAAAACAGAGGGCGGGAGGCAAAGCTCGTGGCTGCCTCCCGCCCTCTTCTCTTTCTGAAAGCTAACGGCTAACGGCTAACAGCTAACGGCTGCTTATTGCACCGTCGCCGGCAGGAGCGAGCCGCGGCGGTCGGTGGCGATGGCCGAGCCGTCTTCGCTGACCGCGCCGATCATGCCGTGGAAGTGTATGTCCGTCCCCGACAGGACGAGGAGCACGTCGCCCGCGCGGACGTTCGGGTTGTTGACCTTGAAGCGCACGACCGTGGCGACGCCGTTCACGTGCTCGACCACCTCGAAGTCGAAAGTGCGGGAATCGACCACGACGGTCTGCGAGTTGTTCGAGTAGTTGGTCGGCTCTGCCATGGCGGTCTCTACCTCTGTCCTGCTCCCGTCCGAATCCGTGGGGCTTGGTTAAGTATGAATGATAGCTCCGGCCGTCTCCCGTTTACAAACCTGTGCTCTCAGGGCTGGAACGGGCGGCCGTAGAGTTCCTGATAGACCCAGCCGAGCACACGCGCCTCGGCCGTGCAGAGCACTTCGAGCCAGCAGCAGGTGAGGAAGACCTCGCGCGCCGCGGCGGCCGGAATCTTCTCACTCTCCGCGACGGCCGACTCCGCGGGGTCGAGCCGGTAGGCGCTCGTGATCTCCTCGTTCGTGCGCGAGGCGTCGTCGAGCGCGTTGAGGAGCTGTGCGATCCAGCCGTGCAGAGCGCGCTCGTCCGGGTTCGACATCAAAGCCTGCATGATGCCGACGGCGAAGCGATCCTCGGCCGTCCCGAAGCGGAAGACCTCCTCGCCCGCACGCTCCTGGGCTTCCTGCTTCCACTGAAAAACTTCCTCGGCGCGCGGGTGGCGGACGGCGTTCACGCGCGGGTCGCGGTCGAGGAACCATTGGATCACGTCGGCCAGCGCGTCCGAGTCGATGCGGCCCGCCGCGTCGGGCTTGAGCGCCGGCGGCTGCTGCGGGTCGGCCGCGTCGGGTTTTGCGTCACCAGTCATTGCGCTCGAACTTTACGCGACCGCGTCGGCAGCCTGCTCCCGCTCGCCCTGCTCGCGCAGGTGCTTGCCGAAGACGCCGTTCCACGGCGGGATGACGACGGAGACCGCGCCCTCGCCCCGCGCCTGGCACGAAAGGCGTATGAGCGGGCGCGGCTCGTCCGTGTCGGCGTAGCCGAGCTGTTTGACGACGCGGCGCTCGCGCGCCTCGACGGGCGACAGTTTCTCCGCGCCGCCGAGCACGCCGACCCAGCACGTCCCGCAAGAGGCCGAGCGGCACTGCACGGGGATCGGGCCTTCGCCGACGGTGCAGCGCGGATCGACCTGCGACCAGTCGCGCGTGTCGTTCGGCGAGGCAGACGCGACCTCCTGCCGGTGCATCATCCTGAAGCGCGCGGTCGGGTCGTTTTCGTCCCAGACGACTGTCCAACGCTTGTCGGTCGTGCGCAGGAAACCCAACAGGCCCTGCGCGTCGTCGCGCGCGCGCTCGCGCAAGACCTCTTCGGGCGTGCGCTTCAAAAATTTCCTGTCGATGTGGACTTCGCCGGACGACGCCTTGAACGCCGCGAGGCCGGCCTGGCGGACGGTCATGAAGGCCGCGGCCGTTAGCCCTACGACGAGCGATTCATCGACTTTAGCGAGAGAGGCGGCGCGGCGCGCGGCGGCGGCGATTTCATCCGACAGTTTCGCCGCACCGCCGGGGAAGTTGTCGGCGTGCTCCGCGACCGCGCGTTTGACTTCGGGCCAGAAGCGGTGGCCGTAGAGGAAGCGGTGCGAGCGGTCGATCTGATCGCGCAGCCGGTAGCTGCCTTGCAGCAGGAGCTTGCGGGCGAGCGCGTCGGGGTCGTCCGCGCGCTCCAGCGCCTCGGCGAGCGCGAGCGGGTAGAAGGCGAACCAGATTTGCGTGGCGTTGCGATCAACCTCGTGGATCGAGGGCAGAAGCTCGGCGACCGCGCCGGCCCACGCGCCCTCGTCGTAGGCGGCCAAAAACCTCTCGAACTCGGTCTCGACAGTAGTCGTCATCGTCCGTAATCACCCTGAAAGAATTTCCGCTGCCGGATCAAACCGCAAAGTGTACCGGCTCGCGGCGAAACTCTCAAACCGCGCCGGCGCGGGAGACGGGAGGGGCGCGGCGGGCGCGGCCCAAAGACGGCGGGCGCGGCCCCGCATGACAGGGCCGCGCCCACGCGCGCAATCTGACGGCGTTGAAATTTCGGCGGCGGAAAGCTCTTACGGCTCGGAACCGTCGCCGCCGTTTTCCGTCCGCGTGCCGCCGCCGTCAGCCTTGAGCTTGGCTGCTGCCGCCGGCCCCCGTCTCGCCGTTACCGCCGTCGGCCGAGGACGCGCCGCCCTCTGCTGTCGCCTCTCCGCCGCCTTCGGCAGTGGTCGAGCCGCCGCCGCCGTCGGCCCCGTTCGCATCGCTCGCGCCGGCGGTGTTCGCGCCGCCCGCGCCGGCCGTCGTCGCGCCGGCCCCGCCGGCCGTGGCCGAGTTGCTGCCGCCGGGCGCGTTCGGCGGCGGCGTCTGGCCGCTGGCCGGCGTGGCCTGCGGTTCGGACGACTTGCCGAACAGGTACGTGCCGTTGCTGATGCCCATCAGCAGCAGCAGCGTCCCGCTGAACTCCGGCATCGAGAGGCGCGTCAGTACCTCGTGGATGAAGACGAAGCCGAGGATAACCGTCCAGAGCACCATCTGGAAGCGGTGGATGCTGACGCCGCTGGCGTCCGAGAGGATGTCTATGTCGAAGCGGTGGGCGCTCCACCCCAGCGCGGTCGGGAACCTCCGCCGGATGTCGGCGATGTGTTTCTTGTAATTGTCCACCTTCTTCTGGAAGGCGGCCTCGGGAATCTTCCCGTCCGACTCTTTTAAGTCCTCCTCCAGCGCGTCCTTATCGGTCAGCAGCCGGGAGAGGGCGGCGTCGGTGTCCTTAGTCTCGCCGGCCGTGTCGAATGACCGGCTCTTGTCGATGGCGGTCGCCCCGGCCGTCGTGACGACGCTGATGCCGAGCAGGACGAGCACCTCCGGCGAGAGATCGTACTGGCCCGTCACCAGCCAGATGAAGATGAAGCCGAAGGCGACGAAGAATGTCCACCAGGCGATCTGCGTGCGGCCGAGGCTGTAGGCCTTGCGCTGGCGGTTGCCGCGCTCCCACGCGATGGGCTTGCGGTCGCGGATGATGTCCTCCCGTCGCGCCAGCCGCAGGAAGAGCCAGCCGAAGCCGACGATCAGCCCCAGCCACGCGATGAAGCGCCGCCCGCGCACGCGCACGAGGTTGAAGCGGCCGGCCGCGCCGCCCCACTCGACATCGGTCTGGATGGGGTACTCGTCCGCCAGCCCGACGCTCATCGAGACGGGGCGCGTGAGGCGCAGGAACGGGAAGCGGCCGACGATGTCTTCGGGGCCGAGGCCGAGCAGGTCGGCCCAGTGCTCCTGCGTATCGTCCACCTCGGCCTCGGTCACGGCGTCCGACTTGACCGGGCGTTGAAGGTGGTAGCGCAGCACCCCGTTCTCGCCGTCGGTCAACTCCGGCGCGCCAGACTCCGGCGGCAGCCCCTTGAGCGGGCGGCCTTCGATGAAGAGCAGGATGGGCCGCGGCTTGCAAGTGCCCCCGATCATGACCGTCTCCGCGTTGTCGGCCTCCCTCTGACACCTGGCCCGGAGCATCAGCCCTTTCAGCCGCTCGACCTCTACGACGACGATGTCGTTCAGCCCCGCCGACATCGCGTCCTCCCTGTTGACGAACTCGGGCGTCGGCGCGGGGGCGGGCGTGGCAGTCGGGGTGGGGGTCGGGCAAGTCGCGTTCGGCGGGCAGGGCGTGGGCGTCGGCGTCGGCGAAGGCGTCGGGGACGGCGTCGGCGTCGGCTTGAAGTCGGCGCCGATCCTGTAGGCGCGCACGACGCGCGGCGGCGACGGCGAGGGGGTGGGCGACGGCGACGGCGTGGGCGGCGGCGTCTGTTGCGCCGCGCCCGCCTGCTGCGCGGCCGTCTGCTGCGCCGGGTTCGTCGCCGGGTTCTGCGCCTGCGTCTGGGGGGCGGCCGGGTCGGGGTCCTGGTACGCGCCCGCACCCGGCGCGGCGAGGAACGCGACGCAGAGCGCGGCGCACAGGGCCGCGACAAGTCTGATGTTGAAAAGCTTCGCGGGGCGGCGGGGGTTGCCGGTCGCTGATTTGTCTCTCATGTCGTCCTCGTCGGTTGGTGAAGTGGCGCGAAAGGCTCGCCGGGGTTCAAGGGCCGTCTGGCGGGAGGGGCGCTGCTAACGGGGGCGTTGCGACGGGCGCGGAGGCGCGCGTGGCCGACCCGTTGAGACGTGGGCGGCGGTGTGGGACAGGCGCACGCTGCCGCGCCGCACCTTCTATCACACAAAGGGCGCGGGAGGTTAACTATTTTTGGCGCGGGCCTCGCTCTCTCGGTCTGCTCGCGTCAGTTGTTTTTGAGCCAGGCGGCGATGTCTTCGACGACTTGGCGCGCGACGTTGCGGGGCCGGCGGTAGTCGGCGTCGCTCGCCGGGCCTTCGCCTTCGAGGAAGGCGTGGTCGAGCTTGGGGTAGCTCTTGAAGGTGACGTTTTTTGAGTCGGCGAGGGCGCGCTTCCAGTCGGCGAAGGCGTCCATCGTCACGTTGTAGTCGCGCTCGCCGTGGAGTACGAGGACGGGGCGGCCCAGCTTGCGCGCCTCGGCGGGCGGCGAGTAGTCGCGAAGGTCGAGCCAGTAGGAGGCGGGGACGCCTTGCAGCGTCACGCCCGCCGCGGCGTCCGCCGTCTTCAGCTCCTTGAGGCGCGCGGCGTCGCGCCGTGCCCCGTCGATGAGCGCGCGCTCGCGCTCGCTTACGTTGCCGTCGAGGCCGAAGAGGTATTCGTACTGCCTGCCCAGCTCGCCGAGCGGCTCGCGCGTGTAGCCGGCGAGGATGACGAAGCCGCGCAGGGTTGGATCGCGCTGGCCGATGCGCGGGACGAGGCCGCCGCCGAGGCTGTGGCCGAGTACGAAGACTCTTTTCGGATCGACGCCCGGCGTGCGCCGCAGCAGCTCGGCCGCGGCGAGCGCGTCGTCAACCGTCTCTTCTTTGACCGTGAACGGCTCTTTCGAGGCGGCGATGCGCGCGCCGTGGACGAGCGTGCGCTTGTCGTAGCGAAGCACCGCGACGCCGCGCGAGGCGAGGCCCCACGCGATGTCGCGAAAAGGTTTGCTCGCGCCGACGGTCTCGTCGCGGTCGTTCGGCCCCGACCCGTGGACGAGCACGACGGCCGGGTGCGGCCCCGCGCCCGTGGGCATGGTCAGCGTCGCGGGCACGGGCCACAGCGTCCCTTCGCCGACCGTTACCTCGCTCTCTGCGAACGAGGAGGGGGCCACGTAGTCGGGCGTCTTGAGCGGCGGCGCGGGCGCTGCTTCGGCGAGGGCGAGCTTTTCCAGCCCCTCAAAGCCCGCGCGGACGGCCCTGAGCTGTTGGGCGGCGACGCGGAAGAGGAGCGGCGCGCGCCGCTCGTCGGCCCACATCTCGATGGCGAGGCCGGCGGCCGTCATGCGGTAGCTTCCCGTTTTCAACTGCCGGCCCGCGACGGCGTAGGTCGGCGTGCCCGTGCGCTCGACTTCGATCTGAAAATCGCGCTCGTTCGAGGGCGAGAAGAACGTGAAGGTCTGCCGGCCGCCTTTGGCGTGATCGTAGCGCGCGAGCAGGAAGTGGAACTGGTGCCAGACGAGGTTTTCCAGGATCACGTCGGCCTTCGTCTGCAACTCGCCCGCGGGGCGGCCCGGCTGCTGCACCTTGACGACGCCCGCGCCCGTAAACTGCGCCTCGTAAATCTTCTGCCCGCCGACCTCGACCGTCAGGCTCAAGGGCGCGGTGCGCGAGGCGACCGTCACGAACTTCTGCCGCGCGCCGCCTTCGGGGCTGACCTCCGCCTCGGCGCGCAAGCTGCCGTCCGGCGCGGCGGCGAGCGTGTAGCTCTCGGTCGCGATGGCGCGGTCGCCGGCGTAGGAGGTGAACTTGCCGGTCGCTTGTTCCTGCGCGCGCGCGTGAATCATGGCGGCGAGGAGCAGCGCGGGGGCGAAGAGGATCAGTTTCATCGTGTTATCTGGCCGCGTCCGGGCGCGCGGCGTCACTGCAAGTGGCGGCTCATCTCGTTTTCGCGGGCATCAAGGTCGGTGAGAGTTGAACTTCGGCGCGTCGTCGGTACACGTCGCTCATACCCTTCCGGTTGAGTGCAGACGTATGTAACTCACCGCAGAGGCACAGAGGACACAGAGATCACACAGAGGATTTCTCCGCGCCCCCTCTGTGCTCTCTGTGCCTCTGCGGTGAGTGCCCACACATACGCTCAGCCGAAAACCATTTTGAGTGAGCGCCGGAGGCGTCAGCCCTGCGACGCGCCGCCGGTGTTGTGCGTGTCGCGGCGCTGCCCCGTGTTGCCGCGCGCCGTCAGACGCTCGCGCATGCGCTGCTGCCAGCGCGTGCGCGGCGGCTCGAACTCCTCGAACTGCGCCAGCGTGTCGCGCATCGTCTCGCCGCCCATCAGGCGCAGGCGCAGGTAGAGCAGCGCGGTCGTGATCGAGATGAGCGGCACGACGATGATGTTGAGCAGCGAGAGGGCGTGCGAGGCGGCCTTCCCCGAGAGGTCAACCCTCCTCCGCGGTCGGCGCGACGCGCCCGCCTTCGACTCGCCCCCCTCCGACTCGCCCGCCGCACCCTGCCCCTCATTCGCGTCGCCCGCTGCGCCGCTTCCGGCCTCGCCGCCCGCGGGCGCGTCGCCCTCCGTCCTCGTGACGCGGACGCCGCCGCGGCCCGTGCTGGTCGAGACTTTGACGCCGCCGGGGTCGGGCGCGGCCGAGACGTTCGACTCGCCGCCGCGGTTGGCCCTGATGCTCATGCCGCCGACGACGGCCCCGATTGCCATCGGCACGGCCATGTTGATCAGGAGCAGCGCGACGACCGAGCGGCGCGAGCGGCGCGACAGCTCGTTGGCGCGCTGGCGCGCGGCCTTCTTCGTCAGCCCTTCGAGCAGCACCACAGGCGCGTAGAGCGCGTACTTGACCATCATCCAGAAGCCGGGGATGACGAAGAGGATGAAGCCGAAGATCATCCTGAGCGTGACGCCGACGCTCGTGCGCAGGAACGGCCGCCAGCGCCGGCGCAGCACCGCGAAGGCGGGCCGCAGGCTTACGTGCCTGAGCGGCGCGAGCTGCAACTGCGTGACGAGGACGGCCGTCACGCCCGAGATGATGGAGTTCGCGATGAAACTCGCCACCGTGTGCAGGAGCGAGGCGAACGCGAGTGCGACGCCCCCGATCACCCCGCCGAGCGCGCCGCGCGCGTCGGCCACCTCGATGGAGAAGAGCAGCGCGGTCGTGACGAAGACGGGCACGTGCGCGAAGAGGGTCAGCCGCAGGAAGGTCGGGAAGTGCTCGCTGTAGAGTGCGAAGGCGCGGCGCAGCAGAGTCCCCGTGCCGGCCGAGTTGGCGCGCAGGGAGGAGGCGAAGGCCGTGGCCGTCTGCGGGCGGGCGGCGCGTTCCTTAGCCAGCGCCGCGAGCACTACGCGCTCGACCGCCTTGCTGACCTTGCGGTTCTTCGAGCGCGGCGGGGGCGGCGCGTCCGCGACGTGACGGCGCATGACCGTCACCATGTCGCCCGCGAACGGCGTCTCGCCCGTGAGCATCTGGTAGGCGATGACGCCGAGGGAGTAGATGTCTGAGCGCGCGTCCAACCTTTCGCCCCGGCACTGCTCGGGCGACATGTAGAGCGGCGTGCCCATGATCGAGCCGACGCGGGTGAGCGCGGCCCCTCCGGCGCGCGTCCCGTCCGCGGCCATCTGCCGCGGCGTCGCCCCGGCGTGCGCGGGCGGCGCGGCGTCGAGCACGCGCGTCCGGTCTGCGTCGTCGGCCACACGCGTCGCGCGCGGCGAAGGCTCGACGCGCGCCGTCACACGCGCCCTCCCGTCTTCGTCGGCCGATGAAGAGACGGCCGACTCGCGGCCAGCCGTGTGGCTCGCGCCGGCCTCGTCCGAAGTCTCAGCTTGCGCGCCTCTGTCTGTGCCTTCCGCGCCGGCAAAGGGCGGCGCGAAAATCCGCGTGCCCTGTTCGTCGTCCGTCTCGACGCGCGCGGCGCGCTGTTCGTGCGGCGCGGCCGGCGGCGCGTACAACTGCGTCGCGGCCTCGACGCCGCCCGCCTGCGTCCGCCTCGCGTCGCGGCCCCCGCCGGCCGCCTCGTCGCTCGTGAAGATTTGCGTGGCGGCTTCGGTCTGTTCTGGGACGCCCGCCCCGTCTTCGCCTGCGTCGGGGCGCAGCGACGCCGCGGCGCGCGCGATTGAAGCCTGCAACACTTCGAGCGACGACTGCGCCGTCTGCGTAGCCTGGGCCGGGAGCGGATCGACCGCGGGGCGCGGCGGCTCCGTCTCCTCGTCGAAGCCTGCCTCGCCGAGCTTGGCGATGCCGAAGTCGAGCACCTTGACGCGGTAGCCGCCGAGCCGCGTCGGTTCGAGCCAGATGTTGTCCGGCTTGAGGTCGCGGTGGACGATGCCCTGCCGGTGCGCCTCCTCCACGGCCGACGCGACCTGTTCCAGTATCTCTGCGACCCAGTCGAGCGGCAGCCGCTTCTCCTCCGCGAGCACGTCCGCCAGCGTGCAACCGTCGAGGTACTCCATCACGAGGTAGGCCACGCGCTCGCCGTGTGAGTCGGCGAAGCCGAAGTCCGTCACGTCAACGACGTTCGGGTGGCGGAGGCGTCCGGCGGCGCGCGCCTCGCGCTGGAAGCGCTCGACGAACTCCTCGTTGCGCATGAACTGCGGCGCGATGAGTTTCAGCGCGACCGCGCGATCCGTCCCCAGGTGCGTGGCGAGATAGACCGCGCCCATCCCGCCCTGCCCGAGCAGGCTTTCGAGGCGGTACTTGCCTTCCAGAACTTCGCCGATGAGTCTTTCTAGTCCGGGCATAACGGGAGCGCGCCTTCCGTCGGCGATCGTGCGTCGCAGTTTATCTTACGATCCGGCGCGCGCGCGAGTTGTGCCGCTCCGCAGAAAGATTTCAACGCGGCGCCGGCGGCGTTGAGTACGCGAGTCCGAAATAGGCGAGCGCGTAAGGCGGGTCGGCCGCTATCGCCTGCTGGCAGTACGAGACGCCTTTTTGATTTTCGGCCGGGGTCAGTTTGAGGAGCCGATGTCAGGTGCGGCTGAGGCGGATTATGATACGGCATTCCGGCCCTGAATCATCGGGCAGGGTTAAGGCTTTCTACCTGCCGAGGCAACCCCTCAAATAAAACGTTCGCCGCAAATTGATTGCCCGCGTCGTTCCAGTGGGTGTTCCTCAGTATGTAGAGCTCCCTCTTATCTCCTTCCGCCCGGAAGCGATCTGTGAGGTCGACGAAGGGGATGCCTTTGGAGCGGAGGAAGGATTTCAGTAAGTTCTGGGCCCGGTTCAGGTCATAGTCCTCCGCCCTCAATTCGTACTTCTCGAAAATCCTCTTCAAGAGACTCTTATTGACCTGAAATTCGTCGGGGTAGATGGCGACCACGAACTTCGCACCTCTAGCCCTCAAGATAGCGTCCATCTCGGAGATACTCTGCAAAACATAATCGATCCCCGGCTGAAAGCTCCCCCGGGCTGAGGGGTTTACGTTGAAGAACTCCAGCCTCGCCCTCTCTATCTCCAGGAAGGTCTCTTCCGATAAAGTCAGCCCCTGCCCCGGCAGGTACTGCCCCATTTCCGCCGCCCTTTTTGACTCCGTGTAAACCCTGTATTGCTGCTTCACGAATAGGTAGAGCCGGGACTGAGGGATAATCGGGTAGCCCAGGAATTTATACTCCGCGTTTCTGTTGACGTAGACGTATAAGCCGTTAACGATAATCCTCTTCCGGCCCGGGACGGCGAGAAAATCATTGCCGACGAAAAAGCCCAGCATTACTACATCGGGGTCATATTGCAGCCCGTATTTTTTCAGCAGGGCCAGTTGGTCGCCGGGGTGGGTCGCCGGGTAGCATGCGTTAATCACATCGATTTTATGTTGGCCGTCACGGCGCTCGAACATCCGCTCCAGCAGGGCCGTGTAGTTACCGTCGCGGCCCCCGGCCCATCCGAAAGAGTCGCCGAGCACTAACAGACGAGTGGTGCCGGGAGTTTTTTGCAGGGGGTAGTCCCGGTCGTTAAAGCCGAATTGATTTGTCAGGGCGCCGTCCGCGCCGGGGGCGTACGCGCGGACGCGGAAGCCCAGGTCGGGGTCGTACTCGTAAAAGTTTTTAAAGAGGTACGGGTCGAGAACTATCATCACAAATTCGACACAGACCAGCGGCAGGATCACCCACAGGATAATCCTGACCAATACGTAAGCTATCTTCTTGCGAAACATAAGCCGGGGCTTTCTATCACCGTAAACAGGCAAACCTAATCGATCACCCAATGAAG
>DATHBT010000108.1:0-4337 GCA_035295985.1 Pyrinomonadaceae bacterium | reverse complement strand
CTCATCAGGGAGACGCGCTCGCGCATCGCCGCCGAACTGCTCGCCGCCTGAGTCCGGCCGCGCCGCCGGGGTGTGCCGAAGCTAACCTGATTACCGCGGAAGGGGGAAGTTGTTGTGGCCCTTAAACTCCTACAGATGGATTACCTCTACTCCGGCCCGTGGGGCGACGAGATGGCCGCGGAGTTGTCCGATCTCGCGCACCGCATCGCGGGCGTCCCCGGCCTGATCTGCAAGGTGTGGACGGAGAACCGTGAGACGGGGGAGGCGGGCGGGGTTTACCTGTTCGAGGACGAGGCCTCGCTCGACGCCTACATGGGGCCAAAGATCGAGCGGATGGAGTCGTTCGGCATCAAGGGCCTGCGCGCGAAGAAGTTCGACGTGAACGAGTCGCTCACGCGAATCACGAGGGGCCGACTCGGCGAGTGAAGGCGAGTCGGGCGTGGACGCGCGGCCGCGAGCGATCTGACACCGGCGCGCGGCGAGATAAAAAGCCCCGCGGCCGCGAGCATCAACAACTCGCGGCCGCGGGGCTTTTCGGTCTGCCGTCTGCTGCGGCTTTAAGGTTTTCGCCGCGGCGTCGGCGAAGGCTTCTCTTCGGGCACGTCGCCGGGTTCGCCCTCCTCGATGATCTTGACGGAGCCGCGGGCGCGGGCGAAGTCGGTGAACTTGATCCTCATGCGGACGTGCGTGACCTGCCCGTTCGGGAAGACTAGCTTCTCGTCGGCGTAGGTGTAGGTCGGGAACCAGTAGAGGCCGTCGATGTTCTCGCGGTAGGTCTCGAAGGTGGGGAAGCGCTGCTTGCCTTCGGGCACGCCCTTGCCGCGCACCTTGACGATCTGCAAGTCCTGCTTGTCAACCCAGACGCGGCCCTGGAAGCGCCGCTCCTTGGTCTTCGGGTCGGGCATCACCTTCGGGCTGATGTCGAAGATGTAGAGGTCTAGTTCGTCGATGCGCTCCTGGCCCGCGTAGGTGATGTTGTAGAGGTGCGCGTTCGACGGGTTGAGGGAGAACGTCTGCACGCCGCTCAAATCTTCGATGTCCTCCGGCGTGAGCTCGATCTCCTTGAGGGTGGACATCGGCGCGAAGGTGACGCGCTCGAAGCGGCGGCCCGCGTCGTCGAAGGTGAAGTTCGACGTGCGGCGGTACTCGCCCGAAATCTGGCCGCCCATGCCGATGGTCTGCACGATGGCGTCGCGCTTGAAGCCGTACTGCGTCAGCGCACGCCGGAACTCGACCTCCTTGGCGACGAAGGAGCGGATGATGCGCTCCGTGTCGAGGCCGGCCGACGAGGAGGCCGGGGCCGCGGCCGAAGCCTGCTGCTGAGCGAAGGCCGGCACAGCGGAGGCGACGAAAGAGAGCGACAGGAGAAGCGCGGCCGACAGGGCGGAGAAGAGTTTGAATCGTCTCATAACTTCGTTTTTAGCTTAACTCGGAATGGCCCGCCGCGCCGCGCTAACCACCGCCGTCGCGACCCGACACGGGAACTGTTGAGATGCGCGAGCCGCCGCCGTTGTTGCCAGATGAAAGTGAGCGGTGAGGAGTGAGAAGTGGGCGGAAAAGGCGGAATGGAGCGGTAGCTGTCCGGCTTCTGATCTGCTCACTGCTCGCCGCTCACTACCCGACGAATTCCACCTCGACGCGGCGGGGGATGACGCCGGCCCGAAAACCCTCGTCTAACAGGCGCTGGACGGCCTCGCGCCCGCGCTCAGTGTAGTCGAGCGTCAGCTCGTTGACCCACATGCCGACAAAGCGGTCGGCCGTCTCCGCGTCCATGTCGCGGGCGAACTGCATGGCGTACCGGAGCGCGTCCTCGCGGTGGTCGAGCGAGTAGCGGATTGAGGCGTGCAGGCAGCGCGAGACCTGTCTGATTACGTCAGGGCCGAGGTCGCGGCGGATGACGTTGCCGCCCATCGGCAGAGGGAGGCCCGTGCGCTCGTGCCACCACTCGCCGAGGTCTAAGACCTTGTTGAGGCCCAGCTCGTGGTAGAAGAGCTGCCCCTCGTGGATGAGCAGGCCGGCGTCGGCGCGGCCCTCCCGGACGGCGTCGATGATCTTGTCGAAGGCGACGACCTCGTAGCGGAAGTCGGGACAAAAGATGCGGAGCGCGAGGAAGGCGCTCGTCAGCTCGCCGGGCACGGCGACCTTCACCCGCGACAGGTCTTCGGGCCGCAGCTTCTCGCGCGAGACGACGACGGGGCCGTAGTTGTCGCCGATTGAAGCGCCGTGCGGGAGCAGGGCGTACTTGTCCGCGACGTAGGCGTAGGCGTGGAAGCTGATGGCCGTCACCTCATAGACGCCGCGCGTGGCCTTCTCATTCAGGGTCTGTATGTCTTCGAGGACGTGCTCGAAACGCAGGCCGCCGGTGTCGAGCTTCCCCGTCGAGAGGCCGTAGAACATGAAGGCGTCGTCGGAGTCGGGCGAGTGTGCGACGGTGATGGTGCGCGCTTGCGGTCTGGCTGTGGCTGTCATCGTGTCTGAAAGTCTTCCCTTCGGATCAATTCTGAAAGTGCCGGCGCGGATCGACCGGGTCGCCGCGCGGCGGAGCATCCTCGGCCTCAATGGGTGATCGCTTCAACAACGCTTCGCGGACGAGGCGGAAGCGCCCGCCGTCGAAGGCGTAGAAATAGGCCTTGTAGCTCGCCTCGCGGTCGTAGTTCGAGCGCGTGAGCACGAGCAGGCGGCTGTCGAGGCGATAGCCGCGGCCGTACGGGTCGTCCGGATCGCCTCCTCTCTCGCTCCCCGAAGGGATGTCAACGTACTGCTGCTGCGGCCAGTAGACAAGGCCGGTCTTCGCATCGACGACGGCGACCTCGGCGCAGCCCGTCCCGCAGCCCCAGTAAACCAGTGTGTAGCGGCCGGCGAAGTTCGGCCCCTCGGCTGCCCCCTCGCGCAGCCGCGTGCGGTACCGCCGGTCGCGGCGCGTGCGGAGTCGCACGGGGGCGGGCCGCCCGTCGAAGGAGTCGCGGGCCGGGTAATCGCCGAAGTTGGGGAGCGGCGCGGCGGGCTTCCGCGCCCGCGCCTCGCCGCCGCGCTGCGCGCGCGACTTCGGCCGCGCGCCTGCCGCCGCGCCCGGCGCGAGCAGCGACGCGGAGACGAGGAGCGCGAGCCTAAGCGAGCCGGCCGTAGTAAACATCCGTGTCGTATTCGATCCTCACCCGCCCGCCCTGCTGGTGCGCGTCGAAGACGCGGCGCAGCTCTTCGAGCATCGGCCCGTGCGAGGGGTGGCCGGCGAGCGGGACGTAGGAGGCCGAGAGCAGGCGACCCTTCAGGCCGTCGAAGTCGAACGGTTGGAAGTTGTCGAACCGCTTCACGCCGTACCCGGCCGCGAAGAATTTTCGGAGACTGTCCTCGTCGCCGTAGGTGGCCGCGACCTGCGCGTAGTCAGTGCCGAACCGGCGCAGAAGCTTTTCGTAGTCGCGCAGGAACGCGGTCGAGTCAGTCCGCCGGTTGTTCCAGACGACGACGGCCCAGCCGCGCGGCTTCAGGATGCGGCGAAACTCGGCGCGCGCACGCTCCGTGTCGAACCAGTGGAACGCCTGCGCGGCCGTCGCGAAGTCAACGGAGGCGTCCGCGAGCGTCGTCGCCTCGGCCGTGCCCGCAACGTTGACGAAGTTCGGATCAGCGCCCAGCGCGGCCTCGGCCGCCGCACGCATCTCCGCGTTCGGCTCGACGGCGAAGACGCGGCAGCCCTCGACGAGAAGCAGCGCCGACAGAATCCCCGTGCCCGATCCCACGTCGGCGACGGCCGAGCCGGGGCCGAGGCCCAGCTCGCCGCGCAGGAACTCGATCATCTCTGGCGGGTAGCCCGGCCTGTACGCCGCGTAGTTCGCCACGCGGTCGTCGAAGCGTGCGGCCGTTTTAATCTCGCCTACCAATATTCGCCGCCCCTCCCGAAGTTGCCCAGCGCCATCACGGCACCGACGAAGGCGAAGACCAGACCGATGAGACCGAGCAGCGCCGGGACGAAGTAGAGCCTGAACCGGGACGCGAGCCGGGCGCGGTCGTGATCCCGGTAGTGGTAGAGCACCTCGACGCGCTGGCCCACGCTGTACCCGGCCGGGCGGCTCGAAACGGGATCGGTGAACTGCCTGATCGCGCCCTCGCGCGTGGCGAACTCTACGACGGGCGAGTAAGTCGTCCCGCCTTTGTGACCCCGTCGCGCCGCCAGCCCGACGACCGTCCCGCTCACGCGGAAGGACGCGGCGATGAACCGCCGCGTCCGCAGCCACACGATCACGCCGATGGCGAGCAGCACGAGGCCGACGGCCGGGAAGATCAGGAAGACTAACCTTTCATCCATCGCAAGCGCCGCGCGCCGGATGAAAGGTTAGTCTTCC
>DATHBT010000107.1:0-4549 GCA_035295985.1 Pyrinomonadaceae bacterium | reverse complement strand
CTGTGTCGAATGTCGGCGTTACGTTTGAGCGGCCTGTCGGCCGCTACGGGCCGCGGGCTTGCCCTGCCACTACAAATTCTAATTTCAGGCCGGGTTCAGGCGGGCCGTGCGAGCTAATGACTGCCCTCGCGGCCTGCGCTTTTGCGTCCGCGTCCGCGCTGCTAGAATCATCGCGCAAGTGTAAGTCTAAGACCGACGGTAAGCCCGCAAATCTCTCGCTTTTGCCAGCCGGCCATAATCTCCTTCCAGAGGGTTCTCAGGTGATCGCAAAGTTGTTCCCCCGCAACCTGCTCCGCGCGCTGTTGTGCGTCGCGCTGCTTTCAACCGGCGCATCCGCCCGGCAGTCGCGGCCGGCCGAGCGCGTCCTCTCCGGCACGGTTCAGACGGCGCGCGGCGAGGTCGTGCCGGGCGTGACAGTGCTCGCGCGCACCGAGGCGGGCGAGGAGCGGCGCGCGGAGACTGACGCCGAGGGCAGCTTCCGCCTGAGCGTCCCTGCGGCTGGAACGCTCTCCGTCAAATTCTTCGGCGCGGACATCGCCCTCGTCAGCCGCACCTTCAAGCCGGGGGACGCGACCGAGAACGTGCGCGTGCAGGTCGCGCTCGTCGTGCGGCCCGTCCACGAGTCGGTCGTCATCGTCTCGGACGCGCTCGAACCCGGCGTCGAGCGCAGGAACGAGTCGGTCTATCGCCACGGCCTCTTCGCGCGCGACGATCAGCTCTTGCAGACGCTCGCCGCGGGGATCGATGCCGGCCAACACGAGGGCGGCGGCAAGTCGCTTGAGATTCGCCGCTTCGGCTTCAACGCCGATCACGGCGGGGTGGGCGGCGGCCTCAAAGTCCTGGTCGATGACGTGCAGCAGAATCAGGCGACGCAGGGGCACGGGCAAGGGTATCTGGGGCAGTTGAAGTCGCTCACGCCCGAACTCGTCCGGAGCGTTGACATCCTCAACGGCCCGTTCAACGCGCAGTACGGCGACTTCTCCGGCCTCGGCGTCGTCCACATACGCCTGCGCGAATCGCTCCCGCAGCAGTTGACCGCGCGGCTGCAAGCGGGATCGTTCGACACGCGCCGCGCCTTCCTCGCCTACAGCCCGCGGGTTAAAGATGCGGAGACCTTCTTCGCCTACGAGGGCACGCGCACCGGCGGCCCGTTCCTGAGTCCGCTGCGCTACGGCCGCGACAACCTTTCGGGGAACTACACGCGCAGCTTCGGTTCCGGCACCGCGCTCGGCTTCAAGTTCAACGCGGGCCGCAACGACTTCTTCTCCTCGGGCCAGATTCCGCTCGACGAGGTCGCCGCCGGCCGTCTCGACCGCTTCGGCTTCGTCGATCCTGACAACGGCGGGCGCGTCCGCTCCGGCACGGCGGCGGTTTACTTCCGGCGCGAGTGGGACGGCGGGCGCGTCTTCAAGGCCGACGCGTACCTTACGCGCTCGCTCTTCGACCTGTGGTCGAACTTCACCTTCTTCCTGACGGACGAAAACTTCGGCGACGAGATTCAGCAGCACGACTCTCGTTTGCAGGAGGGCGGGGGCGTCCAGTACCTCCACCCGCACCGCCTCGGCTCTCTGCCCGCGCTGCTTACGGTCGGCGGGCAGGTGCAGGCCGCGCGGATCAACGTCGGCCTCTACCCCTCCGCCGGCCGCGACCCGAACCGGCTTGGGTTGAACCGCGCGGCCGGCATCGACAACCCAGATGTGCTGCTGACCGACGCGCGCGCACGCCTCCTAAACACCGCGGCCTACGCCCAGTACGGCCTCGATCTCCTCGAAGGCCACCTGCACTTAGACTTCGGCCTGCGCCTCGATCACTTCCGCTTCGGCGTTGACGACCTGGCCGCGCCCGCCAACTCCGGCACGCGCACGGCCGCGCGCCTGCAACCGAAGCTCAGCGTCTCCTACTGGCCGACGAGCCACCTGCCCGCCGTCTTCTTCTTCAACTACGGCCGCGGCGTCGCCAGCCAGGACGCGCGCGGCGTCGTGCAGCAGCCCGACGCGCCCGCCGTCGCCACGACGGACTTCTACCAGGCCGGCACGCTCTATAAAATCTCCCGCCTGTCGGTTTCGGCCACCGGCTTCCTCATCGACCGCTCGAACGAGCAGGTCTATGTCCCCGACGACGGCAGCATCGAACTGCTCGGCCCCAGCCGCTCGAACGGCTACGAGCTTCGCGCCTCGGTACAGCTCGCGCGCTGCCTCGCCCTCGACGCCGGCCTGACCCGCGTGATGAACGCCTTCTTCCGCGGCACGCGGCCCCGCGTCTATGTGGACTCCGCGCCGCACACCGTCGCCAACGCCGCGCTGACGCTGACCGACTGGCACCGCACGAACGCTTCCTTGCGCTTCCGCCACACCGGCAACTACCGGCTCGACGGCGAAGAAGCATCCATCCGGGCAGCCGGCCTCGACGTGCTCGACCTCGGCGCGAGCCACCGCCTGCGCCCCTACCTCGACCTCAACTTCTCGCTCGACAACCTTCTCGGGAAACGCTACTTCGAGACGCAGAACTTCTTCGAGTCGCGCCTGCGGCCCGGCGACCCGGCCGCCGCTCGCATCCACGCCACGCCCGGCTACCCGCGCACCTTCACCGCGGGCGTCACGCTCCGTTTCTTCGAGAAGTAAGGACGACTAGGCGAAGAAATAACCACAGAGGACGCAGAGGGACGCGGAGGAAAGACAAGAAAGGCGATCTGAAATTTCAAAGTTGAAATCTCGGATCGGCCTCTCTTCTTTCCTCTGAGGTCTCTGTGTCCTCTGTGGTTATTTCTTTTCTCCGCAGGCCGAGTCGACGAACTCGCGGAGCGCGTTGAGGTAGGCCGCGCCGCCGAGGTCATGCGTGAGGTTATGCGGCGCATCCTTGATCTCGTAGAAACGCTTCGGCTCGGGCGCGGCCTCGTAGAGCTTGCGCCCGAGCTTGTAGGGCACGACCTCGTCGGCCGGGCTGTGGACGACGAGCACGGGCGCGCGGACGCGCGCAATCTTCTCCAGCGAGTTCATCTTCGTGCGGATCACGAAGCGCGGGACGAAGGGCATCACCTCGGCCGCCATGTCGGCGATTGACGTAAAGCTCGACTGGACGACGAGGGCGCAGGGCTGAACTTTCGAGGCGAGATCGACGGCGACCGCGCCGCCGAGCGATTCGCCGTAGATGACGACGCGGTTCGCCGGGACGCCGCGCGACCCGGTCAGGTAGTCCCACGCGGCGCGCGCGTCCGCGTAGAGTCCTTCTTCCGAGGGAGTGCCGTCGCTGCGGCCGTAGCCGCGATAATCCAACGCGAGGACGTTCGCGGGAAGCGAGGCGAAGCTCTCGATAATCTCGTAGCGGTGCGAGATGTTGCCGGCGTTGCCGTGCAGGTAGAGCAGAGCGCGCGTCGTCGGCACGGGTTCGAGCGCGCCGTCGCGACCGACCAGAGGCGCGGCGTGCCAGGCGTGCAGGCGCACGCCGTCTTCCGCCGTCAGCCACACGTCCTCGACGCGCACGGTCGTGCGCCCCTCGACGGCGCGCGGCTCGCGCGCACGCCAGTCGCCCTCCGGGTGTTTCGCCGGGAAGTAGATGAATCTCGACTCGAACACTACGACTAGAGCCAGACCCGCCGCGGCCAGCAGCGCGGCGCAGCGCGCGAGCCGCCAGCCCGCGCCCGTGTTGCACCAGAAGTTGACGAGAAATCTCTTCAACACCGCGGGGGCCGTCGTCAGATGTCGAACTCGCCGCGCCGGACGGCCTCGGCCAGCCGCTCGATGTCGGCCGTGAGCGGGCGGTCGCCCGTGAGCGCGGGGACGTGCGCGCGCACCAGGTCGTAGGCGCGCAGGACGCCGCGGCCGGGCTTCAGCGGCAGGCGGTATTCCAGACCCTCGGCCGCGCACAGCAGCTCGATGGCGAGGACGTGCTCGACGTTGGCGACTATGTTTCGGAGCTTCGTCGCCGCCGTCATGCCCATCGAGACGTGATCCTCTTTGCCGCCGTCGGTCGGCAGGTTGTCCGTCGAGGCCGGGTGCGCGAACACCTTGCACTCGTTCAGGAGTGCGACGGCCGCGATCTGCGCGACCATCAGGCCGGACTCGACGCCCGCGCGCCGCGCGAGGAAGGGCGGGAGGCCCTCGTTCTTGTCGGGGTTGACGACGCGGTCGATGCGTCGCTCGACGACGTTGCCGAGGTGGACGAGCGCGACGGCGGCGTAGTCGAGGGCGAGGGCTAGCGGCGCGCCGTGGAAGTTGCCGCCGGAGAGCACGTCGGCCGAGTCGTCGTCCGCGACGAAGACGAGCGGGTTGTCGGTCGCGCTGCCCGTCTCCGTCTCGGCGGCGGCGCGTGCGTGCCGGAGCGCGTCGAGGGCCGCTCCGTGAATCTGCGGCATGCAGCGCAGGGAATAGGCGTCCTGCACGCGCGGATCGTTAGTGCGGTGCGACTCGCGGATTTCGCTGTCTTGCAGAAGCTCGCGCAGGCGCGCGGCCGACTCCTGCTGCCCCGCGTGCGGGCGCGCGGCGTGGATGCGCTCGTCAAAAGCGGTGGGCGTGCCGCGCAGGGCTTCGAGCGTCATCGCGCCGGCCACGTC
>DATHBT010000106.1:0-3006 GCA_035295985.1 Pyrinomonadaceae bacterium | reverse complement strand
GCGGACTGCGCGCCGCCGAGCGTGACGGCGACGCCGGGGAGCGCGCCGCCGTTCGGGTCTGTGGCGCGGCCCGTTATGGTGGCCGGCTGCGCGAAGGCCACAACGAACGGGCTGAGCGACGGGGCCAGCGCGCAGATCGTCCTGGTCGGGAAGTCGGAGGAGGAGGTGCGGTCAACGAGCAGGCCGCCCTCGCCGTGCAGGAGTCTGAGGCCGGCGAAGATGACGGGGTCTGACACCGTGGGCACGCTCAGGCAGACGGAGACGGCGCCGCTGGTCGTCGCCGTCGTGGAGATGTCCACGGAGGGCGTGCCGGGCAGGAAAGAGTAGCCCTGCGGCGCCGCCCCGGCCGCGGCCGGGTTGGTGGGCGTCACGGTCGTCACGCCCGCGCCGGAGACCTGCGCGAAGGTGAAGGTCCCGGCCGGGGTCGTGACGGCGACCGTCGAGCCGGCCGGCGTGACGACGCTGATGCGTGCTGTGAAGTCCGCCGTGCGATCCGCCGTCAGGTTATCGACGCTGCGCGAGGGCGGCGTGAAGGCGTAGCCAGTCTTCGCCGGCGTGACCGTGTAGTTGCCGCCGGCCGAGAGCGCCGCGAACGTGTAATTTCCCGAGGCGTCGGTCTGCGCGGTGCGGGAGGCCGCGCCAGCGAGCGTGATGGTCGCGTCGGCGAGCGGCGCGTTGAGCGCGTCGGCGACGCGGCCGGAGATGGTGAAGGTGTCGAGCGTGGCTGTGAAGTCGCCGGTCGCGTCGGCGGCCAGGTTGGTGAACGTGCGGCTCGGCGGCGCGAAGGTGTAATTCGCCAGCGACGGCGTCACAGCGTAGTTGCCGCCCGCCGGCACGTTCGCGAAGGAGTAGTTGCCGGCGGCATCGGTCTGCGCCGTGGCGGCAGATAAGCCGGAGAGTGTGATCGTCGCTCCTTGCAGCGGGTTGTTCGCGGCGTCCGTGACGCGGCCTGAGACGGTGTGGGAGAGGAGCGAAGCCGTGAAGTCGGCCGCCTGGTTCGCCTGAAGATCGGCGAACGTGCGCGAGGGCGGCGCGAAGCCGTAGTTGGCTAGCGAAGGCGTGACCGTGTACGTGCCGCCGGCCGGGAGCGACGCGAACGTGTAGTTGCCTGAGGCGTCGGTCTGCGTCGCCCCCGACTGCGCGCCGGAGAGCGCGAGGGTCACGCCCGCGAGCGGCTGGCCGTTCGCGGAGTCGTTGACTTGGCCGGAGACGTTGAAGGTCGGGACGCCGTCGTCGTTCGTGATCGTGGCCTGCGCCCGCGCGTCCGCGATGGTCGCGTTCGTCGGTGAGGACAGATCGAGGAAGAAGGTCTCATCCTCCTCGAAGTCCGTGTCGCCGTTGACCGGGACGGAGAGCGAGAAGGTGGTCGTGCCGGCCGGCAGCGCGGCCGTGCCCGACTGCGCCGCGTAGTCGCCGGAGGCGGCGGTGGCCGCGCCGTCGGCCGTCGCAAAGTTGACCGAGACGGGCAGCCCGCTCGCGGCTGAGAGACTAATCTGGAAGACGGCGCTCGACTGGCCGGAGTTCCCTTCGTTGAGAGCCACGTCGCCGACCGAGATCGAGGGCGGCGGGTCGTCGTCCGTGACGGTGACAGTCGCCGCCGAGGGCGTGCCGAGTGTGGCCGCGCCGGAGGTGACGGAGAGGGTCAGCGTGAAGGTCTCGTCCGCCTCGTCGAGCGCGTCGTCGGCGACGGCGACGGTGAAGCTCTTCGCCGCGGCGTCGCCGTCGGCGAACGTCACGGAGCCGGAGGCGCTCGCGTAGTCGGCGGGCGCTGTGGCCGTGCCCGGCGTGCTCGCGTAGGAGACGGTGACGGCCCCGAACGAGCCGCCGGTGCGCGTGACGTTGACGGTCACCGTGCCCGCGCCCTCGCCCGCCGTGTAGGTGGCCGCGTCGAACTGGACGGTGCCCGCGGGCGGATCCGTGACGGGGAGGCAGGCGGAGAACTCGGAGGTGTCGCCTGTCGCCGTGTTCGTCGCCGTCGCAGTGACGACGTGGCCGACGGTCGCGGCGAAGGTGATCGGCGTGCTGAAGGACGCGGCGCCCGCGCCGTCGGTCGTGGCGGCATCCGCGCCGAGGAAGACCTGGCCCTCGCCGTTGCCGGAAGAATCGCAGGCGGGGTTTGAGAAGAACTCTACGCGGAAGGTCGCGTTGGGCGTGGAGTCGAGCGTGCCCGCGACGGTCGTCGTGCCCGCGCTCGTGGTGGCGGAGGTGAGGACTGGGAAGTTCTGGAGGTTGTTCCCGCCCGTGTCGGCGTCGCCCGCGTCGTTGGCCGTCACGACGCCGTCGTTCAGGTCGATGCCGAGGCCCGTGTTCGAGTGGATCGAGTTGCCGCGGACGGCGATGCCGTTGGAGGACGAGCCGACGACGATGCCGTGGGCGGCGTTGTTGGCGATGACGTTCCCCTCGCCCGCCGCCGCGCCGCCGATCTGGTTGTTGTGGCTCGACCCGGCGACGGTGATGCCGCGCCCAAACGTACCCGTGTTGCCGAGGGCGGTCGTACCGTCGGCCGCGACGCCGATGTAGTTGCCCTTGATCGTGTTGGCGAGCGAGGACGACTGGATGATGACGCCGTGGCCCGTGTTGCCGCTGATGACGTTGCGCGCGGCAGCAGTCGCGCCGCCGATGGTGTTCGAGCCGCCGGGGCCGAAGATGTTGACGCCCGCGAAGAGGTTGGGCACGGCTGCCGTACCGGCCGCGTTCGTGCCGACGAGGTTGCCCTGGACGGTGTTCGTCGCCGCGCTCGTCTGGATGAGGACGCCGTTGAGGGTGTTGCCGGAGAGGACGTTGCCCGCCCCGGCCGTGGTGCCGCCGACGGTGTTGCCGGACGCGGAATTCGCGATGCGGACGCCGTTGAAGGCGTTCGCGATTGCCGCCGTGCCCGCCGCGTTCGTGCCGACGTAGTTGCCGGCCACGACGTTGCCGGTCGCGCTGCTGCCGGTGATGTTGACGCCGTCGCCGGAGACATTCGCCGTGCCGTTGCCGCTGATGACGTTGCGGGCGGCGACCGTG